>CAILKW010000290.1 GCA_903834845.1 uncultured Bacteroidia bacterium | reverse complement strand
GACACCTTCGAGAATTTGGTCACACCCGTCATAAATACAAACCGCAGGTGCTCGTCCGAAGCTTTTATGTTGATATAGAAGTTTTCCAATACCTGCCGGACTTCTTCGATATGGGGTGCATATATATTTTCGACCAACGGTTTGTCGTACTCGTCTATAAGGATGACTACTTTGCCAATTTTCGATGCTTTGTCGAGTAATTCCCCAAATAGCAATCCTGAGTGTTTTTGTCCCGAAAGCTTCAATCCGTTTTCTTCAGCCGATTTATGAAGCAAAGTACAAAGACCTTCGTTAAGAATCTCAGCAGACTCGCACGGTGCCTGTGAAATATTCAGGTTAATAACAGGATATGGCTTCCAATCGTAGGGCATATCATATATTTTCAGCCCTTTAAACAGTTCTTTGTTGCCTTTGAAAATATTTTTAAGGATTGACACCGAAAGCGATTTTCCAAAACGGCGGGGGCGGGAAAGAAAATAGAAGCCCTTTTCTTCATTAACTAGTTGATAAAAGTATTCAGTTTTATCAACGTATAAATAATTGCCCCGAATGGTATCTTCGAAAGTGTAATTGCTTGTAGTAATTGGCTGATACATACGAAACTGTTTTTAGGTGCTAAAAATCTGAATACAAAGATAAGATTTTAGGTGGGAAATACCAAAAAGTAACTTCTCCCAACTCTCCACCCCCGAATTAAAAAAGGAATCTATTTTGAACATCTTATAAACTATTTAAAAACCTGATAGTTGATCCACTTATTAGTTGAGATACATATAATTTAGTTGAGACTATTTGCCGGAAAATAACAAAAGTGTTTTGTTTTCCAAGTAATTGGGAGGGGATAAATATTGGATAAAAAGACTTTGCCGCTCATGCACCTGATTTGTATCCTCCGAAAGTGAAAACAATAATTCAGGAAAGACATACAAACCAATTATTAAATGGAAAGGCGTATGTAAAAAATAAATGTACAATTGCCGGATTAGTCTCACAGTCCATTTGTTTTACAAGTTGTAATAGTTAATTTTACATTATGAAATGTAATAAAATCCAAAAAATTATGGAAAATAAAGACTCATTTGATGGTCCTGATTCTCAATCACCTCAGATCCATATTCAACGCCGCAATTTTCTCAAATCAATCAGTATGTTGGTTGGAGGTTTAAGTATTTCAAGATTATCGGTTATGGCAGGTCCCTTTAATGTGGCCGATTTAAACAAGGCAGTACCCATAGATAAAAAATTAAATGAAGCGTGGGTCAAAGCATTGTACGATCATGGTTTACCAACCATTTACAAGGGAGGTGAACTGAATTACATCGGAATGCCTGTTGGCGGAATCTGCACCGGACAAGTTTATCTTGGCGGAGATGGTCGCCTTTGGAGATGGGACATTTTCAATAAAAAGCATGGAACCGGTGACCGTAATTATGCCAATCCTCTATTACCTGACTATCCACTTGAACAAAGCTTCACAATCTCGATTGCCGGAAAAACCTGGTCTATCGATAGGAATGGATTTGCAAACGTAAGCTTTAAAGGTCAATACCCTATTGGCGAAATAAATTACCAAGATGACACTATTCCCGTTGAAATTACGCTTGAAGCTTTTTCTCCCTTTATTCCTCTGGCTTCCGACGACTCTGGTCTGCCTGTTGTAATTATGCAATTTACGGTCAAAAATACATCATCTAAACCTGTTGACGCAAATTTGACCGGGTTGCTCGAAAATGGAGTTTGTCTGGACAACCGCGCAACATTCAGTGGTAAACGCATTAACAAAATAATTAACAATAACGGATTTACTTTTCTGGAATGTTCTGTAGAGAAAGACGTAATTACTGGCAATGAGCGTCCCGATAAAACTTTTGAAGACTGGAATAAAACAAGCTACACCAATTGGACGGCTGAAGGAACTGCTTTCGGAAACGGACCAATCAAGAAAACAGACATTCCTTCATATCAGGGTGATGTAGGTGGTGATACCGAACAAGTGGTCAACTCACATGCCACAGCCCCGGGCACTTCAACGCAAGATAAAGACAAAGCTAAAGGAAAACTAATCAGCAATTTGTTTACCATAGACCGAAATTACATTAATTTCCAGATCGGCGGTGGTTCGCATAAAGGACAAACCTGCATCAACCTGATTGTAGATAGCAAGGTCGTACAAACAATGGCAGGTCAGGACAATAACCAAATGACACTTCAGTCTTTTTATGTGAAAGATTTTACAGGCAGGGAGGCTCATCTTGAGATTGTTGATTCTTTTGAGGGCGGTTGGGGGAATATTGGTATCGGGAAAATTACATTTAGTGATAGCCCGGGTGCTTCAACCAACATGGAAAACTTGCCCGATTATGGGACAATGGGGTTGGCACTACTCGGCAATCCTGCCGAAATTGTTGAAAACAATCAGCCTAATGCTATTTTAAGCGAAAAAACGAGCGGTCAGCTGGGACGCAAACTGATACTGGCACCAAAGCAATCCTCCAAGGTTACCTTTCTGATAAGCTGGTTTTTTCCCAATCTGGTGGATAATAAAGTAGGCTCCGGACGTTATTATTCCAATAAATTTAATTCAGCATTTTCGGTTGCCAACTACGTTTCATCAAATTTCGACAGGCTCGACAAATTGACTAAATTATGGAGGGATACCTGGTACAATTCAACATTGCCTTTCTGGTTCCTCGACCGTACATTTGTAAATACTTCGACCTTAGCCACAAGCACTTGCTATCGTTACGCAAACGGGCGTTTCTGGGCTTGGGAAGGTGTTGGATGTTGTCAGGGAACATGTACCCACGTTTGGCATTATGCTCAGGCAATGGCGCGGATATTCCCCGATATCGAACGGGACACCCGGCAACGCGTTGATCTGGGACTTTCACTCAATCAGGAAACAGGAATAAGTGGATTTCGTGGTGAGTATGATAAGGGACTGGCGATTGACGGCCAGTCGGGAACCATTTTGCGCATTTATCGTGAACACCAAATGTCAGCAGATAACACCTTTCTAAAAACCAATTGGAATAAGATCAAACTAATGTTTAACCCGTTGTTTAGCCGTGATTCGAACAATGACGGAATATTGGAAGGAGATCAGATGAACACGCTCGATCGTCCGTGGTTTGGTAAAATCTCATGGCTTAGCTCAATCTATCTGGCAGCTTTACGTGCCGGTGAAGCCATGGCTACCGAAATGGGGGAGCCAGATTTTGCCACACGATGCCGCCAGATTATCGAAAAAGGAATGAAAAACATCGATGAACAACTCTTCAACGGAGAATATTATTACCAGACAGGTGAACCTGGCAAAGCTGGGGAAGTTGGTTCATATAACGGCTGCGAAATTGATCAGGTTCTTGGCCAAAGCTGGGTTTTTCAGGTCGGGCTTGATAGGGTTTTAAGTGAAAAAAATACAAAGACCGCGCTCGAATCTCTATGGAAATACAATTTTGCTTTGGATGCAGGCCTATACCGGAAAACACAAGGTTCAGGAAGGGTTTATGCGATGGAAGGTGAAGCCGGTTTACTTATGTGTTCCTGGCCAAAAGGTGATTCCAAGCGCGTGAAAGTCAGCTATGACTTTTATTTCAATGAATGTATGACCGGCTTTGAATATCAGGCTGCCGGTCACATGATTTGGGAAGGAATGTTGGAAAAGGGACTTGCTGTAACCAAAGCCATTCATGACCGCTATCATGCATCCAAAAGAAATCCTTGGAACGAAGTGGAATGTGGCGATCACTATGCAAGGGCGATGGCAAGTTATGGAGTATTTCTGGCAGCTTGTGGCTTTGAATACCACGGCCCACAAGGCATGATAGGATTTGCACCTAAAATTACCCCAGAAAACTTCAAATCAGCATTCACATCAGCGAAAGGTTGGGGACTTTTCTCTCAAAACAGGACATCTGGTAAGCAAGTGTCAAAAATAGAGATAAAATATGGTCAGATGAAAATGCAAACATTCAGGTTGGAGTTAGGAGAAAACTATGAACCAAAATCGGTTAAAGTTACGCTGAAGTCCGGAAGAAAGATCATTTCTCAAACTCATACGATGGAAGGCAGAAAGATTATTATTACCGTTGACAATTCGCCGGTCATAATTACTGAAAATTCAGACATAGTTGCAGATATTACTTTTAAAAAATTTACTCCGACAACTTCAATTAATGAAATGGAAACGGAAACGGGTATGTTCCCTAATCCAATATCATAGAAGTAAAAACAAAAAACTGAGAAAAAAGTAATTTTTATCTGGCATGGTTTAATTGGGTAGGTTTCCTAAAATAGAATCAATAAAACTCCCGGAAATCCATAAACCCCCTCCATTTTTGTCAAATACAGAAACATGGTAACGTACGGGATACCAAATCTATGTACCTGATATGCAAACATATTTGCATATATATTATTTTTTAAAACAATATGCGATATAGTAATTAAAAATAGTTTAGTGTGCAAAATTCGTAAAAACACATAAAAAAGAACTAAAAAGCAACCTGAACGCATTCAAAAGCAGGTTAAAATGGTTTAAGATTGATATAATTTGTAAACACATGGTTAATAATTTCTACTCCAATATAGGAGATAATTTCGGGTTACCGGCTGGTACCCGCCGTTTTATAAAAACAAGCCTATTATTTAAGAATGAAATAGTTACCGCATTTAAAAATGCCAAAATAATAAACTGATGAAAAATAGACTTTGTAGGAAAATTAACGGATATTCAATTGTTTTTAAATTCTTGTTTTCCCTTACTCTGGTCATTTCTATCTCAATCAACATAATGAATGCCCAGAATGAACTTGATGTGATAAGGAATAACTGGCTTCAATACAATGATGCTCCCAACGCATTTTATCATCATCTTGCGAGCCATGCCATTAACATTCTCAAAGAAAGAAATGATGCGATTTCGGGCTTTAATACCTTATCCGATTGGCAACAACGACAGAAATGGGTAAAAAAAACACTTTTAGATATAGTTGGTTCATTTCCTGAAAAGACACCATTAAATGCCAAGATCCCAAGGATAATCCAAAAAGATGGTTACCGAATTGAGCATATAATTTATGAATCTCAGCCAGAATTTTACGTAACATCCTCAATGTTCATTCCCAATGAACTCAAGAAAGGTAGTAGAGCTCCTGTTGTTATTTACTGTAGCGGTCATGCGGAAGAAGGATACCGCAGCGCAATTTACCTGCATATTATTGTAAATCTGGTAAAGAAAGGTTTCATTGTATTTGCATTTGATCCTGTTGGTCAAGGGGAGCGTCTGGAGTATTTTGATCCAAAAACCGGTAAATCAATAGTTGGCGGACCTACCGCTGAACATTCTTATCCCGGTGCTCAGGCATTTATTACGGGTAGTTCACAGGCTCGGTATATGATTTGGGATGGCATCAGGGCTGTTGATTATCTCCTTACCAGAAAAGAAGTTGATCCTGTGAGAATAGGGATTACAGGACGGTCGGGAGGCGGGACTCAATCTGCGTATATTGCAGCAATTGACGATCGTATCTATGCAGCTGCTCCCGAAAACTATCTGACCAATTTCACCAGGCTGTTGCAGACAATCGGACCACAGGATGCAGAACAAAATCTGTTTAACGCCATCTTCAGAGGTATTGATCATGCAGATTTTCTTGAGGTCAGGGCACCTAAACCGGCACTAATGATCACTACCTCACGTGATATGTTCAACATTCAAGGTGCTTTGGAAACGGAAAAGGAGGTTGCACGTGTTTATAAAGCTTACGGGAAAGAGGATAATTTTAGCAGGGTAGAGGATGATGCGCCTCATGCTTCAACCAAAAAGAACAGGGAAGCCATGTATGCTTTCTTCCGTAAACATCTGAATAATCCAGGTAATTCAAATGATGAGGAGACTATGTTATTAGTGCCTGAAGATGTACAGGTGACCAATACAGGTCAATTATCAACATCGCTTGTAGGTGAGACAGTATTCAGTTTGAACCGAAAGGACACAGAGAAATTGGTTAACAATTTGCAAGTTTCAAGAGGTGATCAGGCAAAGCATCTTACAGAGGTGATGAATTCAGCTAAAAAGCTATCTGGCTATCGGGAACCTTCAGAAATTGGTGAACCGGTGTTTACTGGTCGTATTCAAAGAGATGGTTATATGATCGAAAAGTACTTTGCAAAAGGTGAGGGCGATTATGTAATTCCATACCTGTTAATGAAACCTGATAAGCCAAATAGTAAAGCCCTGATATACCTTCATCCTTCCGGAAAATCTGCCGAAGCATTTATAGGAGGTGAGATTGAATGGTTCGTCAGAAACGGTTTCACTGTTCTTGCTCCCGATATCATTGGAGTAGGAGAAATGGGGCCGGGTATTTATAAAGGTGATGCATATATTGCGGGTATTTCCCACAATTTATGGTATGCTTCGATGCTTATCGGACGAAGTATTGTAGGAATAAGGGCCGGCGATATTGTAAGGCTCGCGGGGCTACTGAAGAAAAATAGTGAGACAACGGAGGTTTATGGTATTGCCAGAAAGGAAATGGCTCCGGTAATGTTGCATGCTGTAGCTTTCGACCGGTCAATTACCAGAATAGCACTTATAGAGCCTTATGTTTCATATCAATCTATTGCAATGAACCGTTTTTACGATTCGAAATTTGTTTACAGCATAGTTCCGGGAGCTCTCACAGCTTATGACCTGCCCGACCTTGCAGCATGTCTGGCACCGAGAAAGCTTTTATTAACCGGAGTTACTGATGGAAATGGCAAGAGCCTCGACCCGGAAATTTTGGGTAAGGATCTTGACTTTATCAAAACTACTTATCAAGACAAAAATGCCAGCGGACAATTGGACATTGTTTCCATGAAACCAAATGAAAAATTGGACACTTACTTTATGGAATGGATAAAATAAAAACCGGAATACCTTGAACAAAGCAATTTCGTTTTGCATTTTTGGAGTATGAAAAAAAATAAAAATTTGCTATAATTGCACTCATGTTTGAATTTAAGTAGAAATGAAAATGAGAACAACTTTATCTCCTAATGATTTTTGGTATGCAGCAAACAATGTGAATGAAGTAAATTCACCCGCCCTTCTTGTTTACCCCGATAGGATTGAACACAACATCAAGAAAATGATTGATATATCAGGAGGAATCAATCTGTTAAGACCGCATGTTAAGACACACAAAATGTCTGAGATTACGAAATTGCAAATGAAATACGGCATTAATAAGTTCAAATGCGCCACAATTTCCGAAGCTGAGATGGTTGCAGGATGCGGAGCAAAAGATATATTACTTGCCATTCAACCAGTGGGTCCTAATATCGGAAGATTTTTTCGGTTAAAACAACTTTTCCCGGATTCAAAAATATCCTGCATTGCTGATTCAAGGGAGGTTATTCTTCAGCTATCGGAAATAGCCTGCATGACAGGTCTGAAAACACAAATCTGGCTTGATGTAAACAATGGTATGAATCGTTCCGGTATAGTTCCCGGAGAAGAGGCGATACGTCTCTACCAGATGATTATAGATTTGCCAATGATAGAGGCAGAAGGAATTCATGTTTATGATGGTCACATCAGGGAGTCCGATTATTCACTTAGACAAAAGATTTGCAATGATTCTTTTTTGCCGGTTTCAAATATGGTCAGTGAACTTGAAAAAGCAGGTAAAGGTACAATTAAGATTATTGCCGGAGGTACACCAACATTTCCAATACATGCTTTAAGAACAGGAGTTGAAACCAGTCCCGGAACACTTCTTTTGTGGGATTATGGATACAGCAGTACATTTCAAAACATGGACTTTTTACATGCTGCCGTCCTTCTTATGCGTATTATAAGCAAACCATCGAAAGACTTGTTGTGTCTTGATTTGGGTCACAAAGCAGTTGCATCAGAAATGCCACAGCCAAGGGTTAAAATTTTGGGAATTGAAAACTTTTCCATTATTACTCATAGTGAAGAACATCTGGTAATCAGGACACCTGAAGCAGACAACTGGAAAATCGGTGATCCACTCTATGGCATCCCTTGGCATATTTGTCCCACAGTTGACCGCTTCGATTCAGTCTCAGTTGTCAATGAGCGGCAGGTTACAGGTCAATGGCTTGTTGATGCAAGGAAAAGAAATATTACTTGTTGATTCATATTTTCGATCAAAGTAATATCGTATCATTGTGTCTTTAATTGAAAAATTAAAATAACCATTATTGAATTGGATTTTTATCGAAATAACAAATTACCAACAATTTTAAAACGTTATCAAAATGACACAAAGAAGAGATTTTATTAAAAAAAGTTCAGTGGGAACTGCCGGAATAGCCATCGCTGGTATGGGTTTCAGCTCAAAATCGTACGCATCAATCATCGGTGCAAATGATCGGATTATTGCAGCTGTTGTTGGTGTCGGAGGAAGAGGCGGTGCTCATGTGGGTGCATGGTGTACTCTGAAAGATTCTAAGAATATTACTTTAAAAACACTTTGCGATGTGGATGAATTGTCGTTTGCCCAAAATATTAAGACCGCTGAAAGCAGAACAAAAGTTAAACCACAGACCGAATGGGACATGCGTCGGGTCTTCGAAGATAAGGAAATCAATGTAGTATCCTTTGCTACACCTAATTTCTGGCACGCTCTGGGAACCATTTGGGCTTGTCAGGCAGGCAAACATGTTTATGTTGAAAAACCTGCATGTTGGAGTATTTCTGAAGGTAGGAAAATGATTGAAGCCTCCAATAAATATGATGTAAGGGTGCAGGTTGGTCATCAGAACCGCTCCTCTGCCAATGTAATCGAGGCCATTAAATTTCTTCACGAAGGCGGCATCGGCGATGTCTATATGGCTCGCGGTCTTTGTGTTAAACCACGCGATTCTTTCGGAATTGCCCAGGATAGCACTCCTCCTGCTACCCTTCATTACGACAATTGGCTCGGCCCCGTTGCTTATCGTCCGTACAATGAAAAAAAAGGGCATTATAACTGGCATTGGTTCTGGGAGACCGGAAATGGCGATACCGGAAATCAGGGTCCTCATCAATTTGATATTGCACGATGGGGATTGAACAAAAACGAACATCCTGTTACGGCATATTCCATCGGAGGTATTTTTGGAATTAATCCTTCTGAGTGTGCGCAGGAGACTCCAAACACACAATCTTCAGTTTTTAAATACAATGACGGGAAAATGCTGGAGTTCGAAACACGCGGCCGCTATTCCAATTCAGAGTCAGGCCTTGCAACAAAAATTGGCAACATCTTCTTTGGAACAGAAGGTTACCTCGAACTAAATGGAGATACATGGAAAGCTTACCGCAAGAGAGATAAAGAACCATTTGCAGGTTCTAAACCTTCCTCTGGTCCCCGAAAAGTAGAAACGCTTACAGGAGAAGAAGGTGCAGAGCATTTCGCAAACTTTATTAATGCAGTACGGTCGGGAAAAGACACAGACCTGAATTGCAGTATTAATGATGGCCATTTCTCGGCAGCATTACCTCATTTGGCCAATATCTCACATCGTCTTGGACGAGGATTGAATTTTAACGGAGCAGCCGAAAGGTTTGTCAACGATCCTGAGGCAGATTCCTTGTTGTCAAGAAAGGCATACCGTAAACCATATATCGTTCCGGATAAAGTCTGAATCTTACCGATGTTATAATTCCATTTTCGTCAAATTTGGAAATCTTTAATAAATAAATTAATCATGAAAATTCGATCTTTTTCAACAGTGCTGCTGGCAGTTTTGTGCCTAACTGCCTTCGGACAAACATCATATACTCAAAATAAACCAAACAATGCTTCAAAAATAACATTTGTTAAAAACGAAAAGGAGCAAAGAGTTGATGTGATGGTTAACGGTAATATCTTCACTGCTTATTGGTGGCCCGATTCTGTTTACAAACCAATACTCTATCCCATACTTACAGCTGCAGGCACCACAATTACACGCGGGTTTCCAATAAAACCCAGAAAGGGAGAAAGACGAGATCATCTGCATCAGGTGGGTAATTGGCTTAATTATGGAAATGTGAACGGATACGATTTCTGGGGTAACGGTTCCGAGGGGAAAAGGAATGTCAACGGAGGTCAGATAAAACATCTCAGTATTGTTAGGCTTTCCGAAGGAATCGGTGAAGGCTCCATGGTTACCACAGCAAGCTGGATCGATCCTGCAGGGAAAGAACTGCTGGCAGAAAAGACAGCTTTCCATTTTTTTGCAAAAGGTTCAGTCCGCATGATTGACCGGATTGTCACTTTAACAGCCACCGGAGGCGCAGTGCTTTTTAAAGATACCAAAGAGGGTAGTTTTGGCATTCGTGTTGCACGTCAACTTGAATTACCTTCAAATGAGGATGTTACGCTTTCCGATGCACAAGGTAATCCTACAACGGTAAAAGCAATGTCAAATGAAGGAGTAAGCGGAAACTACCGAAGCAGCGAAGGAGTTACAGGCGAGGCCGTATGGGGTACCCGTGCAAAATGGATGGATCTGTTCGGAAATATCGGGAACGAAAAAATCTCTCTTGTAATTTGTGACCACCCTAAGAACATGAGTTATCCAACTTACTGGCATGCTCGTGGCTATGGTCTTTTTGCAGCCAATCCTTTTGGTTTCAAGGATTTTACCAAAGGCAAAGAAGAACTAAATTACAGTATTCCTTCCGGTAAATCTTTGACGATAAGATACAGGATAATCATTTGTTCCGGTGTCCATTTAACCGATGCTGAAATTAATGGTTATGCAGATGATTTCGCATGCAAGTATTGATGTTTCTCAAAAATTAATAGGTACTGCCAGAAAATTTTAAATATTTTTGAAGATGAAAATTTGGAAATTTGGAATTGTAGGAGCCGGCCTGATTGCTGATTTTCATGCAAAGGCCATTCAAAATCTGGAGAATGCAAGTCTTATCGGGATTTTTGGTTCAAATCCGGATAAGGCCCGCCGATTAGCCGAAAAATACAATTGTAAAACGTTTGAAAATTTGGAGGATTTGCTGTGTTCAGATGACATTGAGATAGTGGTTATTGCCACACCAAGCGGTGCCCATTTGGAACCAACAATTGCAGCAGCCATGCACGGAAAGCATGTGATCTGCGAAAAACCACTTGAAATTTCATTGGAACGCATTGATAAAATGATCGAAGCACACCATTTGGCAGGCACTAAACTCGGAGGGATATTTAATTACCGTTACCATGACACAGTTAAATATTTGAAGTCAGCCATTGATAGCGGTCGTTTTGGAACTATAACTTTTGCTTCGGTACATGTACCTTGGTGGAGAACCGATGATTATTACAAGGATAGCTGGCACGGAACTCTGAAACTCGATGGTGGGGGTGCTTTAATGAATCAGGCAATCCACATGATTGATATCCTTCAACATCTTATGGGACCTGTTGATTCATTACAGGCATACACTGCTACGCTGGGTCATTCGATTGAGGCTGAGGATACAGGTGTTGCCGTTTTAAGATTTAAAAACAATGCTCTTGGTGTAATTTACGGTTCTACCGCATCATTTCCGGGACAGTTTCGCCGCATCGAAATTACCGGAACAAAAGGGACTGTTATCCAGGTAGAAAATAGTTTTAAAGTTTGGCAATTTGCCGATCAGAATGAAGCAGACAACGAAATATTTAACAGATTCAACCAAATTGAGGGAGGTGGCGGAGTATCCGATCCTGGTGCTATCCCTTTTGAACCTCATGCAAAAAACATAGCTGCATTTATTGAGACTGTCGAAACAGGTAAAACATTTGAAATAAATGGCCCGGAAGCAAGAAAAGCCGTTGAGATCGTTCTGGCTATTTATACCTCTGCCAGGGAACAGAGACCGTATATTTTTTGAAAGTAGATGAAATCACTCTCACTTGGTGTAAGTAACATATTAATAAAGGAATGTATTAAAATTGAAATATAAAATGATCAAAATTCCTCATCAATTTAAGCCTTTCGTTTGGTTGAATAGAAATAAGGTTGTACCATTTTAGTATTTTTGTGACAAAATTATTTCAATGAACTTTCCATTGAACTCAACTAAAGGTTTTATTGACTTATTTCATGCTCATGCCAGAGGTGATAAGAATGCTTTTGAACAACTTTATAAGCTCTATTTTCCCAGATTGTATGCTTTTTCCTTTAAGATTATTAATGATAACAGTCTTGCAAAGGATTTGGTGCAAAATGTTTTTATCAAAATATGGGAATCTCCTGAATCAGTAAACATCGAAAACCCGGAAGCTTTTATTTATCAAATGGTTAGGAATGCTTGTCTTAATTACATCCGGCATCTGAAGGTCGTTGACAATCTCAAATCAAAGGTTAAGGATCATTACCTTGGTGAAGAACTCTATTACATCGACATGGTTGGAAACAAACCTTATATTCTCATTGAAAAAGAATTGGAGGTAAGGATCAGTGATGTAATGAATTCATTGCCCGAAAAGTGCCTCGCTGTTTTTCGTTTGAGCAGGATTAACGGGTTGAAAAACCGCGAAATAGCCGAACAATTAGGTATCAGTATCAAGGCTGTTGAAAAACATATATCCAAAGCATTGCAAATTTACCGCGACAGTTTTTCCGATTATCTTCCAATCCAAATTTTACTTCTTGTATTAGGTGGAATGAAGTAGTAGCAGACAATTGTGTCTCGCAAAGTTTGCACTGATCGCAAAGATAAACTCCAAAAAACCTTGCGTTGCCCACCCCAAAAGAAACGTTCGGTTCAATTAAGGAGCTTATTTCGAAATGTTTAACACCTATTTCATAAAGAAATCTTTCTTTTATCAAAAAAAATCATAAACTAAGGTAGGGTAAGACTTTCCCTCAAGTGTTTTATGTATGAAAACAAGATCTATGGATACGAATGATTCAATGGAAAAAATAATCCGCGACTACTTTAATGGTCAATTGACAGATGGTGAAGAAGTCAATTTAATGGAATGGATGAAGGCCGATGAAGCGAACAAAGCTTTTTTCTTTCGGATCAAAGAAACCCTGTGCACTGAAGATATGAAGCATCCGTTGCTGCAAAGTTCTTATAACGAACTTAGAGGTCGGTTGCTTCTTAACTGGCAATTCCAGACACAGGCTTTGGACCGGGTACGGCGATTCAAATTGTCCTTTTCAAAAATTGCAGCCATGTTGGTAGTAGCATTAATGACAGGATTTTCAGTTGCTTATTTTTTGGTTGGCAGGGATGTGCCTCAAAACGAAATTGTTTGGTTCGAGACAATAGTTCCACGCGGCGAAAAGTCACAGCTTTTACTGCCTGATGGGTCAAAAGTTTGGGTGAATTCTGAATCGAGACTTTCGTATCCAAGTGATTTTATGAATGGGGATAGAAAGCTGAAATTAACTGGAGAAGCCTATTTTGAGGTTACAAAACTACAAGGTGCACCTTTGACCGTTGAAACGAAAGATTACTCAGTACGGGTAATTGGAACCAAATTTAATGTAATGGCTTATCCCGATTTTAACCGGACAGAAACATCGTTGGTCGAAGGAAAGATAGAAATTCAAAAGGGGGAACAAGTTATTCCTGTTGCGCCGGGACAAATTTTAACTTACGCTGAAAATCAGTTCAAAATTAAGGAAGGAAATACCAAACTGACTACGCAATGGAAAAACGATGTATTCGATTTCGACAAGATTACATTTAAAGAACTGGTGGTAAGGCTCGAACGTTGGTACGATGTGGATATAGAGATTAAGAATCCTAAATTAAATGAAATTATCTACTCCGGAGTATTTAAAAATGAGGAAACGATTTGGCAGGTACTGCAAACGTTTGAACTTACGCTGCCCATAAGATATGAAAGGGTTGATTTTAGGAAATTTATAATAGTAATGAAAAAATAAACTTTAAAAAACGGATAAAGGAAAAGGAAAGGACTTAAAGAAGAATGGAGAATGCCCACCATCCCCCATTCCATTAGTTCGTGTTAACAGTCAATTTATTTATTAATCACAAACATGCCAAAAGTATGCAAAAAAACAATTGGGTCAATGGGAGGTTTAAAACTTTCCCGCGATGGAAAATTATCTTGATTATGAAACTACTAAATTTGTTTATTTTGGGATTCCTGATGCAATCGTATGCTGTTGTGACAAGCGCACAGAACAAACGATTATCTCTTAGTTTTGAGAACAGTACGCTGAAAGAAGTTCTTCAAAAGCTAGAAGACGAAACGGAATTTTCTTTTATTTACAAAGACGAGCAAATCAATTCAGCCAAAAGGGTTACCGAAAATTTCAGGGACGAAAAGGTGACCGATCTGCTAACCACGGTTCTGAAAAAGGAAAACATGACTTACATGATAAATGGTCGTGTTATCGTGATTTTACCGAACGATTCAGGGGCCTCAAGCAGTCAGCAGCAAAAATCAGTTTCCGGTAAAGTAACCGACCAAGCAGGAGCAACTCTTCCCGGTGCCTCGGTAGTTGTAAAAGGGACTACAAAAGGTGTAGTTACGGATAGCAACGGGAATTACGCGATTAATATTCCTGACGGTGCAATTTTAGTGTTTTCCTTCATTGGAATGAAGAGTCTGGAGGTTCCTGTTGGGAAAAAAGTAGTAATCGATGTGACCATGCTCGAAGAGAACATTGGAGTGGATGAAGTCGTTGTGGTTGGATATGGGGTTCAGAAAAAGGTGAATGTCATTGGATCCATTGCTCAGATGAGTTCAAAACAGCTGACTGACCGTCCGGTAGTGAGGCTTTCGAACGCACTGACCGGTGGTATGTCGGGTGTTACAGTTATTTCCAGAAACGGGAAACCAGGATCCGGTGATGGACAAATCCGGGTACGTGGAGTTGGTTCTTTCGGTGCTGAGCCAAGCGCACTGATTGTAGTGGATGGAGTTCCATTAGTGAGTATTTCAGCAGGGGATTTGGCTCCTCAGGCCAGTGAAGGACAAGAGTCACAGCCGTATGGAGGTGCCACATCAGGTGATATCAACAGCATCAATCCCAACGATATAGAATCGGTATCAGTTCTGAAGGATGCAGCTTCTGCCGCAATTTATGGATCAAGGGCTGCCAATGGGGTCATTCTGATCACTACCAAAAAAGGTAAAACAGGGAAAGCCAGGATCAATTATAATTCTTACGTTGGAATTCAGAATCCGACTGCAACCCCACGAATGGCCAATTCGGTAGATTATGCCAATGCCATGAACCGCGCAACTGCCAATACCTATACTGCTCAGCAGATTGAAACTTTGCGGACATCCGGTCCAAGCAACAACTGGATTGATCAGGTTTTATCAGGAAGCGGGTTTACTCAGCAGCACAATGTGAGTATTGTTGGTGGACAAAAATCCAACAACTATTTTGTCTCCTTTGGATACCTCGACCAAAACGGTGTGGTGCAAAAGACCAATTACAACCGATACAACACACGCGTAAATCTCTCTGCAGAAATACTAAAGAATGTAACCCTATCTGTACAATTGGCAGGTGTCATCAATAACCGGACAGAACCCAATGTGAACAAAGCCAGAAACGGAGCTGCCTTTCCAACCGGAGCTGAAGTTCTTTTGTTCGGTGCCCTACAGATGGCTCCTAATGTATTGGCCAAAGCAGACAATGGAGATTGGGGTGCGGGCAACAGAAATCAGGGAACACCTGCTTCTTGGCTGGCTTCTAATTCATTCAGATCCACACCTTCCAAGGACATCAATTCGAGTATCAATCTATCTTGGTCTCCTTTAAAGGGTTTAACCTTAACAGGGATGGGATCCTATGCTTACACAGCTGCTAACTTTACAGGATTTCAAGCATCACAGGTACTTTTTCCTGCTGTAGCATCCTCGCTAAATTCGACTTTATGGGAGAGCGTCAGTTCAAAGGCCTACAAAACAGCACAGGCTTTGGCTGAATATCAGTTTACAATCAAGGAGAAGCATGGTTTTAACCTCTTGGCAGGATACTCTTTTGAAAGCAACATCGCCTCTTCCTTGCAGGGAGTCAGGCAAAATGTTCCCAACAACTACCTCGTTCTGGATATGGGGACTAGTGCCAACATGGTGGCAAATGGCAACACTGCGACTTGGGCCATGCAATCCGAATTCTTTCGCTTTAAATATGATTATGATCAAAAATATCTCTTCGAAGCCACCATCCGGTGTGACGCATCTTCCCGCTTTCCTGTTGACAAGAGATATGCCTATTTCCCATCCTTTGCTGCAGGCTGGAGAGTTTCACAAGAAAAATTCTTTCAAAAGTTACAGCCCGCTTTTTCCAGTTTCAAACTGAAAGCTTCCTGGGGAGAACTAGGTAACCAGAATATTGGGGATTATCCTTATCAGCAGGTTTATTCCAGCGGTTTCAATTATCCTTTCGGGGATGCCATTAACACAGGTGTTGCCCTTGCGACCTACAAAGATCCATTGTTGCACTGGGAGACAGCCAGAACTTTTGATTTGGGAATAGAAACAGGATTCTTTAAGAATGCATTGCTTTTTAACTTTTCCTACTTCAACAAAAACACCTTTAACATTCTTTACTCACCAAATGCAAGTATTTCAAAAGTGATCGGTGCCAGCGTCGGGCAAATCAACACCGGATCCCTTCAGAACAATGGTGTTGAAGTTGAGTTAGGCTATCAGAATAAAATAGGAAAATTGAATTTCAGTGTCAAAGGAAACTTTACCTACATTGAAAACAAAGTTACCAGCTTGGGCGTAGGCGCAGTCAAACAGCCCAATGGATTTACTGGTGCAGGCGGCGGTCCTTATGATGCCAACCTGTTCATTGGTTATCCTTTGCAGATGTATTACGGATATTTGACCGACGGAGTATTTTTGCCTTCCGATTTTGTCAACGGTGTTACTTCCTGGCCTGATCAGAAATTGGCTGCCGCCAAGGCTACTTACGTTCCGCAGCCTGGAGATATCCGTTATGTCGATATCAGCGGCCCTGACGGTGTTCCAGACGGGAGAGTTGATCCTACTTATGACAAGACCTATCTTGGAAGCAGGATTCCAAAAATCAACTATGGATTTAACATCAATCTGGATTACAAAGGATTTGATCTTGCTCTATTCCTGCAAGGTGTCGCCAAGGTTCAGGGAATCCTGAACAGAAACATGGGCTGGGGATTCTACAATACAGGAAGTATTCAGGAGTGGCAGATCAACGATTCCTATAATACTGATAACCCACAGCGTTACCCGAAATACCCAAGATTGGAAGCCATTGTTGGCGGACCGGATGGAAACTACCAAACATCCAGCTTCTGGGTGTTGAACGGTTCCTACCTGCGGGTAAAAAACCTGCAACTCGGCTATTCTTTGCCACAAACTCTTGTCAAGAAGATTGGTCTTGAGAAATTTCGGATCTATGTCTCCGGTGAAAACATGTTTACATTTGCCGACTACAGACCTGGCTGGGATCCTGAAATCAATACGGTAGGAAACGGCTTTTTCTACCCGATTCTCAAAACATATACTTTAGGTGTTAATATTAATTTCTAATGCTATTCGTGATGAAAACATATAAAGTAAAACAACATATTTTAGCTATCGTAATCTTTCTGAACATGTTGATCTCGTTCAATTCATGTCAGTCCGATTTAAATACCGCTCCTTTGAATGCACCAAGTACCGCCATGTTCTGGATAGATGAAGCCAGTGCCAAACAGGTGCTTATGGGTGTCTATCAGGGTTCCACAGGAGGATCAAAAGGCTGGGGTTTTACCACCTACAGTGGCACATTCTGGATGGATCTTGCCAGCGATAATGCGGTCAATGTTCTTGGAATTAATACCGATTATTGCAATCTCACCAATGGTAACCTCTCTGCCAGCAGCGCAATCGTTACAAATTTCTGGGCAGGTGCCTACAACAAGATTATGCTTGCCAATGACTTTCTTACAAACATAGCCATTATGCCTCCGGCCAGTATCAGCGACGGATCCAAGACAAGAATGACGGCAGAAGCACGATTCCTCCGTGCCATCGAATACTTCTATTTGTGCCAGTTTTATGGAAGGGTTCCCCTTGTAACGAAATTGCTCTCGGTTGATGAAGCAAACAATGTCAAGAAAGCTGCTGCCGGTGAAGTGGAAGATTTTGTAGCAAGCGAACTAACTGCTGCCGCTGCTGGTCTACCTTCGTTTGCAGCGATTACGGGTGCCGACCGTGGACGTGCATGCAAGCAAGCTGCTCTGGCTTATCTTGGTCGGCTTCAGCTGAGCCAAAAGAAATTTGCAGAGGCATCTGCCACCTACAAGAAAATTGTGGATGCCGGAGAAAATAAGCTATCCACCAATTTTGAGACTCTTTTCACCACCGATAAATTCTCGTCAGAGAATATTTACAGTCTTCAGTTTATTTCTGGAGCCAGCTATACAGGGAATACATCGGAGCTTCCACTCCATTGTCTGCCTGCAGCAAATTCCGGACAAGTCGGGATTGATCCTTATGAAAGTCTTGCCACATCTTATGATTTCAACGATGGTACCCCTTTTAGCTATTCCGATCCAAGGTATAAACCAGATAATTTGGCCAATCAGAGGGATCCGCGTTTTGCATTTACGATTTTGTATCCGGGTGCTTCCCTTGGTGGGAAAAAATATGTCAGCAGTCCTGATTCAGTCAAATCAAAGGATAGGGTAAGTGCTTCAGGCGTTTTGCAGGCTACCAAAACCGGATATTGCATGCGCAAATACCTTCCCGCCGATGGCGTCATGGTAACGAATTACGGTGGAAATATCCCGCTTATTCGTTATGCTGAAGTTCTGTTGAGTTACCTGGAAGCTGAATTGGAAGGTTCAGGAACCATCGATCAGACCTTGCTGGACAACACTATCAACAAAGTTCGTGGCCGGACAGGCGTAAACATGCCTAAAATTACCGTAACAGATAAAGCTGCCCTTCGTCCGATTCTCCGCAAAGAGCGTCGCATCGAACTGGCCCTTGAAGGTATTCGCTTGTGGGATTTGAAACGTTGGGGAATTGCTGCTCAAACAATGAAGGGTGATTTCTGGGGTACTCCATTCCCTGGAACCAAGACCAATCTCAATCTTACCACGGCTATTGCCAATCCAAACAGTCTTTGGTATGTTGGTAAATTAGATTTTCAGGCAGGTCAGGAAATGTGGCCTATACCTGAAACAGAACAGAACATCAATCCAAACTTGAGATAATTCGAAATCAAACCAAGCCATCAGGGAGCAATCTATCCTGATGGCTTGGTTTAAAATGAGTTGTTTTGTGTTTCAGTTGACAAAAAGGCCGCGTAAAGAAGAAAACCGACTGAAGCAAAAGTATTCTGGCGTATAGTATTGATAAATGTAATATCCCAAAAACATGAAACGGATATACTTCTATATCTTTCTGTTATCGTTGCTGGTCTTCTCTTGCTATCAGAGAAAAGACTCCCTCAAAAATGAAATCAACATTGAGGTGGCAAAAAGAGGTGCCATAATTCCAACTTCGATGTATGGCGTATTCTTCGAAGAGATCAATCACGCCGGAGATGGTGGAATCTATGCCGAATTAATACAGAACAGATCCTTTGAGGAGAAGGAAATGCCATCCGGCTACTATGTTGAAAATGGGAATTTGCATTCAGCCAAAGGATTGGTGAACCATATCACAGGAGAATCAGGAAACAGAACTTTCCGGTGGAGCAAAGAAGAATTTCCCGGCTGGACTCTGAAAAAGGAAGACGACGTTAAGGCAGATATGCGGTTGACTAAATTGAAGCCGCTTCATCCGGAAACGCCCAATTCCATGCAAATTACTATCTCATCAGCCAAGAGAATTGT
Source organism: uncultured Bacteroidia bacterium (assembly GCA_903834845.1). Taxonomy (GTDB): domain Bacteria; phylum Bacteroidota; class Bacteroidia; order Bacteroidales; family Prolixibacteraceae; genus JAAFHB01. The sequence continues at coordinate 28,305 of CAILKW010000290.1, read as the reverse complement.
AGCGTTGGTTAACAGTGGATATTGGGGAATCGCCTGCCGTGAGGGCCAAAATTATCATCTTCGTTTCTTTCTTAGAACCGGTTCTGATTACAAAGGCAGCGTCACTGCTAAATTGGTATCCTCCTCGAATAAGGTACTTGCTGAGCAGAAATTTAAAGTGACAAACAACGGTATATGGATAGAATACAAATCCACTCTTAAAGTCTCCGAAACAGATACAAAAGCAACATTTGCCCTTGAATTTGATGCCGGAGGAACAGTTTTTGTTGACTATGTTTCGCTTTTTCCTGAAAAAACTTTCAAAAACCGGCCCAACGGTCTGCGAGCAGATGTGGCCCAATACCTTGCCTATTTGCGTCCGGCTTTTATTCGCTGGCCGGGTGGTTGTATTGTGGAGGGAATTTCCCTGAACAACCGTGTAGAATGGAAAAAAACTTTGGGAGACCCGATGTCACGCCCAGGACAATACAGCACCTGGGGATACCGCAACAGTTACGGTTTTGGTTACCACGAGTTTTTGCAATACTGCGAAGATGTTGGTGCCAAAGGCATGTATGTCTGCAATATAGGCCTGGGTTGTCAGGCCAGAGTGGGAGACGCTTGCAATGAAGATGAACTCTCCCTTTATCTTAAGGATGCGCTGGATGCCATCGAATATGCCATTGGTGCTCCTTCCACGACCTGGGGTGCAAAGCGTGCACGGGAGGGTCATCCCGAACCATTCCCGCTCCAATATGTGGAAATCGGGAATGAAAACAGCGGCAAGGTTTATGATAACCGGTTCGATCTCTTTTACAAAACGATCAAGGAAAAGTATCCCCAATTGACTTTGATATCCAACCATGGATTAAGCGACAATGTTCGCAATATACAGAAAACGGATATGATAGATCCCCACTGGTATGTTGAGCCTGATTACTTTTTCAGGAATGCTACTGTTTTTGATTCCATAAAGCGCGAAAAATACAAGATTTATGTTGGAGAATATGCTTGCAACAAAAAGGTTGACGGTGGAAACATGTTGGCCGCTTTGAGTGAAGCAGCTTTCCTGACAGGCATGGAACGGAACAGTGATTTGGTAACCATGGCATCTTATGCTCCCTTGTTTGAAAACCGGAACGATCGAACCTGGCCGGTGAATCTGATCTGGATTGACAATGACAAAGTGGTTGGACGATCCTCTTATTATGTCCAAAAAATGTTCGCAGAGAATCGGTCAGCTGTCAACTTGCCAACTGAAGTTATCCTTCCTGAATTGCCGGATAAAATACCCTTACAAGCAGGCGGTTCTGTTGGATTTGGCAGTCAGGTGGCAACGGTGGAATACAAAGAATTAAAGGTCTATTCAGAAGATCACATAATCTTATTGGCCAATTCAACTGCAAGTGATTACAATTTCAATAAGGGAGAGTGGAAGGAGTTAAGCAGCAGTACCATTGCTCAGAATGGGCTTGAAATGAGGACAATTGCAGTGTTAAAAGAGAAGCCTTTTGAGAATTGCACTATAGAGTTTGAAGTATGTAAGAAGGGTGGTGCAGGAAGTTTACTATTCTATTTTGGCTTGTCCGATGATAACAAAACAGGATATGCTTTTAGAGTCGGGGCAGGAGCAAATCATACCGTTACCTTTTTGCAAAAAATCGAGAACGGAGAGTTGGGAGGAAGGCTTTGTGAATCCATCAATCCCCCAATTGAAAACAACAATTGGGTACATGTAAAAATTGTTGTTGGGACTTATGATGTAGCCTTGTTGATCAACAATGTCTCTGTACTGAAGTACACAGCCAAACCGGTTCGTAAGCAGTTTGTCGTATCCGGATACAACGACACCACCAGGGAGATTGTTGTAAAAGTGGTAAATGCTGAAAGCAAACCTTTTAGAACAACTATTAAGCTCATAAAGTCAGGAAATGTATCAGCCAATGGAAATGTGACAACCTTGTCAGCAGTTAGAATGGAGGATGAGAACTCGTTTGAAGAGCCAACAAAGATTGTTCCGGTAGAGTCGGTATTCAAACATTTCTCATCGAATTTTGACTATCAGTTTGAGCCCAATTCACTGACTATTTTGCGCATAAAAGAACAAAAATAGTGATGCAGATTTCAGGAACCAATTCAATTAATTTTATGAATACCTTCTGTGCAGAGAGGCAGTTGAGAATTTTTTTGACTGGTTTTATAATGATAGCAACCATCCATTTCAGCTTTTCATCCAACGACAACAGCCGTCCAAATGCCAAAGACATCCATGTTATAGGTGACGGGAATCTTTGTCTCTTTGGAAGGGAGTCGGATATTTTTCAATTTTTCGGTCCCCCCTATTCTTCTCCATCTATGCTGCAACTGCAATTACTTGGCAACGATAGTGTTAGCTCTTATCATGAGAGGGGTGCTGCTATCTGGCATAATCAAATCAAGCGAGGTAGCCATTCCGTTGCACAGATGACAGATTTTATCAGCACTGAAACCGGCAGTTTTGTACGAGATATTTCTGCAGAACATGATGTGAGTTATGACTTGCTGGTAACCTTGGATCCATCCTATTTGAATTTCAATGAGATGCTCTCCTGCACAAATGACAAGGGAAGCGAAATGGTTCCGTGTGCCAATCAGAGTTTTACAATTCGTCTAAAGAAGAATGTTCCATTTTATGGTAGTTATGCCATGTCTCCCAAACCGTACACCTACCGGATTTTCGTGAAAGGATGTGCCAAATTGATCGCTCTGGACGATACCAACAAAAAAATAAGGCTTGTCATTGCTCCCGGCAAGGGTTCATTCGTGGTAGTTTCAGGTATTAATCCTAAAGCTGTTGATTCAAATCTGAGGAAATGGCAGGAAAGCAGTACCAGGGAACTGTACCATCTGACCCGGGAGCGGTGGCAAACCTTTTCGGGAAAACTGGGAGGATTTTACGGGAAACAAATTCCGGAAGGATTTGCCGAGGCAGTTGACAACATTGCTGTTTTGCTTAAATCGATGCAGAGCAAGCAGGGCGTTGTTATGGCAGGTTATTCGTGGCACTGGGGTTACGTTCGGGATCAGTACGGAGCTTCGCGCGGACTCATGGCTATGGGACTTTATGACGAAGCAAGACAAACCTTGAATTTTTTCTACGATACCTGGGAAAAATATGGATTTATCAAGAATGCCCAACCCATGGGATTTTCTGATGTATTTCTTTTCTGTGAAAATCAGGAGGTGGAAATGACTGGTTACCTGGTACTACAAGCTTTTGATTACTACAATAAAACGAAGGACGATCAATTTATCAGGAAGATTCTCCTATTACTTGAATGGGCAACGCAGGGGCAGGTGAAAAATATTGTGGATGGCATGCTGCCTTTTTCGGGAGATGAGACGCACATTGCCGGTGGACTTTTGCCCCGAAAAGTGATCTGCAACGGATCCGCTGAATCAACGCTTTACTTTATCGAAGGAAGCAATCGTTTGCTTGATTTTGTCAGACAGAACAAACTCTGGGATGACAAAAAGATAAAGGAATTACAGACTTCCGTGAGAATTTGCTCCGACAGTTTTCGAAAAAATTTCTTTGTGAATGGAGTGTTTTATGCCAACAATCCCGAACGTGAGAAAAACCTGATTTATCCACCTACACGGCCTTCCGTCTGCACGCATCCTGATCATCCGGTAGAATATTTTCCTGAGAATTATCACTTTAAAGGCCCTTTGTATTTTTGCTCCAACTGCATTAAGAAGGACAATCGTGCAGTTCAGTTGCCTAAACAAGAGCGTTTTACAGATGTACTCTCTGCAACACTTTGCCCGATTTACATGGATAGCGAATTGTTTACCAGAGCTGAAAAGCGGCAGATGCTGGATGCTGTGATTGTTTACTATCGGAAAAACGGAAACATCAACCACGATGGTTTGATGTTGGGCCACGACTATGGGATGTTCCTTGGAGCACTGGTAGAGTTCAACGACCCACTTCAGGATGAGATCTATACCCGAATGATGAGTTTGAGAGACCATACCGGTTCATGGGCAGAGTATTTCAAAGAGGATCAACCACTTGCCACGGTTTGTCACCCATGGTCGGCAGGCGTAAACATTGAGGCTGCCATCAAATATGTTTCAAACAAACATGATAAGAAACCATGATTAAACAGGTATTGAAAATCGGAATCATTTCGGAACTTCTGTCTCTATCGCTTTTCAGTGCTGCTTCAGTGCCGGAGCCTGTCACCAAAGAGAGTCGTCCCAATATGCTATTCTGCATTTTTGATGATGCCTCTTTCAGCCATTTTAAGGCCAATGGCTGCAAATGGATCAATACCCCGGGTTTTGACAAGGTTGCACAGGAAGGAATCCGGTTTGAAAATTTTTACACGACAAACGCCAAATGCGCCCCTTCCCGCTCTTCCATACTTACCGGTTTATACCCCTGGCAATTGAAAGAGGCAGCCAACCACATTGGGTTTTTTCCTCCTGAATTTAAAGTATTTACAGAGGTGCTGCAAGAAAATGGTTATCAAATTGGATACACAGGAAAACCCTGGGGTCCCGGAATCGCTAAAGCTGTGGATGGGAAAGAGCGTCCATTGACAGGGGCACCTTACCAAAAAAGAACCGCTTCACCTCCAACTACAGAAATCAGCAAAGTTGATTATTCGGGCAATTTTTCGGATTTCCTGGACGATAACCTCGGCGGCAAGCCCTGGTTTTTCTGGTGTGGCGGATTTGAACCTCATCGCAAATATGAATTCAGATCAGGTATTACCAAAGGCGGAAAGAATACCGCAATGATTGACAGAGTTCCTGCCTATCTGCCGGACAATGACTCGGTTCGTAATGATTTGTTGGATTATGCCTTTGAACTGGAGTATTTTGATAACTATATTCTAAAGCTAATCAGTGAATTAGAAAAAAGAGGTATTCTGGAAAATACCCTTATCGTGATTACTTCGGACAATGGCATGCCGTTTCCGCGAAGCAAAGGGTACAGCTTTGAGATTTCTAACCACATGCCCATGGCTGTTATGTGGAAGAAGGAAATCAAAAATCCAGGCTCGACAGTCTGCAACTATTTCAGCACCGTTAATCTGGCCTCTACTTTTCTGGAAGTTGCCGGAATTATACATGAAAAATCGGGAATGGTTGCTTCCTCCGGGAAAAGTTTTGCACCCATCTTTCAGGATATTTCAAAAGGCAATAATCCGACATCGAAAGGCGTTCTACTCTTTGGCCGCGAAAGGAATGATTACGGCCGGCCGAACAATCAGGGTTATCCAACCCGCTCGATCATGAAGGATGATTTTTTGTACATTGCCAATCTTAAGAACGATCGTTTCCCGGGAGGAAATCCCGAAACAGGTTATCTGGACTGTGACGGTTCACCTTCAAAATCTGCTATTCTGAATTTGAGAAGGAGTGGAGTGAATGATTTCCATTGGAAGCAATCCTTTGGTTTACGGTCCGATGAGGAACTTTATGACATCTCCAAAGACAAGGATTGCATGAATGATCTGGCCAAGAATCCGCGATACGCTAAAAAGAAAAAGGAGCTAAAAAAGCAACTGTTTGATAGTCTTAAGCAACAAAAGGATCCCCGCATGACGGGCAATGGGGATGTGTTTGACAAATACCCGTTTATGTTGCCCGATTATTGGAATTTCTGGGAGAGGGTCAAAAGCGGTGAAATTTCTGATCCTGCCTCCAAAACCGGATGGGTAGAACCTTCAGATTATGAAATAGAAATTCAACAAAGTCATTAAATAGCTATTAATCTAAGGTATATGAATTCTAAAATAAACTTCCTTCTTTTTTCTTCGTTGGGTTTTACAATGAATTTGTTCGGTCTGCCGGAAAGGTTGCCCAATGTGATCTATATTATGGCAGACGACCTGGGTATAGGAGATCTAGGTTGCTACGGACAGAAATTTATAAAAACCCCTGCCATAGATCAATTGGCAAAAGAAGGTGTACTTTTCACACAGCACTATGTCGGATGCCCTGTCTGCGGACCATCACGTTGCTCTCTTGTTACGGGGAAACATACCGGCCATGCAAATGTACGGGGGAATGTATTGACGCCTGTTTTGGAAGGGGAACTTTTCGATTTGCCTTTAGCTAAAGACGAAATTACGATTGCCGAAATAGTGAAACAAAAAGGGTATATAACCGGTTGTGTCGGGAAATGGGGATTAGGAGGGCCAGATTCTGAAGGAAGTCCAAATAGGCAGGGATTCGACTATTTCTTTGGATTTTTGAACCAGGCCAGTGCCCACAGGCACTACCCGGAGTTTATGTTCGAGAACAATAAGCGTATCATGCTGGATAAGAAGGTATATGCCAATGATATTTTTGAAGAAAAGGTGTTGAATTTTATCAGCAAAAATGCAGACAAGCCTTTTCTTCTCTATTTCATCCCAACCATTCCCCATGCAGACCTGAAAGTTCCCAACGATGACATCGGCGAATACGAAGGAATGTTCTGCGAAAAGCCATTCCTGGGAGACCCTGCAGGCCGAGGCTTCCAGCCCCAGGCAAAGCCAATTGGAACCTATGCAGCCATGGTTTCCCGTTTGGATAAAAGTGTACAAAAAATTCTCAATATGCTGAAGGAGAAAAACATCGATCAAAACACGATCATCATTTTCACCTCAGACAATGGAGTTCATGACAGGGCAGGCTACAATCCGGATGTTATGGACAGCAACGGACCATTCAGGGGGATCAAGCGGGATATGTACGACGGAGGAATCCGAACTCCTTATGTGGTGCGATGGCCCGAAAAAATCAAACCCGGCACCACAACTTACCATGTTTCGGCCTTTTATGATTTTTTACCTACGCTATGCGATTTGGTAGGCGTAAAAGTACCGGAAGGTTGCGACGGAATCTCTTTTCTGCCTACTCTGACAGGCAAAGGCACTCAAAAGGCCCATGATTTTTTGTATTGGGAGCTTCATGAAAATGGAGGCCTTCAGGCAGTTCTCAAAGACAACTGGAAATTGATACGATTTGATGTTGATAAAAAAGAATACAGGTACGAACTATATAACCTGAGCCATGATCCTGGTGAACAACGAAATGTTGCCAAAGAATTTCCTGACAAGGTGGAAATTTTAGGACACCTCATGGATCAATCACATATAAAAAATGAGAGATACCCATTCGGTTACGAAATGGGACACAATTAAATATTGATTACAAATGGGAATAACAAAAAGAGAATTAGATCAGGCTCCGGACCCCCGGGGTTTCAAAAAAGAACATCAAAACATTAACCTCCACTACGTGCTGGCACTGGCACTGGTCTCTGCCATGGGTGGATTGCTGTTCGGCTACGACTGGGTCGTTATCGGGGGAGCCAAACCATTTTACGAACGCTATTTTGACATCACCTCTTCTGCCACTTTTCAGGGACTGGCGATGAGCAGTGCCCTTTTTGGATGCCTGATCGGTTCTGCGGTTTCCGGTATTTTTACCGATAAGTTCGGGCGCAAGATACCCTTGTTGTTTGCTGCATTTATTTTCATCTTCACCTCCATCGGCACAGGTGCCTTTAATTCCTTCACGCTGTTTATGGTGTTCCGGATTCTGGGAGGAATAGGGATCGGAATTGCCTCCAATGTTTCGCCGATCTACATTGCCGAAATAGCCCCTGCCCACATGCGTGGGAAGCTGGTGGCCATCAATCAACTGACAATCGCACTGGGGGTATTGGGCGCACAGCTTACCAACATGCTCATCGCAGAACCTGTACCTCTGAATGCCAATGATTCGTTTATCAGTCAGTCGTGGAATGGTCAGATGGGTTGGCGCTGGATGTTCTGGGCTTGCAGTGTCCCTGCAAGTCTGTTTTTTATCCTGATGTGGTTTATCCCGGAAAGTCCGCGATGGCTCACCAAAACCGGGAAAATCGCAAAGGCATTTAAGATATTTGAGCGCATTGGCGGAACGGAATACGCCAGAAAGGAGACGGATGAAATTCTTCAATCCATGGAATCAGAATCACCTCATGAAAAATCAAATTTTGCTCATTTGTTCTCTAAGCAGCTCGCCCCTATCATTGTTCTTGGGATAGTACTGGCAGTTTTTCAGCAATGGTGCGGTATCAACGTCATCTTCAATTATGCCGAGGAGATTTTCTCCGCGGCAGGTTATGGCATTTCTGGTACTTTGTTCAACATCGTGCTTACAGGCAGTGTCAGTTTGATATTTACCGTTGTGTCCATGTTCATTGTTGACAAATGGGGACGCAAAGTTTTGATGCTAACCGGGGCAGGAGGTCTGGCCATCGTTTACATGATTTTAACGGCTGGGTATTTCCTTCACATACAAGGTTTCTTTATGCTTTTCTGGGTAGTTACAGCCATCAGCATCTATTGCCTGACCCTGGCTCCCATCACCTGGGTGCTTTTGTCGGAAATATTTCCCAACAAGATCAGGGGACAAGCCATGTCGGTGGCCACTTTCGCGCTCTGGTTTTCTTGTGCTGTTCTGACCATTACTTTCCCATTCCTCAACAAGGCATTTGGGGCATCAGGAACCTTCGCGCTGTACTCCTCTATCTGCATTTTAGGGTTTTTCTACCTGTGGAAAAAACTTCCGGAGACCAAAGGAAAATCGCTGGAACAAATTGAATATGAGTTAACAAAACAGCATATTCAGTAATTGGAATGATAATAAGACATAGATGCCTATATTTATATCTTGTGCAATTATATATTGGTTTCACGCAAGTCCGACAAGATCGCAAAGAAAAAACTGCTAATACTAATAAGATTTTTTAAAATAGGAAAATATGACAAAAAGAGAGATAATCAAAATAGTATTGGATGGGAAGAAGCCTCCCTACGTTCCATGGTCTTTCAAATTTACGAAAGAACCATACGAAATACTACAGCTATATTTTGGGGTGGAAGATTTGGACGAAGTATTGGGAAACCACATCCTGCAACTGGGCAGTGACATAGGATTTTTCGAAATTGTTGGAGAGAATTTGTACCGCGACTATTTCGGTGTGGTCTGGGACCGTAGCATAGACAAAGACATTGGGGATATCCTGGGAAGCGTGTTGCCAAAACCAACCCTCGATGGTTATACTTTTCCCGATCCGCACGACCCTCGTTTCTTTGCCGATATTGAGCCATCCATTGCTCAAAAGCCAGAGATGTTCAGGGTTTTTCAGATTGGCTTTTCATTATATGAAAGGGCGTGGACACTGCGTGGCATTGAGAATTTGTTGCTGGATTTCTACATGAATCCTGAATTTGTGGATGAACTCTTCGAGAGAATCTGCGACTACAACATTGCTCAGGTAGAAAAGGCATTGGAATACGACATCGATGCCATCTATTTTGGTGATGACTGGGGACAGCAACACGGATTGATCATGGGTTATGACCTGTGGAAACGGTTTATCTATCCGCATTTGAAAAGAATGTACGGGAAAGTCCGAGAAAGCGGGAAATACCTAATGATCCACAGTTGCGGGGATGTGGATGAGCTATTCGATGACCTGGTTGAAATTGGACTTAGCTCTTTCAACCCATTCCAGCCCGAAGTGATGGATATTTTTGAAATTCTTCCCAGGTACCGTGGCCGGCTATCCTTTCATGGCGGACTCTCGATGCAGAAAACACTTCCCTACGGAACGGTTCAGGAGGTAATTGAGGCATCCAACAAGCTGATTGAATTGGGAAGAGATGGCAGCTATATCTTCTCACCCTCCCATTCGGTTGAAAGCGACACCTCACTTGAAAATATTCTGGCCTTTGTGAATGTTTCTCAAAGTCAGCTAAATTAATGGAAATAATCAATAGAGAGTCCGCTATAAAAAGCATTTTCCTGCCACACAAAGATTCACAAAGAATCATAGTGCTGATTTTTAACCTTTGTAATGACTTAGTGACTTAGTGGCCTTCTTTATTTTATGCTTTTAGGAGCGAACTCAATAGTGAAATTTTAAATAGACTATGAAACAGAAAGTTAAAATCATAAATTACTTTTTCTTCCTGATGTTTTTACTTTTTGCTTTTACAGCGGAAGGTTATTCTCATTCGGTTGTATCCATAGAAAACGACAACTTTAAAGTAGAAGTTGACGCAACAACAGGAGTAATCTCCTCACTTTATGTCAAAAAAAACAGTTGCGAACTGGTGGCAGAAAAGCGGCTGGCTTCCAATTTCAGGATCAACCTACAGATGAAAGACAATCTGGCAAACTACATTGATGGGGCCGAACAAAAGGCTAAGTCAGTGAATAAAAGTGGCAATGCAATTACAGTCAGCTATTCCGAAATGAAATCGGCATTGGGAATTTATCCCATTGACCTAATCTATTCCATTACCCTGAATGATGACAACCTCTCCTTTCGTTCCAAACTAACCAACAAGGACAACAACCCAATCTCGGAGTTTTGGTTTCCACGAATTGGCGGAATGAAGGATTTTGGTCATAACCGCGAAGCAAGACTCGCGGTACCGACCTATAACACCGAGTGCGGTCACAACCTTAATCTGTTCAAAGAGTTTCCGGGCATGCGACGGCTAGGTGCCGAAGCTGCTGAGTTTTCTACAGATTATATGTATGTGACCATGCCTTGGTGGGATATTTATGATGCAAAATCCGATATGGGCTTGTACCTCGGTTACCACGATACCATCTGCCGGGTCAGCAACATGCACACCTATCTGATGCCGGATATGTCCGGAAGCAGCGATGCCTGGCTAACAAAGGAGCAGGCGGCCGGTAAACCTGTTGGATTGGTCTTTTCGCACATCCGCTATCCATTTATCAAATCCGGTGAAACGCTTGAATCGGGTGAGTTTATTGTCCATGTCCACAAAGGTGACTGGCACACAGGGACCCAGATTTACCGGAAGTGGTTCATGGCGCACTTCCCGTTCGATAACTCAAATAGCTGGCTGAGAAAGAAACGTATGTGGTTTTCATCCATCATCTATCAGCCAGAGGATCGAATTGTAACTGATTTTAAGGGGTACAACCAGTGGACCAAAGATGCAAAGGAATATGATGTCACCTGTCACGAATTGATCGGATGGAACAACGGCGGACTGGAGCGCAACTATCCGATATATACACCCGAAGATAAAATTGGAGGGAAGACGGAATTTAAGAAATTGTTGGCTGATATCAAAGATAGGGGAGATAAATGCCTGGTCTTTACCAACTACAACATTCTGGATGAAAATACGGATTGGTACAAAAAGGATTTGCACAAATACATGGCCCAGACGCAATATGGGAAACAAGCAATCGGCATGGGATGGGGCGAAAGTACCTTTTTGGCGCGAAGGGGATTGGATGTCCGTTACCATGTGCGTGCCTCAGTCGTTCCTGAATTGCAAAAGATACTCGATGATCAGTTTGTGCAACTGGTAAAAGATGGAGCGCAGGGTTTACAGATGGACAAGGTGATCTCTGGTGCAGCACTTGACTTTAATCCACTGAACAAGCTCAAACCCGACGTGGCCTTATGCGAAGGATTGGTGCAGGCCATTGCCGGTTTGGACAAGAAATGCAAGCAGGTGAATCCCGATTTTGAAATGGCAGGTGAGTCAGGTATAGACCGCTTTTTGCCTTATTTCCCGGTGACCTATCGAAATGCAAAAGCCAATGCAATTGCCAGCCTGCGGTACGTTTTTCCTGAGTGGACATCCGCAATTCACGTCTTTTATCCAAGGGATTTTAGAGGTATTAATTCGGCGGTGCTCAATGGAGCTGTTGTTTGTGTCGAACCAGAAGAATACCAGGGCAGTTTGAAACAGCCCATCTACAAAGATCTGGCCGAATATCTCCAGGAGACAGACCGGATCAGGGGAGAACTCAACGACATCATCTTCATGGGGAAGTTCTACGACAACCAGGAGGCCAAAATAGAAGAAATCAATTCAAAAGGTGCCTTGTTATTTAAGGTGCATGGTCATTCCAAAACCGATCAGCGTGCCATAGTAGTAGCCAATAATACAGTGACTTCAACCATATATATATGGAAATTTACCAGCAAAGAGATCCGACAGGCTTTGCTTTATTCGCCTTTCGAAGCAATGAAAACCGTGAACCAGAGAGATACACTGACCATCAAAGGCGAAGGACTGAATGTATTGGTTGAAAAGGGGGATTTTTAAAAAAAACAAGAAACATGAAAATAATATCGGTTTTTATAGCAATATTTTATTGCTCAGCAGTTTCTGCTCAACCCAAAACAGTTTATGTAAAGGCTTGCAGCAAAGGAGAAGATGCCACGTTGTCGGTAGTTGAAGCCATAAGGGAGTGCCGGGCGACAAAGGCAACAAAATTGTTACTGGCCAAAGGCACCTATGAATTCCGGCCCGATTTTGCTCCTGATAAATATGTGTTTATCAGCAACAACGACCATGGACTGAAAAACACGGTATTTGATCTTTCCGGGATGGAAAACCTGGAAATTGATGGCCAGGGCTCCGAATTGCTCTTCCATGGGTATGTCTGTCCTTTTCTGCTTCAAAATACAAAAGGCATCAAAATCAGCAATTTATCCATCGATTATTCGAGAACATTTCATTCAGAAGGAACCATTGTTGGAGCCTACAAGGACAGCCTTGATCTGACATTCGCTGCTGCTTTCCCCTTCAAGGTCGAAAACTACCGGTTGACATTTTACGATGAGCGAAAAACGCTCTATCCTTATGGCCACCTGCTCGAATTTGATACTTCCAAAAAGGAGATCGCCTACATGGCACTCGATTACCTCGATGGCGTGGAAACCATGGTCGCCAAAGAGATTCGCCCTGGAGTCGTACGGATCTATTTAAAGGACTTGAAAGGAACAGTAGGCAATACCTTGATTTTTAATGCCAAAAACAGATTGGTTCCGGCCTTCACTATTTCTACAAGTCAAAATACAACCATTCAGAATGTTACCATCTTTCATGCCGGAGGAATGGGGGTAGTGGCACAATGCAGCACGGATATTTTGCTGGATGGATTAAAAGTATTGGCAGCACCAGGCAGAATGGTGAGCCTTTCAGCGGATGCGACTCATTTTGTCAACTGCCGTGGAAAAATTACCATTCAAAATAGTACCCTGGAAAGCCAGATGGATGATGCCGGTAACATTCATGGTGTTTATCTGAAAATTGAAAAAGTACTGTCGCCTAATCAATTGCTGTTGAGGTTGGTCCATTTTCAACAATTGGGCCTTAATATCCTCTTTCCCAATACAAAGGTTGAATTTGCTACCCCCAAAGACCTGGCAACCTATGCCGAAAACAGTGTCAGCAAAGTTGACCGATTGAACCGTGAGTACCTGAGAGTAACTTTCAATCAGCCTGTTTCAGAAAAGATACAACCGGGGGATATTGTCGGTTCGCTGGATGATGCGCCCGAAATATTAATTAAAAACAATACCATTCAGCGAAACCGGGCTCGCGGTTTTTTGCTGGGTTCGAGGGGGAAAATTGTCGTTGAAAACAACTATTTCCATACATGGTGGGGAGCCATTGATCTCTATGCCAATGGCGTGGATTGGTACGAACAGGGTGGTGTCCGTGACCTGACGATCCGGAACAATATGTTCGACAACTGCAATTTTGGATTGAATGTCGGATTGGGTGTCATCGTGGTGCTGGCCATCATAGAAGAAAACCCTGCCAACAGAAGCTATTACGACCGGAATATTCTGATTGAAAACAATACGTTCAGGGTCTATAATCCTGTGATCTTGTCGATGCATTCAATAGATGGTTTGATATTCAGGAACAACAAGATCGTTAGCAACATAGACTACAAACTGTCAACCTGGTATGAAAACCAAAAACTGGAGCCTTTCATGATGAAGAATTCCGTAAATATCAAAATAGAACCTTGATCAATTATGCAAAAGATGAAACCGGTTCTTTGGTTAATTTTCTCTATGCTATTGTTTATTGGCTGTAAATCTAAAACGATAAACGGTATTTCAATTTCGGAATTCTCGTCTGTCGTTACCTTCGAAAATGAACTGATAAGTGTCAGTTATAATTTGAAAAAAGGCACCTATTCTGCGTTTGACAAAGTTCAGAAGGTTGAAGCGGTGTACAATGCAGTCAGCCAGATCAATGACTTCAGGTCAGACGAAGCTGGTGTAAAAAACAGTTACTGCATTGAACCTGTCACCGACAAAGCAGGCAATGGAGCGGCTTTGGTCATAACCTCACAAAAAAAGGGTTACCCGGATCAGGTTTTGAAGATTGAGCTATTTGAAAAAAAAGGTTTCGTCTTGCTTCAAAGCGGTATTGTCAACAATTTGAAGGAATCTTTTGTACTCAGAAAATTCTCCCCGGTAGCAAATGCCTCACTTTTCAAAGGACTGGACATAAAGGAAAATTTCAGGGTTCTTGATGGTGAAGGGGGCGGTGTACAAACTTCTATCCGAAAAGAGCCGGTTTTGCTGTCACAGAATAATCTGACTTTGAATTTTGGAAGTGAAAATAAGAGACATTCGCTAGTAGCAGGAGGAGTTACCTATCGAAATTTCGAGAAATTTGCCTTCATCAGCGATGGTCAACGGCGTGAAACTGAATTGTCAAAACTGGCACCGGGTCTTCAGTTGAAGGAATACATTGATATTGGAAACTCCAGCTTTTGGGCAAAGACCAACTATTGCTCGGTGGATAAAATTGACAAGATTTTCAACATTATTTATCCAGGCAGCTTTCAGGAGGTGAAATCCATTGTCTATGACCACAGTGAACTGAAGATCGGGTTGAAAAACCTGAATTCTACCAAAACCTATTCGTTGGGCCTTGTTTTTGGTTCGTATGATTCCACGTGCGTTCAATCCTTGCACCTCATAAAACCTAGTATTGACCAGGAAATCCTGGCTCCGGTACGATTGCCAAATCTGACTGGCGGAGAGGATCCACAGCTCTATTTCATCGCGGTTACGCCTGAAATGATGCAGGGAGGAAAACCTTCTATTGCCATCAGAAAAGTAGCCGGATCCAATTGCATCCTAAATGAATTGATCTTGCTGGAAGGTGAAGTTTCGAAGGAAAAATTGGCAACACCGCTTTCTGCGAAAAGAACCATTACCACCGATTTTAACAACGTAAAATTCAATTTGTATGCCGAAGACCCTGTCGGCAGGTTTGTGGACGCAGGAAGCCGGTATATTCCTGAGGAGGATGCTTTTTACTTGGATTTCTCCACTGAAAATCCGCTTGAAGCTGCCGAGAAATATGCCTTGACAGTGAAAACAATACAGGATGTTAAATTGAATTACTACTATTTTCCAACCATTTGTCTTTGGTATGCCATGCAGCCTTTGTATGGCGGCGCAGGTTCCAATGGCAAAAGAGCCATAAACGACTCTCCCGGTGCAGTAGCCGAAATGCAGTTGGTGAAGCAATCCGGTTGGTTGAAATATGCGACAATGGGCATTCGGCTGGTGCCCGATTGCTATGCCGAAAACAATGAGAACGGCTGGTGGGACGACAAACATTGGCAATTGCATGG
The DNA here is from genome assembly GCA_903834845.1 of uncultured Bacteroidia bacterium. Classification (GTDB taxonomy): domain Bacteria; phylum Bacteroidota; class Bacteroidia; order Bacteroidales; family Prolixibacteraceae; genus JAAFHB01. Next base: position 12,834 of record CAILKW010000290.1, on the reverse strand, counting down.
AAGCGGGGATGAAAAATCGCAAGGTAGCAAAGGAATGGAATTGCTGCGGGGTCATTACCGGAAGCCTTATGAAACAAGCAAAAAGTGGGCACAGGCTGTGATTGATTTGGGTGGATTGCCATTCACCTATTTCCAAACCGGCGTGAGGTCCAAAGATTATTGCGAGCAATTTCCCTCTCACATGCTTTTCAATCAGTCGTATTACCAAGTGGAAAACCAGTTAAACCGCTTCAATAAAAATTTTGGCACCTATGATTTTACAGACCGTGATTTTGTTGCCCACATGAAAGATGTTTACCAAAATCTGCACGATGCCGGAATTGTGGGTATGATGTTCGATTACCCCAATACCGCATGGGCTCCTTACGGCGGAATGGATGATACATATTGTACCACAGCGGGCATGTACCGGAAAGTATTTGAGCTGGCATACAATGGATTGGGGGATAAATCCTATGTACATGAACGGAACATAACCAGAGGTTCAGATCTGACTATGGGTGTTGTGGCCTCTCAAAGAATATGGGGAGATACCGACGGTCTGAATCCCGATCTGGTTGCACGGGGAGGGCTTCGATGGTACAAAAATCGTGTCTTGTTCAATTACGACATGGATGCAAAGAGCCTGACCAAAGCAGTACCCGCTGATTCTGAGGATGGCATCAACAAATTGCTGACCATGTCCTGCGTCACTGCTTCGAGGTTGCTGCTCAGTCAGAGTTTTGCCTTGATGACCCCCAGACTGGTGTATAAGTTATCCAGAATATTTCCCTATCCTCAAACCCCGCAGAGTGCCCGGCCAATCGATGCCTTCTCCAGTGATTATCCAAGGGTATATGCCTTTCGTGTAACCGACCAATGGCATCAGCTGACTTTCTTTAACGAGGACGATCATAAGCCGAAGCGTGTTTCGGTCAGTTTTTCCGGAACTCCCGGATTTGGCGGAATGGGACTCAGCAAAACCAATTCATACTATGTCTTCGATTTTTGGAACAACCAATTACTGGGTGAATTCAAGGGAGATACTTTACTGACTCAAAATCTGAGAAAAGGGGAAGCCCGCATGATGTCGGTGCATCAAAAGGAGAAGAATCCGCAAGTGCTTTCCAGTGACAGGCACCTGATGCAAGGTTATCTGGAACTCTCTGACATTCAGTGGAAAGACAACAAGCTTACCGCGAAGGCCGATCTGATCGAAAATGAACCATTAAAGATTGTGGTAGCAAACAATGGGATGCAACCTCAAAGGGTGCATAGCTCTGCCGGAGTATCCTCCTACAGTCAGCTTTCAAATGGATTGACGGAGCTGACCATCACTGCTCCTCAAAAGGGGAAGGTGGAGTGGGTGTTGGAATATGGAAATAAGTAGAAATAAGGTAGAAATAGATCGATATAATGGGAAATAGTTAGAAATAAATGGAATATAAATGGCTGAATAAGAGGGGATTTTCGTTTTTTATAATGGTTTTTTTTGCTGTTTCGGTGAAAGGACAAACCACGAAACGATTGACTTTTGAGGAATACATCAAATCGGCTGTACCCAGTAAAACAGAGTTGGATGTCTTTCTGAATAAGCCCGGAGTTTGGAGCAAATTCGATTCCGACCTGGGTTACGTGCTGGGCAATTCCCTTCCGCTCGAAGGAATCGATACAAGTTGTACCATTTCGACGACCCAGGCAGACGGTGCACGAACGATGTTTATGTACAAAGAGAAGGCATGCAGGATCAACACCTACGGCGATAGTTTTACCCAATGCCAGCAGGTCTCTGACGGTGAGACCTGGCAGGAGTATCTGGCAGCTCATCTTGGTGAGCCGGTTCGCAATTATGGTGTTGGCGGATATGGCGTTTACCAGGCTTATCTCAGGTTACTGAAGGAAGAGAGCGGTAAAAATGGCGCAAAATACCTGGTGTTTTATATGTGGGGTGGCGACCACACCCGAAGTTTGCTGCGTTGCCGGTACATTGCCGCAAAGGATTGGAACAGCAAAAATGAACCAGGAATGAAGTTTCATGGTAATTTTTGGCCCAACATCGAGATAGATCTGAATACCGGTCAGTTCATTGAAAACAAAAATCCTTTGAATACGCCACAGTTGTTGTACAAAATGACCAATCCAGAGTGGATGTACCAACACCTTAAAGATGACCTCGCGTTGCAATTGTTGCTTTTCAGGAACAAGAAAATCACCGATCTGGACTTTGAAAAGGCTGAAAAATTGAGCAAATGTTTAAAAATGAACATTGACTTTAAAGACACTGCTAACCTTGAAAACTCAATAATAAACCTCCTTGATCGGTACTCTTTTGCAGCTTCCGAATACATCCTCGGTAAACTGAAAATTTACGCTGAAAAGAACGACAAAAAACTGCTGGTCGTCTTGTTCGACCCTTATCGTGTAACCAACTCACTGATTGAAAAAGGAACCAGGTATGATGACGAAATCGTTGATTTTCTGAAGAAGGAGAATTTTAATTATTTTGATATGAATTTGGTTCATGTTGCTGATTACAAAAGATATAATCTAACACTGGATGATTATTACAAGATATATTTTTTGGGACATTACAATCCGACAGGGAACCATTTCTTTGCCTTTTCCATCCGGAAAAAGATTGTGGAATGGCTGGATCCCAAACCCATCACTTACGACAGATCGGATAAAAAATGGGTCGATTTCAAAGGCTATTTGCATGGTGTAAAATGAACAATTTAAACTGTTTAACATGATAATTGGAATTCTTTCTTCGGTTTTATCAGGAGTACTTAACGGAAGTTTTGCAGCTCCGATGAAAAAAATAGTGGGCTGGAAATGGGAAAACACATGGTTCGTCTATGCAGTGGTTGCCATGCTGATATTGCCGGTTGTAACTGCTTTTATTTCGGTCCCCGGACTTAGGGAAGTATATGCACAGGCTGATGGATCCGTGATCATAAAAACGATCCTCACCGGATTCTTGTTTGGCGTTGGCTCGGTAACTTTTGGTTTGGGATTGCAACTCGCGGGGTTATCGCTGGGCAATTCGCTGATGGTGGGCATTATCTCCGTAACCGGTTCCCTGGTTCCCATGTTGATACTTAGTCCAGAAGCCATTTTTACTTTGACTGGAGGCTTTTTGCTATTGGCCATGCTTGTTTCTGTCCATGGGGTAATTTATTGCAGCATCGCCGGAAATATCCGGGCTGGGTCACTGGATAAAACCGGTCAATCCGGAGAAAAGAAGACTTTCTTTAAAGTGGCCCTGATTGTTTGCATTGTATCAGGAATTTTTAACTCCATGCTGAATGTTACATTGGTGATGGGTTTGCAAGTGGCTGAATTGGCCAAGGCGAACCTTCCCGGGGCATTTGGTACCTACCGCGCCTACAATGCGGTATGGGCACTCACACTTTCCGGGGCTTTTTTGCCCTATCTGATTGGTTGCGTTTTTCTGTTGATCAGAAACAGGTCGATGATCAGGTACAAAATATTCTGCACGCTCTGCTTATGGGGCTCTTGTGGTTTGCCTGCATTACGCTCTATGGAGCAGGGGCATCTCAATTGGGTAAGCTGGGCACAACCATCGGATGGCTGATTTGTATGACTGTAACTGTCATCATGAGTAATCTATGGGGCATGATGACAGGAGATTGGGAACATGCACCTATCGAGGCCAAATAATAAATGACCAGAGGTTTGTTGTTCATGTTCCTGTCGTTCGTTATTGTTGGTGTGGCCTAATATATAGGCTGAACCTGTTAAAATCAATTGTATAAAAATATTTCAGATGAGAAAATTATTGGTTTTAGTGCTTTTATTAATTGGAACAGAGCAGCTGTTCTGTCAGTCCAAAGTAGTTGATCCTCTGAAAGAGGCATTTGTAAATCCTCCTGAATCAACGAAACCCTGGGTCTTCTGGTATTGGGTGAGCAGCAACATTTCGAAAGAGGGCATCACCAAAGATCTGGAAGCCATGGCCAAAGTTGGCATTGGCGAAGCCCTCATCAGCAATGTGAACGACCCTTCGGTTGCTGTCGGCAAGATTCCCGTTCTCACGGAAGAGTGGTGGAGTTGCATCGAACATGCCATCAGGGAGGCAGGCCGACTTGGGATAAAAGTGGGGATGTTCAACTGTCCCGGCTGGAGCCAGTCGGGCGGACCATGGATAAAACCGGAAAATGCCATGCGCTACCTGATTTCTTCCGAAACCAGGGTGAAGGGGCTCCAACTTTTTCAGCAAAAGCTGAAGGCACCGAAGGATACCTTTCAACAAATGGCTGTGCAAGCCTTCAAAGTTCCCAAAGGGGAAGGAATATCCGTCAATAATCTGCCTCACCGTGTCACCAAAAGTGAAAACCTGAACGAGGCACAAAACCTTTTTGATGGAGATAGAAGTACTATCGGCGCTTTTTCCTCCTTCCCGGCAACCATTGAAATCAATCTGGACCAGCCGTTAACCATTCGGAGCCTGCGGATTTTCCCTGTCGACCTGGCAATGAGTGCCTTCTGCGAACTGCAATACAAGGATCAAATGGGCGCATGGAAAACAATCACAAAACCCAAAATCGACAGGGAAAATCTTGCATTGGCAGTTGGTTTTGTCCCATTTGCCCCATTTGTTGAGTCATTTCCTTCGGTAACCAGCCAGAATTTCCGTATGATATTTACTCCTGCAGAGCGCTTTGATGTTTGGATTCCCGTCAACGATTGCCCTGGCCGCATCAGTGAATTAGAACTTACCAGCGCCGCACTTTTGTCGCATGTTTCCGAGAAACAACTGGCCAAGATGTGTCCAAACCCTTACATCAAATGGGATTCTTACCTATGGAATGCTCCGGCAGAACCTGAGACCAGCGATTTTTCAATAGCCGAAAAGGAAATCGTTGATTTGACTTCAAAAGTGGATAGCAACGGCGTATTAACCTGGGAAGTTCCCGCAGGCGAGTGGATTATCCTGCGCACAGGTCTTACCCCTACCGGTACAAAGAATGCCCCTGTTACACCGGAGGCAGAAGGACTGGAAGTGGATAAAATGAGTAAATTATATACTCAAAAACATTTCGATGCCTACATCGGAAAACTGCTGAATAGGATTCCGGCCAAAGACAGAAAAGGGTTGCGGCACATTGTGGTAGACAGCTATGAAGTAGGTGGACAGAATGGAACGGATAGTTTATCGCATCTGTTCAGAAAGACTTACGGATATGATCCTGCACCATATTTCCCGGTTCTCACCGGACGGATTGTGGAAAGTGCCGATAAATCTGAGCGATTTCTTTGGGATCTACGCCGACTGGTTGCAGACCGGATGGCCACCGAATACATTGGTGGTTTAAGGGAGCGATGCGAATCCAATGGTCTCCGGCTATGGATTGAGAACTACGGCGGTTGGGGATTTCCTGGTGACTTCCTTAAATATGGTGGTGCATCACATGATATCGGGGGCGAATTTTGGGTGGACAATCCGAAACTTGGCGCAATAGAGTGCAGGTGTGCTTCATCAGCGGCCCATATTTACGGAAAGAATATCGTGTCTGCAGAGTCGTTCACGGCCAACAATTCATTTAATCTGATGCCCCGCGATTTGAAACTCCGTGGCGACTGGTCCATGACCGAGGGTGTCAATCATTTTGTCATGCATTTGTACATACATCAGCCGTATGAGCGTGTGCCGGGAATGAGCGCCTGGTTTGGAACTGACTTTAACCGTCATTCAACTTGGTTTTTCCCCGCTATCTCATATTTTGAATACATCCGCCGGTCGACCGCCCTGTTGCAACAAGGCAGACCCGTGGCCGATGTCGCCTATTTTGTCGGGGAAGATGCACCCAAAATGACCGGCGACAAGAATCCAAAACTTCCTTCCGGGTACGATTACGACTACCTGAATGCCGATGTGCTGATGCAAGCGACGGTGAAGGACGGCCGAATCCTGCTTGCATCCGGAGCCAATTATAGCATTCTGGTGCTATCCGATCAGAAAACTATGCGCCCTGAACTGTTGAGGAAATTGGCGGATTTGGTAGCCAACGGAGCCACGATCCTGGGTCCAAAACCTGATAAATCCCCAAGCCTTCGAGGGTATCCGGGATGCGACAGGGAAGTTCAAACCATCGCATCCAAACTTTGGGGTAAGATTGACGGAGTCTCAGTGACCGAAAACAGCGTAGGAGCAGGTCGTGTTTTCTCAGGAATAGGGTTGGATGCGTCCTTTAGGCGGATGAAAATCATGCCCGATATGGTTTTGCCTGATGGTTTCCTTTATACACACCGCAATAGTTCCAGCAGCGAGATCTATTTTTTGACGAATCAAAAGCCGGGTTCTCAAAAAGCCACATTTGCTTTCCGTGTATCCGGTAAGCAACCTGAGTTGTGGGATGCAGTCTCAGGCGAAATGAGGCCGCTTCCGCAATACGAGGAGAAAAACGGGATGACCTATATCCAGCTTGAATTTGGTGATGCCGCTTCCTGTTTTATCGTTTTTGGAAAGAAACCGGTGGCAGGTCAGAAAGGGGAGAATTATCCGGCAAAAAGGGAGGTGCAAACGCTATCCGGATCCTGGAAAGTCTCTTTTAACACAAAATTGGAGGCTCCGGCCAACGTAACTTTTGACACTTTGACCGATTGGACAAAAAACAGCGATGAATCAATCAAATATTACAGTGGGAAAGCCGTTTACAGCAAAACTTTCATCCACAAGGAAGAGGTTTCCAAAAAATATTACATAGATTTGGGGCAGGTAGAGAAAATGGCAGTTGTCCGGTTAAATGGAAAGAACATTGGCACACTTTGGTGTTATCCTTACTGCATTAACCTCTCAAATGCATTGATTCAGGGCGAAAACAGGTTGGAAATTGATCTCATCAATCCGTGGTGGAACCGTTTGGTCAGGGACAAGAATAGCAATGTCAAGCACTTCACCTGGGCTTCCTGGGATCTGGGATGGAAAGAAAAATCACCATTACAACCTTCCGGGTTAATGGGACCGGTTAGAATTCTTACTGAAAACTAAATTGGACAAACAACGCAAACCTATGAGGGCTTTTTTACTTTTTGAGATCTTGATGCTTCTTTGTTTTGTATCCTGCAAAGACAAAGAAACAAACTTGTCGCTTCCTCAACAGATTGCTTATTGCGGTCCGATGGAGGACTATTTTTTAGGGAGCGGTATTTCAGGTGCAATGGGAACACCTGATGGGATATGGAATGCCCTGATCGGACCCAATTATACCTCCCCAAATTTTCTTTCATGTGAAATTTTGAGCATAAATATTGATGGCAAGAGCCTAAACATACTGCCTGAAATGCACAGAGGAAGAAAATCAGGAATATTTTACGGTGAAATTGAAATAGAGGGGATTGTGATCACGCTGGTAGATTTCACCAACGACAAAAAGCCGTGGGTAACCCGCTTCCTATCAGTTAAGAATTTGTCCGGTAAATCTCATCAGGTAAGTATCTGCGCAACTATAGTCCCGGATAATATAGAAACAACCATTGTAAACAACAGTGCCCTGTCCCTGCGTGCAGATACCACCAAATGGAATTTTGATCATGTTAACCTGGAATCCAAAAACTGGGCCGACCGGTTTTCGCTAATTGCTTTCAATGTGCCAGCTGCCGCATCGCTAATAGGTGACACCTGCCGGATAACAACGGAACAGGTTGTGTTGCAGGATAGCAAAGACTATCGCGCAGCACTTTACCATTACCAGCACTTTAAAGAGCCGGATAAAGAAGACCAGGATTACCTCCGGATCATCAGGAAAAGAGACATTTTGGCCGACCTGAATCAAAGTATTTCGGGGTGGAAAGTCTGGTTTGACAAAGGAAGAATGTATGAAGATCGGATGAAACTGCAAAAGGCAAAAGACGTGGTAGAGGGTTCCCTGGTTATGGTGAAAATGCTACAGGACAGTTCAGGTGGTTTTATCGCCGGATTAAGGGAATACCCCCACTCATATGTTCGTGATACGCATGGGGCCTGCCGTTTGCTGGGTATAACAGGTCACAACGAAGAGGTGAAAAAGGCCATCGAAACGATCAGCTACAAGGCCAAAGTATTTGGACATATTCCCAATGCCTGGCAAATGGGTGCTAACAAATTTCATTATTACAAATTCAACAATCCTGCCTCGGAGACGCCTGCCTATTTCGTTTTGATGATGCGAAATTATCTGGAAAATACAAAAGATCAAAAATTTATTGATCAGTTGTATCCAGATATGAAAAGTGCCATCGATGTTCAAATAAATGAGATGAGAACAAACAATTGGAAAATTGACTTTAACGGGGATGAAACCGAAAGATATACGGTACGGAAAGACGGAGAGATGTACGGAAAATTGTCAGACTGGGCAGAAGATAAAGACTTGAAAAATTGGTCGTTTCCTTCCGCGACACTGGCATTGGCCTCGACCACTTTTTTTGTGGATTATCTGAATTCAAGCGGCAGAACAGATCTAGCCAATGCCTATTCAGCGGTAGCGCAGCAGATTAAAAATTCCATCGATTATACTTTTTGGCGATCCGACCTGAAAATCCACGATTGGTGCAGAAAGCGGAACAACTCCTGGCCTCAATACCGGTTACCCAACTACGATTTGCTGCCGCTCTGGACAGGTGCCATCCTTAACAATGACAGGCAAGTTCAGGATGCATTTGCCATGAGACAGTACATCAATCCGACAAACGGCTATCTTCCGACAGCTCCTGGTGATGTTGAAGGATTTAGCGGACATAATCTGGCCTATATGCTTTACGCGATGAAAAAGCTGAATGACCCGCTGGCCGACAGCATCCATCAAACATTGATGATTGCACCTATCATCTATTGCTGGGGAACAGTCTCCGAATTTTACGGTCCCAATGCGGTTCCCAATGGTCATTTGCTAAACCCCTTTTCCTCCGGAATTCTGGGAGAAGCCCTGATAAGATACGCTATAGGTTTTAAATAAAAACTAATATTATGAACTCAAGAGAGCGAGGAGTGTTAAATGAATTTAAAAGACAAGGTTAAGATAGGGTACCGGTGAAACTCGAGTGTACTCATGAAATGGATATCGCTAACCTTCATAAGAATTTTGGAGAGTAGTTGGTTTTTCATGGCTCGACGGATGTGCAAAAAAAAATCGCTTTCGGAATCCTGTATGAGATAAGAAAGGAGGTTCGGAGCATAGATTTGTTTCCGCTATGGGGTGTTTTTCTCGGTCCTTCGCATGCGATTTAGTCCGGTTCACCGCTCAAAAGCAGTTTGGCAATGTATAGTTACGCAGGCAGTTTGATTGAAAATATAGATAATAGTATCTTATCAATCAAAGGAGAAGAGGAAAAAGTAGATGCCGTTAATTTGGTCAAATTATTATAAGTTAAAGATTTCAGTATGAAAAAAAAATTCGGTTTTTTTCAATTTATTCTTGTTCGGTTTTTTTCTTTTTTTCTGATAATTGTATCAACTCAGTTAGCGTTTTCAGCAGACAAAGGGAAAAATGCAATCAAGCCAGCCAAAGTAGGTAGTCCAGCTGAATCATTAGGATTAGGCATTTCGACCCTACCTAACTTTTGTGCGCATGAACATTGGGGCAGTTTTGAATCAACCGGAGGTTATCTTCCGGAATCAGATGGGTTCCGTACCGATTTGGTTTCAGGAGCTACGGCACAAAAGGAGACCTCGATTTGGGACATTATGCTGGATCCCTATTTGTCAGGCTGGTTTTTTGGAATGGGTCTAAATCCGAATGCCGCTGCCCATGCCGCAGGCTTTACATCTCAAATAGAATGGTGGAAAGCTGACCCGAAAGCCGCTTTAACAGGATTTGCAGAATTGGCGGCATCATCGTTGATGACCGGTACTTTTCAATGCACATGTCGGGGAATCCAATTTTTGTATGGCGTTAATTTATTGAACTTTAAACTTGAAGAGTGGCAAAAAGCAGATTCATTGATCAGGTTAAAATATTCTGACATGTTTCCTTGGTATCAATCATCAATGAAAAGGGCGCATTTTACGGAATTGATTCGGCCGGTACATCCTGAATTTTACCTGCAAAACCAGTCAGATGAATCCGAGAAACAGGAACTCTCTTTTACCCATACTATAATGCGCATAGACCCGTTCATGGATTTTTGGAATGTTGACAACAAGCGAAGGGATAATTTGGCTATAATTGCTGGTATTGATCCCATAGATGCAGCAAGCTGGAAATCATTTCTGAAATTCTATTTTGATTTGGCTGAAAAAAAACATACGACCGGCATTAAACAATTGCAAGCCTATAAGCGGAATTTAGACTTTAAAATCAGAAAAGATGAGGAGGTTAAATTTCGGGGGAACCTTAATCCAGTAGAAGTTACGGCTTTTCAGGATTGGGTGATGAATGAATGCTGCCGGTTGGCCAATGAAAAGAGTTGGGTACACCAGATCCATGTTGGTACGCACAACATGCCAAATTCCAACCCATTGCCATTGGCAGCTTTGGGTGAAAGATACCCAAACATGAAAATAGTAATGCTTCATTGCTGGCCATTTTTTAAAGAAGCAGCTTTTTTGGCCAAGACTAAACCCAATTTCTATATTGATAATTGTTGGATGACAGTGTTGAGTCCCTACTTTTTAAGTGAAGCTCTTGACACCTATCTGAATTACCTTCCCTCCAATAAAATCATGCTGAGTCATGATTGTACTTCAATAGAAATGGCTGTAGGTTCTTCTCTTTTTACCCGCGAAATACTGGAAGAAAAACTGTTGGAACAGAAAAAGATGCTTAAACTCAGTGATCGCCAATTACGGAAAATAGCATTGGATATGTTGCAAAACAACGCTGTTCGGCTGTATGGAATTGGGAAGCTGCAAAAGGAATAACTTCAAAACAATAATATATCCCTAAGATCATCTTTCTACAAATTCTTTATATACCTGCTCGGGATGAATAGATCAAGCCTCGAAATCTAAATGTAGCAATAAATTTGTAATAATAAAAAGCTATTATTATAATTCAAAGACTTTTAAAAAGGTAAAACCCATTATAACACAGAGGGATATGTTAAATAGCTTTATATCAGTCATATAGGTAATTCAAACAATCTCCGATTCCATCCACTCCACAATATTCCTTTTCTTCTTCGAAAAATTAATACCAATCAGCGTAATAGGTTTTCCATCTGATAAATAAGGTATTGCATATCCTTTTTCTTTAATCTGGGCAATAGCAACTTTGGCCGGATGGTTCATTTTGAATTCGAAAATATAGATATGGTCGCGGTTCACAATGACGGTGTCGATTCGGCCATTGTTTATATGTACTTCATTGTGGATTTCGGCTCCCAGCAATCTGAAAACGGAATAGATAATGTTTTGGTAGTTTTCCTCCATGTTGCTGCGATTGGTGTATGGAATGGCTGCAATATGGCTGTTCAGTACCTGTTGCATAATGGCGGTATCATTGGTAAGCCTTGCACGGTGTAGTTTTGCAATTTCACCTGAAATTTTTATCGAGTTTGGCTCGGCAAGCGAACCCACAAAATATGACTGAAAGGCATTTTCGATTTCGTAGTTCGGAAAGTTCAATTTATAATATGGCTGACCCATCAGCAAGGAGCCGGTCTCCATGGTCAGGTAACCCGTTTGCAACAACAAGGGTAAAATGCTCATATTGGACACATCGAACGAATCAAGCATAACACCCTGAATTTCCTCATTTATTTCGTTTTAAAAATCAAATTCTTGCTGTTTAAACACCTTGAAAATAAAGGAAGGGCTCCCCGTCGAAAACCAATAATTTGTAAACTTACCATTTTCGTTAAAAAACACGCCTAACGAAACCTGATTATACACTGTTAGGGCATCTTCATTAAACCGGAACCTATTGTACCATTTTTGAATTATTTCATGGTATTCGATCGAGTCAACTTTCTTCTGATCAGATCTTTGGCTTTGTTTATCATTTCACCCAAAAATAGCCCGATTTTGTTTCGCAAGAAAGTTCAATCCTAAGTTCACCAGTATTATCATGTAAAATAATACACAATCCTTTTTTAAGTTGCTCGGCTGACGAACAATAGGCTTTTGAAATATTCTTAATAAAGGGATAAATTCTCCAATTGTATAGCATACCATAGATTTTCAACCCTTTATAGAGTTATTTGTTGCCTTTGAAAATATTTTCAGGATAGACACCTAAAGCGATTTGCCAAACTTACGGGGACGGGAAAGGAAGAAAATGCCGTTTTGATTTCTTACAGGTAGGTGAAAATAATCTGTTTTATCCACAAAAACAAAGAATTATTTTGAGTAATTTCAACAAACAATTCCACTATTTGTCGGCTTTTCCTTGTCAATTGATTATCTTTGTCATCAAATTTTGAGCATATATAAACAATAGTACAGTAAGCTAAAACGAAATACGCAATACATTTTTATGGAAGCAAATATTTTAGATTTAAAATTTGAATCGAGCGATTTAGAGAAAGAAGTTACAATTAGAGAGTTCTTTTATCATCTACTAGAAGCTTTATGGATTGAAAAAGAATCCTTTAATAGTAAAAGGCCTTTTGGAAATTCAGATTGGGACATCGATTTAATAAAGTGCCTTATAGTAAATAATTTTATAGAAGGGGAAATAGATAAAGAAGGTTATCTTGTTAAATACAACAGAAAAAAAGTACAATTATTTGTTATTAAGACTATTTTAAAGCCAATGATTCTTTCTTCTTAATTTTTATTTTCAGTTTTTATAACTCCTCCTCTACCCACTCGACAATATTCCTTTTCTTCTTCGAAAAATTAATACCAATCAGCGTAATAGGTTTTCCATCTGATAAATAAGGTATTGCATATCCTTTTTCTTTAATCTG
>CAILKW010000289.1 GCA_903834845.1 uncultured Bacteroidia bacterium | reverse complement strand
CCATTGTTGCATATCTATGATCACAAAGTTGCCGCCTATCCTGCACCTGTAATCAAATTCTACTGCAGTGGCATCATCGGTAATTTTGCGCTTTGTCGGGAGTTCTTCAAACTCGTCTATTTTGATGTCAAAAAAGTCTTCGAGAAAGCGTTGGGCTATCCTTTTATCAGAGAAAACCTTTTTAAAGTACCTGTCGTAATTCAATGGAGCTAAATACATTGAAGAATTTTTTTAATTATATGATGCAAAGTTAATCAATTTTTTGCCAGATTTATTTTTCAGACAATATTTATTCAGCGAACAAGTAAATCTTTGTTTCCCTCCGTTCAAAATAAACGCTTGAAACCAAAATCTGTATATTGATTGATAAATATACTTTACACGTTCATTATTTGAGATTTAGAATATGATTGAAATTTGAGATTTAGCAAACTGTCAATACTATCTTTATAGTCTGGCTGTCCTATTTTGTAAAAACCTGTTTTGATTTCTTATTTAAAATCGGTAAGTCTCTTATGATACTTGCAGTACAAACAATTTTTCTTTTGGCAAAATACAAGCATTGTTAAAATAAATTGAAAGAGGCTTTGATAAAGAATATCTTTGTCAAATCTGGGAAAAAGAGTAAAAACAAGAAATTATTAAAAACAATCACAGATGAAAAACTATTTATTGTCTGTACCAATAAGTTTTAAGTATGAAATCAACAATTTTTACTGTATTTATTATCCACGTCAGTTTTAGCTTTCTTTTGGCCCAAAGCGGCAGTATTCAGGGAACAGTATCAGATAAAATTACGAACGATAAAATTCCGTTTGCAGCGGTTATGGTTATATCGGAAAATGGATCATTTCAGGATGGAAGTATTTCGGCGGGTGATGGTTCGTTTTCAGTAGTCAATTTAAAGGCAGGTAATTACAAACTGCTTGTTTCATTTATGGGATATAAAACTGATACTATTAGCATGGTGACATTGAGTAAACAAAACCCTAAAATTAATATTGGTAATATCCGGTTAAAACCTACATTAACCGATTTGGAAGAGGTACAGGTACAAGCGAAGTCGAAAACAATGATCAGTAAAATTGATCGGCAAACCTACCGTGCAGCCGATTTTGAAACCGCCAAAGGTGGAACTGCAACCGACCTGCTGAGCAAGTTGCCATCGGTATCTGTTGATCCTGATGGAAGTATTTCGGTTAGAGGAACTACTGATTTTATGGTTTATCTGAATGGAAAACCAACTCAAATTGAACCATCTGTTTTATTGGGACAGATTTCAGGTTCGCAAATTGAGAACATCGAAGTGATATCTATTCCAACCGCGAAATACGATGCGCAGGGGAAAGGTGGAATCATCAATATTACAACCAAAAAAACCGGAGCTGAAGGCTTGTCTGTTACGACTAACGGGTTAATAGGCGGTGCACCCTGGGGAAATGTCACCGACCGGTACTCTGGATTCAGAAACAACGACAATCGTTATGGAGGAGGAATTAATCTGATGTATTTTAAGGATAAAATAAGCATTTTCGCCGGAGTTAGTTATAGTCGCCGGAATGTTAATGGCGACCGCACCGGGGATGCCCGTATCCTTGTCAAAGATAATGTTTACCGCCACATGGTTGCCTCAGGCGAACGCCCGGAATGGTTTGAATATATGTCGGGTAATGCTGGCTTCGATTACAAACTTTCGACCAAAACAGTGTTCTCCGGTTCGTATTTTTATGGAAACCGGACTGAAGGGCGGTCAGCATTTTACATCTACAATATTTTTTATGCTGACATAAATAACGTTAGTATTCCGGGAGTTAACCGCAACGAAGTTTGGATCTACAACCCAAATACAGATACTCGTTTTGGCGAATTTCATAGTGGTAACCTCGATTTGGTGCACAATTTCAGTAAAACTTCGGAACTGAAAATTTCCGGACTTTACGAACATTCTAATCTTAGCCGCGAACTGAGCAACGAAAATTTCCCGTTCAATCCTCCTGACAATAAGATTGGTGTCAAGCAACTTCAATACCGGCAAACCGATGATACTCCGTTAGATGGCTATCGTCTCTCTGTTGATTATTCATCACAATTACCTAACGGTTCGAAATTAGGTGTGGGCTTTCAACCTCAATATATTCATATTGATGGTGGGTTTAGTTACGACACACTCGACATAAAAACGGGTAAGCTTTTGCCTTATACCGCACTTGAAAACGAGTTTGCCATGAATAGGGCTATTTACGCAGGTTATATTGATTACTCCGGAAAAATCAAAAAGCTCAGTTACATTGCCGGGCTGAGGATGGAATATACTGATCAGCAAATTGACATGTTGTCGGCTAATTATTTTTCGTTGTTTGACGGGGCAAAAAAATCAAATTACCAGACACGAAAGCTTGATTTGTTCCACACCCTGCACTTTGAATGGGAATTAAATGAAAAAGAAAAACTTAGCTTTGCCACCAGCAGGAGGGTCAGCCGTCCTCCCGTAAAAAGCATGACTCCTTTTCTGTATCGCAGGCATCTCGAAGTTTATGAAGTTGGTGATCCCGAGCTTGAACCTGAATACCTTCTGAACGCCGAATTGACGTTTGATCAGAAAATCGGTAAAAATTCATTTAACCTGACCGGATTTTATCGCGGAGTTGATAATGCCGTTTACAGGGTAAATACTATCACTAACGAAAATGCAAGTGTTTTTGCCGTAACCAAAGAGGAAGTATTAATACGCAGTTTTACTAATGCCGGAAACTCACAATCGGTTGGAGCAGAATTAAATGCAAATATTGATGCCGGAAAAATGGCCAAATTCTTTATTGGAGGTTCTTTATATAATTATCGGGTAAAAGGTGATATTTTCGGTTATCAGGTTAATAACAGTAGCACTAACTGGAGTCTTAAAGCGAATATGAACCTGATATTTAGCAAAGAAGTTAAATTTACTGCAGATTTTAGTCTGAAATCGGCAACCATTACAGCACAGGGGCAGAATGATCTGCTGTATCTTGCCAATGCCGCCTTTAGTTACGCGCCAACGAAATTGAAGGGATGGGATTTTTCGTTACGCATGTTTGATCTATTCAGTTCTAACATTGAAGGATTGGATACACGGGCTTTCAATAAACAAGGAAAGGAAATTTTTTATCAGACCACTGATTATTACAGAAATGGCGGAATAGTTGAAATAGGAGTTACCTATTCGTTCAATTCAAAAGGTAAAAATGGTAAAAAAGCTGAAAGTACATTTGGTAAGGAGCAGTTCTAATTTAACAATGAAATTTTTAATACTGTCTCTCGCAGCAGGATTATTATAAAAGCGAATTCCTCCGATAAATTTCTATCTTTGAAGCGTATAAAGTCAGTTTTGATATGAGATTCTTATTTTTTCTATTCAACCACAAAATTCCGCAAAAAAGATGAAAAAATCATTTATAATAGTTCTGATCCTTCTCCTGCATATTATTTCATGGGGAAATATGGCTGATCACAATGTCGTTAAAATTGTTATTCCGGCTTATACTGATGAAATAGAGTGTCTTGCAGCAGATAAATTACTATTTTACTTGTCGAAAATGTATCCTGACTGGAAATTTGAAAAGGTTACAACATCTACTTCATCTGGTATGCAAATTTTTGTTGGTAATGCCAACAATTTGAATAGAATAGGGGTTGAGGTGGATATGAATTTGCTTCCGAAGGCAGAAAGCTACTCTGTGTCAGTGATAAAGAGGGATAATCAGGAAATATGTGTAATTTCAGGGAAGGATAGTCGCGGGACGCTAAATGCCGTTTATGCGCTTTTAGAAAAATTAGGATGTGGTTTTTTTCTTTCGTATGAAACTGTCCCTTCATTTAAAAAGTTCTCTTTTTATGATTGGCAAATGCAGGATACACCCATTGTTGAAGACAGAATCGTATTTGACTGGCATAATTTTTTGAGCGGTTGTACCGGTTGGAGTCTTCCGGATTGGAAGCTTTGGATTGACCAGAGTTCGAAAATGAGATTTAATACGATTATGGTGCACGCTTATGGTAATAACCCTATGTTTCAGTTTGAATTTAACGGCGTGAAAAAACCTGTTGGATACATGAACACCTCAGCAAGCGGAAGAGATTGGGGAGCGCAGCACATCAATGATGTACGGCTTTTACCTGGAGGTGAGATTTTTAACACTCCAATTTTGGGTTCGGAGGCCGCGGTAGTACCTGATGAAAAACGAGCAGAAGCGGCAGTAAGCCTTATGCAAAAGGTATTTCAATATGCACATAAACAGGGGATGAGAGTGATTTATGCCCATGATATTGATACAAAGTCGGCAAATCCTCAAGAGATAATTCTTACTCTTCCTTTATCGGCACGATTTAAAGTTGGAGACGATTGGCTGGCAAATCCTGAAACGCCTGAAGGTTATAATTACTATAAAACACAAGTTGGGTCACTTTTCAATACATACCCCGAGATAGACAAATTAGCATTATGGGTAAGATGGTCTGATGACATCACTCCCTGGCGAAAAATAAGAAAAAACGATTTTCCGGTGAAGTGGGTTGATGAATATTATGAATTACTGGCAGAACAATGGAAATTATTGGATGATTCAAGATCGGTCACAACTTTTGCAATTTCCAAGGTTGTAAAGGCCTATCAAAAAGCACTTATTGAGTTAGGACATACAAGGGTAGAGGTGATGTACGGTTCCTGGGGTTGGGACGATATGGTTCCTTCAAATTACATCATTCCTAAGGATGTAACATTTATTCCTCTTGATTGGTGGATCAATTTTGAATACAAAGCCACAGAGAAAAAACTGGCAGAGATAGCTGAGAACCGGAAGATAATACCCGTGGTTTGGGCACATCACGATGATCATCGTTATATTGGTAAACCATATACTCCTTACTCGAATTTTGCAGATTTATTGGAAAAACGTGGTGCATCAGGTTATGCCATAATCCATTGGACAACTTTTCCACTTGATCTCTATTTTTCTTCTTTGGCTCGTCAGGCATGGAGTAGCACTAAGAATGAGCCGCTTGACTCGACTTTAAAGAAGTTTGTCGTCAAAAATTGGGGGCGCGATAATTATCAGTTAACTGATTATTTCAAAAAATGGATTACAGAAGGACCAATGTTCGGCAGGGAAACCGGTAATCATTTTATGGATATAGGTGGCTCATTCACAGGGAAAGAGAAACTTGAATCACCCCAAGCCACTATTAATAAATCTATTGAACGCCTTAACCTAATAAGGCAGGTTGACAAAAAGAAAATCAAAGAGAATTTGGGATTATTAAACTATTTTGAAGGATCTGAATTATTTTATATCAGCTTTTTTAAAAACCAGATCAGTTTTGCCAAAGCCTGGGATTTACTTGCCCAAAAGGATATATTCGGCGCAAAAACAGAATTGTCGAAATGTAATGTTGAAGAAACGATCGGTATGTTTGCCAAAAATCTTCAACAGGGACCAGCAACAACAAGCGAAAAGGCGGTGCTTTTCTCCATGGGGACAAGGTGGTATCCCGATTTTATAAATATGAAACAGCGTGCCGGGATTGCCCCCGTTTGTTATAAATTTGGTGAAACTCTTCATGACCCAATGGCACAAGGTGCAGGAAAATATTCCTGGTTTATTGACAAAGATAAAAGCTTTTGGAGTGTATTGGGACGTAAAGAATTGGGCACAGGAAACTTCAAAATTGATATCCAAAATCGCAGTTATCTTGAAACAGATTCTATCGTTAGTCTGAAATTACGAACAATTTCTGAAAACAACCTTCCAGAGGGAGAATACAAGATTAATATTGATTGTTTTGGAGATGAAAAAAAGATGCCTGAGATGGAATTGACAGATTCCCGTAATAAGAAGAAATATTCTGTTGACTACATTTCACAAAAAATGGCCGATTTAATACGGATATCATTCACTGTCAGTATAAAAGGAGATGAAACACTCCAGATTAGTATTAAACCTAAAGAGAACTTCTTACTGTATAATCTATGTATTGAAAATGTTAACCCATGAGAACTATTAATCAACGCTTTGTTTACGCGCCTAATTACTGGCAATGGTTTGCTCATCAAAAAAATCATGGATTACTGCCCGATGAAATTAAAAACTGTCAAACTCAACTTGATTTAATAAAATACCTTGGACTTGATATATTCAGCCGGAACATATACTGTATTCAGGATGAATATTGGTTTGGAGGAATCTGTGAGGAGTATATTGAGGGTGGCGAAATCAACATTGAAAATGAATTTGAAAACAGAAATAAGAAAATATCAAGGAAGTATCTGTTCAATGGTGGGGAGTTAAATGAAAAGTTAGAATATGTTTTTAATGATTCAACTATTGTTCAAAGGGAATTT
>CAILKW010000288.1 GCA_903834845.1 uncultured Bacteroidia bacterium | reverse complement strand
GTGCTGTATATGTTTGGTTCCGGACCAATCAAAGGTTTTGCTACAACATTGATTATTGGTATCATCACATCACTATTCACTTCGATATTCATAACACGTATTATATTCGAACGCTGGCTCGATAAAAATAAGAAAATTACTTTTGTTACCGATTTAACTAAGGAATGGTTGCGACATACTGCTGTTCCATTCATTCAAAAGCGCAAAGTTTTCTACTACTTCTCTGGAACATTAATTCTAATTTCAATTTTGTCGCTTACATTTAAAGGTTTGAACTATTCAATTGATTTTAAGGGTGGACGTACTTATGTTGTAAGGTTCGATAAGGATGTAAAAGTTGAATCACTCTCTAACGCATTAGCTACTGACTTTGGAACCGCTCCCGAAGTAAAGACTTATGGTGGAAATAGTCAGGTAAGAATTACTACTGATTTTAAAATTACAGAAGAAGGTGAAGCAATTGACGCAGAAATTGAAGGGTTACTTTACAAAGGGTTAAAACCTTTCTTAGGCGATGTAAGTGAAGATAAATTTTTAACAGACTATCGGCTCAGCTCTCAAAAAGTGGGTCCTACTATTTCTGATGATATTAAAAGAGATGCAGTTTTGGCTGTTTTCTTTGCCTTGTTAATAATCTTCCTTTATATTGCCGTTCGTTTCCGAAACTGGGCTTTTGGATTGGGAGGCTTAGTTTCATTGGCGCATGACGGTTTAATATTGCTCGGAACTTACTCCTTATTGGATGGTTATTTGTCGTTCTCTCTGTCTGTTGACCAATCATTTATTGCTGCAATCCTTACTGTTCTTGGTTACTCGATCAACGACACGGTTATCGTTTTTGACCGTATCCGTGAGTACCTCCATTTACACCCGAAACAGGAAACAATCAAAACCTATAACGATGCTATGAACAGTACGTTACGCCGTACATTTAGTACATCTTTAACTACATTAATTGTTTTGGTTGCTATTTTCTTATTTGGTGGAACATCAATTCAGGGATTTATCTTCGCAATGTTATTTGGTATCTTTATCGGTACTTATTCATCTGTTTTTGTTGCAACTCCTATTGCCTTTGATTCATTAAACAGGCATAAAAAAATTGTTATTGAAAAGAAATAACAGCTATTTATAGACAAAAAGAGACCCGGACTAATAAAGTTCCGGGTTTTTTATTCGACAGTAAAAATCCACAAATCCATTTATCCGCTTAAATTAACCATAATCAAGATCGAATTTATTCAATCGCTTACTGATTGGTATATGAACCATATCAATTACTTTACAATCACCTTGGAAAAAGAAGATAAACAAATTGGAAAAACGAGGAAATTACGAACTCAAGCTCAAAAGCTATAAATAGCTTATCATAATAAATATAAATAACTAGAATGATATCCTTTTTGTTTTAATGCTTAAAACTCAATTTACTCTTTGGGAGCTTCCTTTTTATTCGTGGTTGTAATTGTCTCCTGTGGCGATTTTATGTCATCATCATCCGATTTAATGGCCTTCTTAAAGTCCTTCATTCCTTTACCAATTCCTCCCATTAACTCAGGAATCTTTTTGCCTCCAAATAAAATAACTAAGGCCACAACCAAAATCAAAATGTGTGAAAAAGAAATTACCAATACTACCATTTGCTAAAAGTTTAATATATTTTGCCTCAAAGATAATAGAATCGAAATTCACTTTATCAATCGATCTACTTAAATTTGCTCAAAAAAAATTACTCTTATGAAGTAAATAAATTTTGATAGAAACTTTGCGGTATTTTAAAAATTGAATTTATTTGTTCATCTTTGGCAGACTTAAAATTAACAGTTCAATTATCAGGTAATATTTAAGATTTAACAAGAAATTAAAACTATTCTTCAATGTTTTTACTTATTCAAACAGCAGCTGAAATATCGTATGTTGACCTTTTGATGAAGGGTGGATGGTTAATGATCCCTCTGTTTATTCTTTCACTCATTTCAATTTATATTTTTGGTGAAAGGTTTTTTTTCTTGCATAGCCAAAAAAAATCAGATTCTTCCTTTTTTGAGACGTTTGTAAAACTTGTTAAGGAGGGTAATATCAGTGCAGCATTTACTTTATGCAAATCTACCAACTGTTCAGAATCAAGGATACTAGCCAAGGGTTTACAAAATCTGGGTAAACCATTAACTGATATTCGCGAACAGATGGAAATGGAAGGGAAATTGGAGGTTTATAAATATGAAGGGAACATGTATTTCCTAGGGGTGATTGCAGGAGTAGCTCCAATGATGGGTTTTATTGGTACCATTTCGGGAGTAATTAAGATATTTTACAATATCTCACTTGCGGATAACATAAGTATATCACTGATTTCAGGAGGGTTATACGAAAAATTGATCACCTCAGGTGTTGGTCTTAGCATTGGAATTATGGCCTATGTTTCTTATCACTATCTTAATCACAAGGTCAATAAACAAGTACAGGACTGGGAATATAAAAGTGTAAGGTTTATTGATTTGATCAATAACATTAAGATATGAAATTCAGGAGTGAAAAAAAGGATAGTTTTGAAATTTTCTCAAACTCCTTCAGTGATATCATGTTCTTTTTGATGTTGTTCTTTCTGATTGCCTCAACCATGATTACACCAGGGACTATAAAACTGATGCTTCCACAGGCCAATCAAACGCAATCGATGAATAAACCACCAAAAGAACTGGCAATTTCGATTACAAAAGAACTAAAATATTACATCAACAACATCGAAGTTCGATTCGTGGAAATCGAACCTTTATTGCAAATAGAAAAACAGAAAAACAGTGAGGTTATTGCTATCGTTAGATGCGATAACACAATTGAAGTTCAGTCGTTAATTGATGTAATGCAACTTGGGACAAAAACCGGAGTTAAAATGGTTTTGGCCACTACCCGTAAGACAAAATAAAATATTGATTGAACTAATTATAAAAAAAGATTGACTTTTTGAAGGTCACCTCTTTTTCATCGAATGAATTGTGTAAAGGTAAGGAAACAATACAATTAATATACTGTCAATCAACTATCTGGTTCTAAATGTTGAAATCCAAATAACAAAGATAAAAACCAGCCTATTCCTTAAGTGCTTCACTTTTATTAATCGTTTTGGTCGCTACTTTAGGTGTCTCCTCCGAGACCTGATCCTCCTAATTAGACTGTCCCCGGTCACTTAGACAATTGACACCTGTCTTCGGTTTCACATACCTGATTTTCAATACCCCATATTTAGTAATTGCCAACCTAATTCACAATTGATATCATTAAACAAATAAAATCATTAAACTTAAATCACTATTCCTGCTTCAAAATTGTATCTTTGTCGAAAATAAAACCAACATGGAACATATAGTACTCTTTATCAGTGGTGGCGAGTTAATAGTGGTCGTTTTTTTCGCTTTACTTTTCTTTGGTGCCGATGCCATACCAGGTCTGGCTCGTACTATCGGAAAGGGAATGCGTGAATTCAATAAAGCCACAAATGATCTCAAAAGGGAATTTGAAAATCAAACCTCCGATATTAAGCAGGATTTCAACAAGCTGACCGAAAAAATTGAAAAAGATGGTTCAGATGTGAAACGTAAAATCGAAGAGGAACTTAAGGATTAGTTTTTTTGTTCTAAAGTATTTTAATTATTCTCTAATTAAAGATAAATGCTTACAGCAGAGCTACTTGTCAAATCGTTTGGCGATCTTAAGGTTTTAAAAGGAATTTCACTTCAAGTTGAAAAGGGAGAAATCGTATCCATTGTTGGTGCAAGTGGTGCCGGTAAGACAACTCTCCTTCAGATTTTGGGTACGCTTGGAAAACCGGATTCAGGCAAGGTTTGGATCAATGAGAAAAATGTCTTTTCGTTTGGTGAGACTGAACTTTCGCGATTCCGAAATAAAGAGATTGGTTTTGTATTTCAATTCCATCATTTGCTGCCTGAATTTACTGCTTTCGAAAATGTTTGCATTCCAGGATACATCGCCCGGCGAAACCGGAAAGAAGTTGAAGCAAGGTCAAAAGAGTTATTGCAAATTCTTGAATTAACCGATCGCCTTGATCATAAACCATCTCAACTTTCGGGGGGAGAGAAACAAAGAGTTGCTGTTGCGAGAGCGTTAATTAATAATCCTGCAATTATATTAGCCGATGAGCCATCCGGTAATCTCGATTCTCGTAATCAGGAAGAGCTTTACCGCCTTTTTTTTAACCTTCGCGAAAAATTTGGTCAGACCTTTATTATTGTAACACACGATGAACATTTTGCCGGGATGTCGGATCGGATGATACATATTCGGGATGGTGTTGTTGAAAGGTGATTAATCATTTCAGAAAATATTTCATTTTTTGCATCTTATTCTTTTACAGCAATGATTTCAAATCCAGATACTTTAATAGAAATAAAAAATTTCCTTGAGGAAAAATACAATCAGTTTAATTGTACAAATTTTATTGAATCAGACCCGATTTCAATACCTCATCGGTTTTCACGAAAGGAAGATATTGAAATAGCAGGGTTTCTTTCTGCAACAATTGCCTGGGGACAACGCCCGACTATTATCAGGAATGCCAATAAATTGATGCAGCTTATGAATGACGAACCTTTTGAATTCCTAACCCAAACAAATATTGAAGATTCTGAACTATTTGAATCATTTGTCCATCGGACTTTTAACGGAGTTGATTGTTTCTATTTCATACGGGCACTTTCGGCGATTTATCAGGAATTTGGCGGATTAGAAAAGCTTTTTAACGAAGGCTTTTCTATTGATGGTACTGTGAAAACGGCAATCTTCCATTTTCGTGAAAAGTTTCTTTCGTTCAATCCACCACATCGGACAGAAAAGCATATTGCTAATCCAGACAAAGGTTCGGCGGCAAAAAGAATCAATATGTTTCTGCGTTGGATGGTTAGGTCATCAACCCTTGGTGTTGATTTTGGCCTATGGAATTCGATTCCTGTTTCGGCGTTAATGATGCCGTTGGATGTTCATTCAGGAAATGTAGCCCGTAAATTAGGATTACTTCAGCGAACACAAAACGACTGGCAGGCAGTGGAAGAACTGACAGCCAATTTACGTTTATTCGATGCTAACGATCCTGTAAAGTACGATTTTGCTCTTTTCGGGCTGGGTGTATTTGAAAAGTTTTAATATATTTGTAAAAAATGTAACAATGAAATCAAATACAGTGTTGATTGATAACTATTATGGATTGCTTAGTAGTTTAAGCAAAGAGAATAAAATAAAACTAATTGCAAAACTGTCGAATTCAATTGTTGAAGAAACTACTGAAATCGAAAACGTGGTTGATAAATTTTTTGGTGCGTTTAAATCTGATAAAAGCGCAGAAGAACTTATAAAAGAGATTAACCCAAGTTGCATTTTCAGTTTTTTAATATATTAATATACAGGACATAGCTAGGGTACTGTTCGTTGGCGGGACTACAAATAAATGCTCCTGCTACCCGACCTTGAGTACAGTTGTTTTTCGATAAAAAGGCATTTG
>CAILKW010000287.1 GCA_903834845.1 uncultured Bacteroidia bacterium | reverse complement strand
GTCTGTATTGGTGGCAGTTTGTTCGCACAGAAGTTCCAACCCGTAACCGTAAAAGCGGGTACAAGTTTAAACGAGTACTTCCCTCTGTCTGAAAGGTACTTATATCCTGAATTTACAATGGGTAAAGGGAATTTTGTGACAGGTGGCACCATTCCCTGCAAGTTCAACTTAAATTTACTGACTGGCGAAATAGAGTTTCTGCAATCGAAAGATACCGTGTTAATTGCTATGAAACAGGAAATCATTTCAATTGTAGTGGCAAAGGATACTTTTTACTATCATGAGGGCTACCTGCAATTAATCTTTAATGACAAATTCAAGGTTTTTCTTAAGCGGGGACTTGAAATTAAGGATATTCGCAAGGAAGGGGCAATGGGTACTGTCAACAGAAGTTCAGCATCCGATTCTTACAGCTTTATTATACTTGGGAAACGCTCTTACGATCTGAAACCGACTGAGGATGTGATTATTCAGAAAACTATATCCTATTTCTTTACAGTTTCGGAGAATAACTTTATTCCGTTCAATAAGAAAAATGTCCTCAAATTGACATTCGGTAAAGAGGACGCGATTAAAAACTACCTTAAATCCGATAAGACTGATTTTTCAGAAAAGGAGGATGTTTTAAAACTGGCCGACTTTATAAGTAAACTTATGTCACAGTAAAACAGTGAAGTAAGGTGGGAAGTATTTATAACCCTTCCTAACCCCAATCTCAAACCGTACATTCGCTTTTCCCATTAATAGTTTTCCTGTACAATTCTTACGTAAACTCACTTCAAATAATTGATAAGCATAATTTTGAGTACACTCCGAAAAAATAAAAACAAGAAATGCCACTAAGGCTCTAAGAACCAAAGGTTTCACAAAGATTTAAATATCTGCATTATAGCCTTAGTGAAGCCTTTGTGTTTTTGTGTCATATTGGCAAAAGAAGGCTTTTCGGAGTGGACTCAACTTTTAAGAATAGAACCCTAATTGAATCAATATTTACTTTTGCTTCGACCATGTTGTGGGACCAAAGATGAGCATCGAAAATCGGCCACGAAGAATTTCACCACGGAAATAAGCGATGCCTTCTTTCATTGGAATATTCAATATACGTTCGGAACCAGGAGCTATGAGATCAATACTGTGGTTTTGAACCTCTATCTGACGACCGCGGAAGTTGTAAAATTCGAGTTTTAACTGATAGCCGGTTGGTGGATAAACAGGAAAATCAACCCTTCCGGCTAATTTTATTACCAATTGTTTGTCCAAAATGCGTGCTTCTTTCAGTTCAACGGGAGTAAATTCGCGCCGGAATAACGAATAGGAGCCCCTGATATTGCGTTTTGCGTCAACCAAACCCCACCACCGGAAACCATCAGGATTAGTGCTGACATACCTGCTACGGTAGTCATTAAAACTCCAAAGTGATGCACCCGAAATAAAAGGCCTGTCCCTGAAAATTTTAATCATTTCGGAAAACCATAGTTCGCGGTCTTGCTCCTGCCCGACCCTGTCGGCCCGGTATCCATATTCAGTGATTATGAACGGTTTATCCGGCCAACGCAGGTGTGCCCTGTCAATATTGGCAGCGTTATCATCGGGTGTTGATCCATAAGTATTCAAACAAACAAAATCCATCAACGAAGTTGCCTCCTCCTCCGGTTTTAGATTAAGTTTTGCTGCACGATTACTGGCAAAACAAATCAATCTGTTAGGATCGATAGAAAGCACAAATTCCTTCATCTCCTTTGACCATTTCATTCCTTCCGGAGTTTCGGACTCATACTCGTTCCCGATGCTCCATGCCACTACGGAAGGCCTGTTCCAG
Organism: uncultured Bacteroidia bacterium; assembly: GCA_903834845.1. Lineage (GTDB taxonomy): Bacteria > Bacteroidota > Bacteroidia > Bacteroidales > Prolixibacteraceae > JAAFHB01. Next base: position 7,945 of record CAILKW010000287.1, on the reverse strand, counting down.
TCGCGCTCTACCATTTCCTTTATATTTTTCTTATCCAATGCAGAAGCTTCCTCTGAAAAGAGATCAGATGGAGTTGCGCACTCCTCAATTAAAAGCATCCCGTTACGGTCAGCCCAATCCAGAACTGCTTTTGAGAGAGGTACATGGTGCATGCGCATAAATTCCAATCCTGCCTCTTTCATTAATCTTAAATCCTTCTCCACAAACTCAAGGGGATCATCCTGTCCAAATACGACACCACTTGCCACCCTGTTTGCACCTGCAAGACGTATCGGAAAACCGTTAAGCAGCAACTCTGTCCCCCTGACTTCAAATTTCCGGATACCAAAACTAACCGGACGTGAAGTTTCAAGACCTTCGATTGAAGTTGCCAGATTATAAAGAACTGGTGTGTCGAGCCCCCATAACCGGACCATTTCTTTTGGTAGGTTTACCATCATCTCAACCCGTTTGGTCGAATTCGCAGGAATTTCAACTTTTAATTTCGGATTATTCATTTTAAGCGGTTCATTCTCCATAGAAATTATTCCTTGAAGGTTTAATTTTACAGGTTCATTCCTCGGATTTCTAATCCATGATGAAATGTTAATAGTTGCGTCACCGGTTTGAAGATTGGGTACTGCATTAATCATCTGATTTGACATATACACATCTGACCCAGCCTCCAGATAGACATCGCGGATAATTCCGCCGTCTTCCATCCACGCCCTTACCAATTGCGGAATTACATTAGGTTTTCTTTTTGAACGATTATCGGCCTTTACTACCAGCAAATTGGATTTGTCAAAATTGATAGAGGACGTAACGTCCACTTCGAAAGGAGTATAACCGCCTTCGTGAGTTGCAATCTGTTTACCATTGAGCCAAACTACCGATTTTGAATAAACTGCCTCGAACACCAACCGGATATGCTTATTTTTCAGCTCTATAGGTACTGTAAAAGCTCTCCTATACCATGCGGCGCCCTCAAAGAAAGGGTATCGGGAATCCAAGGACCAAACATGGGGAATTTTCACCCTGTCCCAAACGTCATCGTTAAGACTTGGCGAAAACCATTCAAATTTATCACCGGCATCTGCATAATCGGCGGCAAAGGCACATTCTCCATTTAAACTGATGTGCACAGGACAAGGAGCTATCATAGTGCTTTGAGGAACAGTGCCTTTAATTTGGGCATTTGTTTCTGGATATGGAAAGACCGATAAAAACAGTAATAAAAAGGGAAATAGTTTTTTCATATTACAAAAATTACTAAAAATGTTCTCACAACTTTAATTCCTTGCTTGTTTAAGCGATTTATTTAATGAATATTGACCGTGCTTTTCAGTTTTTATGGCAACAATCTCTTTCCCATATCTGACATTGCAGATACCTCCGTTTCGGGATGTTACAAGGGCTTTTACTAATTTCCCATTCTCCCAATAAATGTCTATTACAAATCCTCCTCGTGCGACCAATCCTTTTACATAACCACTTGACCAGCCGTCGGGCAATGAAGGCAAAAGTTGGATTTTATTGTCCTGACTTTGAAGCAGCATTTCGGCAATACCGGCTGTCACCCCAAAATTCCCGTCAATCTGAAATGGCGGATGGGAGCAGAACATATTTGAGTAAATACCTCCGCTCTTATAGTTAAGATCCTTTTGACCAATCATATTGAAAAATTCACGTATCATCTTATTGGCATGGTTACCATCCTGCAACCGGGCCCAAAAGCATATTTTCCAGGCTTTGCTCCACCCTGTTCCGCCGTCACCCCTCAGCTCCAATGTCTTTTTGGCAGCATTTATCAACTCAGGTGTTTTTGCATTAATCTGATTGCTCGGATACAGTCCATATAAATGCGAAACATGCCGGTGTTGGGGTTCCGCTTCCGGAAACTCTTCAAGCCATTCGAGCAGTTGCCCTTTGCTGCCAATTTTCATCGGCGGTAGTTTGGCTTTTTTTTCGATGATTTGTTTGCAAAACTCTTCATCTGTTCCCAGTATAGTTGCTGCATTATTACAGATTGAAAAGATATCGTTGATAATCTGCGTACTTATTGTAGTTCCCATGCTCACCGAATATGGCTTTCCATCCTTGCCAAGGAATTTATTTTCGGGTGAATTTGTAGGGCCAGCAACCAAGTAACCATATTGAGGGTGAACAACTAAATAATCATTGTAGAACAGTGCCGCATCTCGAATCAAAGGGTAGTATTTTTTAAGAAATTCTTTATCGCCGGTATAAAGGTAATGTTCCCATAGATGAGTGCATAACCAGGCAGCCGATTCCTGAAAAAGAAGGCTCGAAGAACCACGTAATTCATTGATTCCCCAAGGAGTGCTCCGGGTACATAATTCCCACCCTTTACAGCCATAGCGTTCTTTTGCCGATTTTTTGCCTGCAGGATACATCCGTTCAATCTGCTTAAACATTGGCTCAGTAAGCTCCGAAAGGTTACAAACTTCGGCAGGCCAATAATTCATCTCAAAATTGATATTTATGGTGAAATCGCTGAACCAGGCCGGTTTAAAATCTTTGTTCCAAATACCTTGAAGATTGGCCGGCAAACCTCCCGGACGTGAGCTTGAGATAAGCAAATAACGCCCATATTGAAAGAGCAAAGCAATCAGGTTTGGGTCAACTTCACCCTGAATAGCCCGAATTCGATTGTCAGTTGGCAACTGTGGATTCAAATTGCTCCCCAAATTCAATTCTACACGGTTGAAAAGCTTCTGATAATCTTTTTCGTGATCGTGAAGCAACTTGCCGAACCCTTTAATACCTGCTAAACGGAGTTGGTCATCGCATAGTTTTTCAGGGTTTTTACCCCAGTAATCGGTATTTGCGCCAAGTAAAATCAACACTTCGTCTGCATTGGCCACAAATAGTTTTCCCTCTTTTACTTCTAAGCTTCCACCTTTGGAAATAACCTTTGCCCTTGCATGAAATGTTGAACCTCCAAATTCACATTTTCCGTCAAGGATCAAACCATCAGCTCCTTTTGAAGCAGAGATTGCCCCTTTTTCGCGGTTTAAAACCATATTAAAACACAGATTATTCTTAACGGTGCTTGTCAGCTTCATCACCAATACCTTATCAACAGCACTGATAAACAGCTCTCTGCGAAAAGTGGAATTTTTAGTGGAGAATTCAACCGTTGTGGTTGCGTTGTTCAGATCAAGCACCCTTTTATAGGAAAGAACAGAATCCTGAATGTTGGTGAACGACAAGAATAGATCGCCCAATGGTTGATAGCTGCCGTAACGCGGATCATTAACAGTGGTGCAGTATTTAGTTGTCAATGAATCAGCTTTTGCATGGTTGCCCTCGAAAATTGCTTTTCGGATCTCCGGAATTTGTGCAGCCATTTCTTTATTGTCAGTGAAATGGTACTGCCCCGACCAAACACTCGATTCGTTCAAATAAATTCGTTCGGTGCAAATACCTCCCATTACCATTGCGCCCAGACTGCCATTACCCAATGGCAATGCCTCTTCCCAAACTTTGGCAGGTTTATCGTACCAAAGACATAAGCCGTTTTTATCAAGATGGCTCCCAACTGCAATCAATGTCGAAGGTAAAACAGTGATTAACAGCAATATAAGGTAAATTTTCATGATCGGTTTTTATTCGTATGGGGATATTTTAGTTGGTCAATTCAATTCTAAATTCCTGTCTTTTGTATTCTGTTATTTCTGAGGTTTCAAAGGGACAGCTACATTGCACGAAATACTTCTGTCCTTTGTAAGGCCGTAAGCACCAAACAAATATTTCGGCGCCCCATTTTCGATAAGCAAACAGGGCCTTTCGAGTTGGCCAATGCTTTTAGAGCCATCTTCCCATAAAAACCGGCTTCCGATAACTTTGGGAAATTTGCCCGGATTCCACTCCTTGCCATCTTTCGAAACCAACAATGCAAGGGCTCCGCTATCTCCGGTAAATTTGCCAACCACATCCCTGACTATTGCATAAACATTGCCCTCGTTGCACCAAATATAGGGATCTTCGGCTACCATCCATTCCTTTGTTCCATCATTAGCTTCGAAAATTGGTTTTTCGTATTTTTTAAAAGGGCCGGTGGGGTTTGAAGCAAATGCCACGCCGAACCGGACTTTCCCTCCCGATAATTTTTGATTCTTTTCTACCTGTTTGTAAACCAATATGGCACGACCTTTATCGTCAACCGCTCCGGCAGGATTGGAAACCATTAGAGCATCGAATGCAGATGTATCGGGGCTGACATCCAATACAGGTTTGTTAAAACGCTTCCATTCTCCTTCGGGATCGTTAGCGACAGCAACTCCAATACGTTGATTGTTTCGGTATTCCCACCAGACCGAATCTTTCATTGTTGTTGGCAGTTTAATGGCGGTTTTGCCGGTTGTCCCCATATAGTACAAATAATATTTGCCCTTGTACTGCATTACTGCAGGATTATGGGTAGTGCAACCATCCCAGAATTGGTTTCCCCTTGCGGGAAGAACAACTTTTACATGTTTATACGGGCCTTCGGGGTTATCTGCTTTAGCTAAGGCAATCTCGCAGTTAATCACCCAGGCATAATGCCCATCTGTTTTTAACCATCTGGAATAGAACATGTAGTATTTCCCGTTCTTGCTTTTTGTCACCGATCCGCACCATATATTGTAGTTTTCGTCTGTGAATTTGTTTTTGAACGGAACGGGTTGGACCATTGAACCAATATCCAAATCCTCGGGGTTTCTGTTCTGCATTTTCATACTTGTCTGACCAAAAACTATGGAGTTTAGAACCAAAATAATAAAGCATAAGAATATCTGTTTTTTCATATCAGTAAAATTAATTGTTGATTTAAATTCCATTTGATTCTTTAAATTCCATTTTGCTATCAATTACACTTTTGTTGCAGTATTCTTCCAAAGCTTCAAATTTGTCGTAATTTTCTCCGATTTGGTTTCTGACGATTTCAATAAAACGCAATGGAAATTCATTGCTTAGACCTATTCGAGTTATGTCAATATCTCTAAAACCAATTTTATAGGCTGGAGAGTTTTCTTTAAGTCTGAAATCACCTTTTTTAATATTTCTAAACATGGGATCGTCAACAATACTTTTTTTATCAGCTCCCCGCGTTCGGTAATATTCTATTGCCGATTGTCCTTTATCTTTAAGGTTTACATCGTAATAGAGATTATTATCTATATTACATTCTTCAATTTTCAACTCAGTTAATTTCCCATTAACCATACCCTGCCTATAAAAAGTATTGTGTGAAGCAACTTTGTATAAGATGTTGTTTTGGATATTGCATGATGTGTAAGGCGGCATTTTTTCGCGTGAAAAAACATCCATTATGCTAAAGTATCCGATAAACATACGATTGATTTTCCCAATAGAATTTTCATATACAATATCGTGAATATCAGCGATTATGTTGTTATATGCGTGGTTGTTATAGTATTTCAGATTTATTCCGCCTCCGTTGCAATTGTAAATAACATTTTCGGCAACCATCGTATTTTTCATAAACGCGTCTGTTCGAATAGCTTGTTGCATTCCCATACCATTGAGATGGTGAATATAATTACGTCTTATCTCGTTTCCGTCTCCAACATCCGAAAGGTAAATTGCATTGCCATCAAAGCACTTTTGCATAACTAAAAATACTTCGTTATCTTCGATAATATTATTCCGTGTAAGATAGTAGGGTGCTGATTTTGGCCATTGTTTAAAATACACAAAAGTTTTGTAGTCGTAACTCGTCGTATCTTTCTGATATAATGCCTCGGCGGCAATTTCCTCCGTTCTCATTGATCCGACCTGCTCCCTGTTTGAAACATTAAACTGAAAAAACATGGGGCGTGCACCGCTTAAAACAATAGCATCATAAGGAAGATGATGTAATTTATTATTTTTAATAATATTTTCACCACTTTGCGAAAGCATAATACCATTTGACTGAAAATAAAATTCGCCGCAATGATGTATTTGATTGTTTATTATTCTATTACCCTTATTTACATTTAGTTTACCCGGCCCGTATCCGCATAATAAAATACCTGTTCCGCCGACATAATCAATTAAGTTGTTTTTAATAATGTTACTTTGTGCATGCAAATCAAATCGAACAGCATTTCCTCCGCTATTGTAAAACCGACATGAATTTACCTCACAATATTCAACATCTCTGAATCGAAGCATTGCATTTTCTTTGTTCCACATATCCCATTCATGTTGAAGCCCAATATCGCTTTTTGTAATTACATCTCTGTCTCCTCTTGTGAAAGTTAATCCGGTAAAGGCTATATTTCTGACAATACCCCCCATCTCATGACCGTCAATAAAAAAATATTGCGTTAGCGCAGGATATGTAACATGATTTGGTTTACCACTTTCAGGCCAGTAATAAATTAGTTTCTCTTTTGTATTTACCACCCACTCACCTGGATTATCAAGGTAATCGATCACATTTTCTACCCTGCAACTTCCACCAGCCATAGCGTGTAAGTGCTTGTCTATTTTTCCCATGGGGTAAGTTGCAGGAAGGACAGTTTGTGCCACTGCTTTTTTTTCATCCACTGAGGCAAGGGTTAAATAATTAGTTACATAACCTACATTGGGCTGAACAAATATTTCAATATCATTGAGATTATCCCAGTTTTTAATGATTCCATCCGGGAAAAAAAGGGAATTCCTGTCGGCCTTTACCATGTTTTCCCAATCAATTCCACCACCATCGCCTCCCGACATTACTCTTGTTGGTTCGAAGCCTTTGGAGCGGGCGCGTGTCAGGAGTTTACCATCGTCGTACATTGTATAAAACCGCTCTTTACCGTTTGGCAACTGCGGTAATTTGGCTACATATACCTTTCCTTTTGCCAAAGAAGATAGACCTTTTACCGCTTTTGCGAGTTCCCATCCTGTGATTTCCAAATCAGATGAAAAAACCGGAATTTCGTCAGGGTAAGCCATGTAAACAATTTTAAAAGCATCGTAATGACTATCAGAAGGGGTGAATGTTTGTGTTTCCTCAAGCTTATATTCACCCCCACGGATTAAAACATAAATATTACGGTAACAATCATTTTTAATCAATCGAACTGCTTCTTTGGCTCTTTTTATTGTAGCAAAAGGCCCATCGGTTTTTTCGGCATTTGGTTCGGTTAGTTTTCCGCTCCAGATATCCTTGCCAGTGGTCGAAACAAAGAAGTCGGCGTAGTATTCAGTAGTTTGTTGAGCTCCAACAAATGTACCTGACAGGCATTTTAATGCAATCAATAATATTAGTTTATACTTAATTTGTTTCATAATAATTTGTCTCATATTAATATGTTTCATAATAATATATTTAATTTATCATTCGTTTCTATTTGGGATAAATTTAAAACATGTCTATGGATTTGTAAAAAAAAACGGCAAAATAATCAACGGAAACGTTTCCGAAAACGTTTTTATTTTCGGAAACGTTACCGAAAACGCTTGGTCTCCATTTTAATAATTGGTTTTTCTATGTGCCTTATTCGTTTTTACATATATTCCTATGCGTTAAGTTTTTAAACATATTGGTGCATAATTTAAAAAATTGGCACGTAGGTTAGTCTGCTAAATAATTGTAGTTTAATTAATTAAGATTTATTTTGATCTGTTTTAATTCCGCTGTTGACATGGCAATATAATTTAAAACACAAATTTACGGAAAAATTGTCCTCAACCTTTATCTATTTGTTTTTAATCCACTGGTTTTTCTTAGGCCCGATTTGCTGAAACGGAATGGCTTTTAACCCGTACTGCTTCAAAATCTTGGAGTTGCAAAACACTTCAATTCCTTTTCCTTCGGATTCAACAGCCTGGTTGTTCTCTTCAATCATGCTTTTGCTTTTTCTCAGGAAGGGTTGGTCGCAATCCACCATCAGGTTGTTCTTCACTGTATTCTGATCGGCATTCAGCCGGAGATTTTTTAATTCCGGATATTTCTTTTGAT
>CAILKW010000286.1 GCA_903834845.1 uncultured Bacteroidia bacterium | reverse complement strand
ACGGTATTCCCCGCACTTTCGGCGTTGGCGACAGGTTAACCGGTATTCAGGCAGGTATTGCTATTCCGCTGTGGTTTGCTCCATACACCTCAAAAACCAAAGTTGCAAGACTTAAAGAGCTGGTTTCCCAAACAGATGCAGCATATTTTTCAAAATCTCTTTCCGGCAATTTCCGTTCCTTAATAGGCGAATACACTAAATTCCGCAACAGCGTTGACTATTACGAAAAACAGGCTATTCCGGAAGCTAATTTAATTATTGATCAGGCAACACGCAGTTTCAAAGCAGGTGCGATGGATTATCTCGATTATATCCATAACCTCGATCAAGCTTTAGACATCAGGAAAAACTACCTTGATGTATTGAATAGCTATAATCAAACAATTATTTCCATTGACTTAATTACAGGTAAAATATTTTAAAATTTCGTATTATGACAAAAGTTAAATATATCTCAATAGTGTTGATTTCCACCCTTCTGCCTGCTTTATTTTCGTGTGACAGAGGAACAAAGAGTGCTGAAGAAATCAAACCGGTTGAAGTGCTTCCTGAAGATATTGTAGAGTTACGCGCCGACCAGATCAAATTGGCCAATATCCAGACAGGAAGTATTGAAATGAAGTCGCTTAGTGACAAATTAAAAGTGAACGGAATTGTTGCTGTAGCACCTCAAAATCTTGCAACGGTTTGTATGCCTTTGGGTGGTTTTGTCAAAAGTACAACTCTTATGCCAGGCAACGTAGTTCAAAAGGGGCAAACTCTGGCAATTCTTGAAAATCAGGAGTTTGTGGACATTCAACAGAATTATCTTGAAGCAAAAAACAAGCTTGAATATGCTGAAGCTGAATATATCCGCCACACCGAACTTTACAAGGACGATGTGTATTCGCAAAAGAACGTACAACAAGTAACTACCGATTATAAGAACCTCAAAGCACAGGTAAAAGCTCTGGAACAGAAATTAGCATTGATTGGCATTAATCCTGCGAATTTGGACGAAGATGATATAAGCCGTTCAGTTGCTGTTGTTTCGCCTATCTCCGGTTTTGTGAAAGCGGTAAACATCAACATTGGAAAATATGTGGCCTCAACCGATGTTATGTTCGAGATTGTAAATAGTGATAAACTTTTTCTTGAACTTACTCTTTTCGAGAAAGATGCTGATAAAGTAGCTGCAGGTCAGAAAATCCGTTTCTTTATTAATAACGAAACAGAACAGCATGAAGCTGTAATTTATCAGACCGGTAAATCAATAGATGTTGATAAGACTTATAAAGTTTATGCAAGCGTACCGGGTACTTGTAAAAACGTACTGCCTGGAATGTATGTGAATGCTATTATCGAAGCTTCCGACACCAAAGTAACTGCAGTACCATCCGAGGCCGTTGTCAGTTTCGATGACAAAGATTACATTTTTGTTTTCGATAAAGACAAAGAGGAGGGTGGCAAGCCATTTACCGAATACCGGATGATTGAGATTCATAAAGGTGTATCCGATAACGGATTTGTTGAAGTGATACTACCTGAAGGTTTCGACATCCAAACTGCGAAAGTTGTTATAAAAGGTGCTTACAACCTGCTTTCGGCCAAGAAAAATGCGGGCGAAATGAGTTGCTAAAGAGGTAGTATGTGTTCCGAGTAGAGAATAGAAATTCTCACTACTTTCCGAATCTTTAAAAAATAAAAGTGCCTGAGTATCTCATATTTTTGTAGGTTGATTATTATCAGTTGATTAAGCATTACAAACACACCTTGACCGATTAGCGTGATAGAGCTGTAATCGACGAGATTAAAAATGAAACCATCAAACTGATTGATAGTTCTACTGTTAGCCTTTGTTTAAACCTTTTTGGTGACAGTAAAGGAGTAGCCAGTCAGATATTACCTAAAGGAAGGATTGTAGTGAAGGATAGGGCTTACTTTGATTTTGAACTGTTTAAAACCGAAATGATGCCAAAAATATTTTGAAAGATGAGTTGATAAAATTCATAAGCAAAGATGCTAAAAACCTAAATTGGATTTTTTATTTAATAACCATGCTAATATTTGAGCCACAGTGCTTGTTTTTAATGAATTAGATGAATAATTTTCAATCTTTAATATATTAACCATGCAATACATTACCAGACAAAAAAATAAAGAACAGATATCGATTGTATGGCATAATCAGGGTTTTAGAAGAAACAGCATAGGAAAATTTCCATAAATACCTGAAATTTTCCGATTTGAGACAAAAAAATAGTTATGAATATGCGATTCTGTAGTACAACTAATATTTTTAGGATACTTTGATTGAAAGAAAACTTCGACTTTTTGTAGCAGCTACCGTTAAGTCTACAAAAGATGAAGGACTTGGCCAAAACACACATTAAAAAGAACTAAAAAGCAACCTAAACGAATTCAAATTCAAGTTAGAATGTCTTAAGGTTGATATAATTTGAAAACACATGGTTATTAATTACAACTCCAATTTAGGTAAAAAGCAGGGTTTGAATGTAAGATATTCAGTATCGAGATATTTTTTAAAATTAATGAAGCACAACCTACAAATCCAAACCTTTGTGGGAACAAGCGAAAATGCTGTAAAATCACAAATCTTTGTTTCCATGATCGTTTACCTGTTACTGGCATTGATTCATAGGGTGTACTGCAATGGAAAAACGGCATTCAGCATTTTTTTTTGAAAAGGTTTGCATTTGTTTACGACACTACCAAATAAAAGAGTTGGATCGAATGGAACGGGGAATTGAACGTAAACAAATAAAAACAAATGACCTAATACTCCAGTACTTTATAAAAGTTTCCTCGTTCGAAATCATAACAAATGTGGAGATGTAAAAAGTAAAGAATACACTCAACAATCGACCAAGAAAAAAATTGGGATATTTGATACTATTAGAATTTTTATCGTCACATTTGGAAAATAATAAAATTGCATTTTCGTAAAGCTCTTAAGGAAAATTTGTTATAACGGTCGCCGAAAAAATAAAAAAATTCAGAGAGTTAAGTAATAATTTTATACATTTGTAATAATTTTAGTTTTCAATTTAACAATCAATATTAATCAAAATGGAAGATACTTTAGATCAGAACCAAAAACCACTGGAGGTGGGGTTAAATTCTGAAAAACTCGATCTTACCTTGAATGAGGAAGAGTTGGAACAAGTTGTTGGCGGAAATAATGCAACCTGTGGAGAAGTTGGATTTAAGAATTCGGAGTTTACGAAAACAGGATTTTCCGGTTCAAGCCCGACCGGTAGTTTATAGTCAAATGCAGGATCCTATTTGGAGGTTTCTTTAAAAGTTACAAATAGTTTTCTTTCCTCTATTTTTATGTTATTACTTCTTTATTCTTGAAAAATATAGAAGTGAGGAGTTTCTTTTTGAGCACTGGTATTGTTAATAGACTACACTCATAGTAATATTAGGGTAGTTTGTGTTTATTATTATTAAACAAGAAACATTCTCCTGTTTTTTCCTATTACACATAAATTTCCCAAAAGAAAATGAATTTTGCTTGCAAGATTATCAACGGGCATTACTTGGTAAGTTCGTCCCTTACAGGGGCGATGAGTCTTTTATCTCCCGCTGAATATCTGGCATTTGTGGCTATTTCCAAGGCAGGTGGTGAAGATCCAGGGGAAGTGGTGAAACGTACCCTTTCGTCTCATGGCTGCAAAGAAGAAGAAATAGCAAATTTCTCAGGTATTTTTCTGAGAAAACTGAAACAGCAGGGTTGGTTCAGGAATGAGAGGATGGAAGTGGAAGTTCCTGGCTTAGCTCTTGTTTACTTTACTGTAACTACATCCTGCAACCTTTCCTGTTCTTATTGTTATATAGGAGATAACAGACGCGTTACTGATCATTCCATGAAAATAAGCGAAGTGGAAACTATCATTCAAAAAATACGCAGTCAAAACCCTTCTGCCCGGGTAATGGTTACGGGTGGTGAACCCTTGACTCACCCAAAGATACTGGATATACTGGATATCCTTGAAAGCAATAACCTTCAGTTTTCGATCGGAACTAACGCAAACCTGATAGATGAATCGCTTGCAAAAAAACTTAAGGGATATTTAAATCTGTTGAATGTACAGGTAAGCCTGGATGGAATTACCCCCGAAGTTCATTCCATTACTCGCGGAAACAGCTATCAGGCAACAATCAAGGGTATTAATATCCTTGCTAAATATAAGGTGTGTTTTTCTATTGCACCGACTGTCCATGAAGGAAACCTTCATGAAATACTCGACATAGCGCGCTTTGCATACCGTAATGGTGGCTTGTTTGACCCAAATCATCTGCGTAAGTTTCCTCATGCACCAAATGCCTGTAACATCAGCCTTGAACCGGAATCCCTGCGGAAGATCATTATTGAAACCTTTGAGAAAATTCACAAAGAATTTGACCATACGGACGCCCCAAAGATGTTTGACAGCAACAGTGAAAACATCAGGGATACCCGTTGCCGATATGTTTGCGGGAATGCATGGTATAATGTGGATATCGATTGGAACGGGGATGTTTATCCTTGCCATCTTCTTCGCGAAAAGGAATTCATCTTAGGAAATATACTCGAAGAAGATTTCCCTGATATCCTGGAAAAGGGTAGGAATAGCAAAACCCGCTTAAGAGCATACGAAATCCCGAAGTGTAAAGATTGTCCTTTTGTAGCTACATGCGCAGGAGGGTGCAGGGCATCAGCATTCTATACCAAGGGAACCCTTGCCGCAGAGGATGAATTCTGCGATATTCTTTATAAATTTGAAGTTGATAAATTATTCCTTAAGAAAAACATATCCTTTCACTTGTAAAAGCCCGTTTCTACTTTAAAATAGATAGTTCAAAAGGCTATTACTTACCTTTGTGGTAGCAGAGGTAAAGACTGCCTACGGAGAGATTTTTCACTTCAACCCGGCGAAAGCGATGAATGGGTTTCAGGATATATCGGATCCGCATTATGTGAAACGAATGATCCTCTGGCTTTATCTTGGGCACAGGAAGCTTGGAATGTACTTGGATGGTGATATTTTAGTGGCAGGTTTGGATGGGGCTACACCGGAAAAGCAATAGTTGATGCCGATTCCACTTTATGGTGTCTTACCCTTGCTGAACTAATTGGGAAAGGTGATCATCTCATTGCAGAATCTGCAAAAAAGACTCTACAGCATTGTTGGGTAAAATGTCCAGTTTTGCCAATTAATTTTTACTCTTATTACGAAGTCTATATTGTTAAATCTTTTACAAGAACAGAAATCGGATCATTTGCTGTCTGTAAATTATTTGGGTTGTACCAAACAAAATAAAGAAGATCAGATGGTATTCTGCCAACTTTCGAATTTTGTTTCAATTTTACTTTGTCAATCCATTTGAAAAACCATACCATGCCGGTTTGCGTTGAAGAGAATCATCGTAAACCACAGGCCAATCGGGTTGTTTGAAGAAAGGTCTGATCCAGTTATACTTGTCGGCAAATCCCCAGATGGTAATTCCATACTGCTGGTTTTTAGGTATGATGCGGTTATAAGCACTCACAACATCCTCATAACGTTGTTTTTGCCTGTCGGCCATTTCGGGAGTAAAAGCTTTAAATCGAGGTTCTTTTTTGAATTCATTAAAACTAATATCGAGTTCTGAAATATGGATTAGCAACCCTGTTTGGGCAAATTTTGTGAATGTCTCTTCAATCTCTTTCAACGATGGGTGATCAACGCGTATGTGCATTTGTAATCCTATTCCGTCAATCGGAACACCTTGTTTACGAAAACTATCCACCATTTTCAAGGCTAATTTTCGTTTCAGACTATCGCTTTCCAAAGAATAGTCGTTGTAAAACAGTTTGACAGCGGGAGCAGCTTCTCTGGCATACCGGAAAGCCCGTGCGATATAATCCTTTCCCAGTCGTTCGAGCCAGAAAGTTTTCCTCCATTTGCCGTTGTTGTCTGCAATAGCCTCATTTACTACGTCCCAACTTTTGGTCTGCTCCTTATAACGTGAAATTACGGTTTGAATATGATCTTTAAAAACTGCTTCAAATGCGGTAGAGTCACCTTGGAATTTTTCCATCCATTCGGGAACCTGACTGTGCCAAATCAATGTATGCCCATGAAGCCTAAAATTGTACTTTTCACAAAATTCAGCAAGTTTATCGGCATCAGTCCAATTGAAACGGTTTTGTTCGGGATGAATTAGTGCAGGTTTCATGCAGTTTTCAGCAGTGATGCTGTTAAAATCACTTTTCAATAAGGATACCATTACAGAATCACGTTCCAGCCATCTCATCCCAACTGCACTGCCTATCGGAAAATGAGCTATGGCTGCAAGACGACCTGGTTTAGGTTTTATTGATTGTTGACTATAACCGATGAATGGAATAATAACGAAGGCAATGAAAACATTGAGAATCACCGTAGCAAATAACTTTCGTTGTAACTGTGTGTTGAAATTCATATAATATCAGTTGTTGATTTACGCGAAAAAATTTACAGAACTTTAAAATTCAGGTAGTAATTCATTAACTATTTAATCCCGTAATGTGACCCCAAAATAGAGGAGAACAATGCTTCAGGTAATAGAATTTTCAGAATTACTGCCAATTTTTGTTCTGCAGTAGATATAATATATGTAAAGTGCGGATTTCTCTGTTCAATTATTCGGGCAAGCTTCCGGGCAAAATATTCTGGTTTTAGTCCTTTCTTCTCGTCTGTTTCAATGATTGAAAGTGTTTTTCTGAATTGTGGTTCGTATGGATTATCACTAAGGATGGGATCAATTTTTCGGTTTGAGGTAAAACCTGTAAAGAAATCGCCCGGTCTGACAACAACAATTTTAATATTAAATGGCTTTAATTCCATTCTTAATGCTTCGCTTAATCCTTCGATTGCGAATTTACTTGCCGAATAAAATCCCTGAAATGGTAATGCCATCAGACCGCCGATTGAGCTAATATTAATGATCGTTCCTTCACGCTGTTTCCTCATGGCGGGTAAAACACACTTAATCAGATACACAATGCCCGTAAAATTAGTCTCCATCTGAAGTTTAATATCTTCATCTGATGAGTATTCAATTGGACCGGAAATGCCCATTCCTGCATTATTGATCAAAATATCTATTTTACCTTCTTTCTTAAGAACTGTTTCAATTGCTGCTTTCAATGATTCAGGATCAGTAACATCGGCTTTCAAAACGTTTATTTTAGGGTTGATTTCCAATAATTTCCGGCTTATTCCATAGATTATATGACCTTTTTGAGACAGATATTCTGCAGTACTTTTCCCTAATCCCGAGGATATTCCTGTAATAATAATAACCTTTTGCATCATTGGAAATATTAAAGTTAAAATTTTAATAATGAACAGCTTCTGCAAAATTGATAACTCCGAGTTCTTTTGCGCATAAGGTTATTTTATCAATTGCAATGTCAACCTGTTCTTTTGTGTGATTGGCCATAAGCGAGAATCTTATCAGGCTGTTTTCCTTTGGTACTCCTGGTGAAACTACAGGGTTGACAAATACACCATTATGTAAAAGAGATTGTGCCATTTTCAACGCTTTGATATCATCGCGTACGAAAAGAGGGATAATAGGAGATTCAGACTTACCGGTATCAAACCCCATCTCTTTGAACCGTTTATTAGCATATCTGGTAATCTCCCAAAGGTATTCAATCCTTTCCGGCTCATTCACCATTATATCAATGGCACACAATACAGTAGCCACAGATGCCGGTGTCATACTTGCACTGAATAATAACGAACGTGAATTATGCTTTATATAGTTAATTACATCTTCGTCTCCTGCAATGAACCCACCCAAAGAGGCGAGCGACTTTGAAAAAGTACCCATAATGAGGTCAACTTTATCAGTGAGGCCAAAATGTGCTGCTGTACCTGCGCCATTTTTACTCAATACCCCAAGTGAATGAGCATCGTCAACCATTATTGAGGCATTGTATTTTTGAGCTAATTTAACTACTTCCGGCAAATTTATGATATCGCCTTCCATCGAAAAGATGCCGTCAACAACAATCAGTTTTATTGATTCGGGATTACATATTTTCAATTTGCTCTCAAGAGAGTTCATGTCATTATGTGCAAATTTAAGAACCTTTGAAAATGACAGCCGACTACCTTCTATAATGGAAGCATGATCAAATTCATCGAGTATCAAATAGTCGTTACGTCCGGCAAGAATGGAAACTACTCCAAGATTAACCTGAAAACCAGTGCTGAAACAAACAACCGACTCTTTTTGGACGAGATTCGCCAATTTTTTTTCCAATTCAACATGGATATCAAGGGTTCCATTCAGAAAACGAGAACCTGCACAGCCAGTTCCATATTTATCAACAGCTTTTTTGGCGGCTTCCTTAATCTTAGGATGGTTGGTAAGACCCAGATAACTGTTTGATCCAAACATTAAAACTTTTTTCCCTTTAATCATTACCTCAGTGTCCTGATCAGATTCAATCACCCTGAAATAAGGGTAGAGCCCTGCTTTCATAATTGTTTGAGGGGCATCGTATTTTGAAAGTTTTGCTTTTAGTAATCCCATGTGGTTTGTTTAAACAGATTAAAATTTAGTGACAAAAATAAAAAAAATGATCAACATTATAATCAATTTTTAAAATCAACTGAAGCAAAAGTTCTTTGGATTCCTTTTGCATACTTTACTTTCGGATGGCCGAATATTACAAATAATCCTTCTCTGCTCGGGTACTTAATATTATACTTTTCCCTAAGCTTTTTTGCCATCTTTCCATATTGTATTAGCGGATGAATGCCACCTAACATGCAGGTTCCAAGTCCTAACGACTCACCTGCAATCATTGCATAAGTTGCTGCAATCAATGGGTCGGCGGGGTCGGTGTAAGGTGAACCGTAGAAATACATGGCCAATGGTGCGTCATAAGTTACGAGGTTCTCTCCTTTTTTCATACTTCCAATGTAAATCTGAAACAAGGGACGAACAAATCGCTTAATCATCTCATCGTTTGATTTGCCCCAGAATGGTCGCATAATTGCAACAAACCATTTAGAAACAAACCATTGGATACTCTCTAAATAAGAACAAAAGTCTAAAGAAAAATTCCGAACTTTTTCTTTAGTATCCAAAATTAATACATGTACATCAGATGGTGGAATTCCCATTGGTGCAGTTTTGGCCGCTTCAATGATTTTATCAATGATCTCTTTTTCAACGGGTTTTTCTTTGAATTCCCTGATGCTTCTTCTTGTTTTCAGTAAGTTTAGTAATTGATCATAGTTGGCGGTTGATTCTTTTTTTGGTAATTGAAACAGATCTTCGGGCGATAATTCACGCCCGTGTATTTCAATTGCTCCTGTTGTACATATAGCCATGCAATGACCACAACCAATACAGCCAAAGAATGGATTTTCGGTTACGGCAACTTTTTTATTTACAATTTGGAGACCGTAGTCTTTGCAAACCGAAACGCATAATCCACAACCACTGCATTTTATCTCATCAATTACGATTTCAGCTTTTTCTTTTGTCCTTGAAGTTGGAATAGCCATAGTGTATTTTTATTTTTCATTGTTAGATGCGGAACAAATTTAGTAATAAAAATTAAAAGAGTAAATAACCGATAACTATCAGTTGAAAATAGGGCAACTCTAAACCAAAAAAATCAATTATCTTTGCAATTCAACAATAATAATAAGGATGGGAAGGATTTTATCCATCGATTATGGGAATAAACGTGTCGGATTAGCAGTGACAGATCCGTTAAAAATCATCGCTACAAGATTGACAACTGTCTCTACAGCTGATATATGGGACTTTTTGGTCAATTATTTCGTTAGTGAGGATGTTGAACTTGTTTTGGTGGGTTATCCAAAACAGCTTAACAATGAACCATCGGACGCGATCAGGTATATCAACCCTTTTTTGAAAAAATTCAGGATGATTTATAAGGATATGCCTTTACGACTGATGGACGAACGTTTTACCTCTGTAATGGCATTCCAGACAATGATTGATGCCGGTGTAAAGAAGAAGGACAGACAAAACAAATCCACTATTGATGGTGTTAGTGCAACAATCATATTACAATCGTATCTTGAAGAACAGAAATATTTAAAGTGAACAGCATGATTTATCCTATAACTGTGTATGGTGATCCCATACTTCGAAAAGTTACTACTGATATTGATCAAAATTACAAAGGTTTGGAAAAACTTGTCGAAGACATGTTTGAAACAATGCACAATGCTGAGGGTGTGGGACTTGCAGCTCCTCAGATTGGTCTTTCATATCGGGTTTTTGTGGTTGATCTCTCCCCGCTAAGTGAGGAAGAACCCTCGTTGAAAGATTTCGTAAAAGCATTCATTAATCCGCATATTATTGAAAAAGAAGGTAATAAAGTTTTGATGGATGAAGGCTGTCTCAGTCTTCCCGGCTTGCGCGAAGATGTTTACCGTTTCGACACTATTCGTATAAAGTATTGCGATACAAACTGGCAGGAGTTCGATGAGGTCTTCACAGGTTTTATTGCACGAGTATTACAACACGAATACGATCATCTTAATGGAATCATGTTTGTTGATTATTGTTCACCTCTAAAAAAACGACTTCTAAAAGGAAAGTTAACTGATATTTCCAAAGGCAATGTGACAACAAGTTACCGAATCAAAGCACCTAAGGCTTAGAGGGAAAGATTGTGGGTTTTTGGTTGTCGGTTGTTTGTTGTCTGTTGTTGGTTGTCTGTTGTTTGTTGTTGGTTGTCGGTTGTTTGTTGTTAGTTGTCGGTTGTTTGTTGTCGGTTGTATGTTGTTGGTTGTCGGTTGTTGGTTTTTGGTTGTCGGTTTTTGGTTGTCGGTTGCCGGTTTTTGGTTGTCGGTTGCCGGTTTTTGGTTGTCGGTTGCCGGTTTTTGGTTGTCGGTTGCCGGGTCAATGCGTATCAGTAACTCTGTAGAAAAACGCTGTGAGGCTGAAATATTGTTTTGAAAACCCGCCATAAACTATATAATCTTGTTAATTTCGTAAGTTTATTTAATTCATATAAAATCAATAATTTTATGCACCTCACTACACTTTTTTCGGCAATCTTTATTGTTCTTCTTTTTCATTCTTGTCTTACTGCTCCCCGAAAAGGAGACGTTACAAAAATAGATGCTACAAACATCGAAAATTATATGGTGCAAAATGATGTTGCTGCATCAAATGAAGGTTTTTTGCTTAAAAATAAATCGTCTGCAATTTCTACAAAATTTAAAACCAGGAACTTTGAATTTACCGCTAAACTAAAAACCACACCTGGAGCAGAAGGAGAGCTGGTTTTTGCAGCATCCGATTTAAGTATTCCGGAAAAAGGATATGTTGTTGCAATTAACAACAGCGACTACCGCATTGGTAATCCACAAAAAACAGGGAGTTTGACTAAAATCAGGAATAATTTTGTCCGTACTGTCACTGACAACCAATGGTTTAATCTAACTGTAAATGTTAATGGAAATCACATCAACGTAAGTGTTAACAACAAAATTGTTAGTGAATATACTCAACCTTTAAATATAAGTCGAACCGGCGATTTGACTTACCGTTTCTTATCAGAGGGTTTCCTTATTATCAGAAAATCGGTTTCTGAAGGTGAATTTGTTATTGGTGAGATGAGTATTCTTAACTTTAATGATGATAAAATTGAGAATATTGAAGTTGCCCAACCGGACAGTCTGATGAAAGTGGTTGATTTCCTTAATGAACAACAGTTTCCATTAATAGACTTTCATTGTCACCTCAAAGGTGGGTTAACAATGGAGCAGGCTTGCCAACATGCGAGAGATAATGGCTACAATTACGGTGTTGCTGCAAATTGTGGATT
>CAILKW010000285.1 GCA_903834845.1 uncultured Bacteroidia bacterium | reverse complement strand
TCATTGTCTGCAGTTTCTGTCATGGCAATATTTGCTTTTTACAAAATTACAAAAACCATAAAAATAAAGAAATGCCACTCGAATACTAAGATTATACACTAAGCTCACAAAATTAAGTTGAAAAATCTTTTCTAAGGTTCTCATTGTGAAAATCTATTTCCTTGCTACTAAATACACCGTCAGGTGCTCGCACACTGACGGGTCATTAGAGGTTAAACTTTTTGGCTCTTTGAAACTTCTTTGAGGTTCTTTGCGCTAAATATGGCTTTCCTTTATTCGAAAAAGATGAAGAGTACCCGAAAAAATAATTCAGGTACTCTTCAAGATTATAATGATATGATTATCAGATTTTATATAATTCGCTTGCCGTTATCAGCTCCATTTTATGCTCCTGCAAAACCTTTATGCACATCTCCAACTGATCGGGTTTCAAAACAACATTCGCAGAATCTCCCATCGAATAGGCATATAGGTATTCAATTGAAACATTATTATCACTTAAAATCTGAAGTGCCTTTCCTAAAGCACCCGGTTCGTTGGGACAATTAAGACAAACAACATCGGTAAGACTGACCGAAAATTGATTCTCGCGTAGGACTTTGCAGGCTCGTTCCGGCTCAGAAACGATGAGTCGCAAAATTCCAAATTCTGAGGTATCGGCTACTGTAAAGGCTGACATATTTATTCCGTTAATTCCCAATATTTTTGAAACCTCGTTCAAACGTCCTGATTTATTTTCAAGAAAAATTGATAATTGTTTAATCAGCATATTGTTATAGTATTAAATTATATTTCGTTTTCGTTTTTCATAATTCTTTTATAAAAATTGTGTCGTACCCACAAAATATGTGAAGCACTCTTAAATTTTTCGGTTGTCAACTACCCGTTTAGCTTTACCTGCTGTACGTTCAATTGTCTTAGGTTCAACAAGTTTCACGTTTACTGTTATCCCGAGAACACTTTCAAGGTTTCGTGTAATTTTGAGGCGCAATTCCTGAAGTTTTTTTATCTCATCAGAGAAAAATTGTTCCTGAATCTCAACCATTACAGTCATGTTATCAAGAGTTCCCTCCCTGTCAACAATGATCAGATAATGCGGCTCAACTTCGCTCATAAGCAATAAAACAGTTTCTATCTGTGAAGGGAAAACATTTACACCTCTAATTATCAACATATCATCGCTTCGACCTTTACATTTTTCCATTCTCACCAAAGTTCGTCCGCAAACACATTTGTCATAGATAAGCCGCGTAAGATCACGTGTCCTATACCTGATTAAGGGTATTCCCTCTTTAGTTATTGTTGTAAAAACCAGCTCTCCCACTTCCCCAGGAGCAACAGGAAGCAGAGTTTCAGGGTCGATAATCTCAGGCAGAAAATGATCTTCGTTGATGTGCATTCCGCATTGATACTCACACTCGCACGAAACACCCGGACCTACAATTTCGCTAAGGCCGTAAATATCAATAGCTTTTAATCCAAGTTTCGCTTCTATCTCTTTGCGCATAGCTTCCGACCACGGTTCAGCCCCAAATATTCCAACTTTCAGCTTTAGGTTCTTTATATTAACATTCATCTCTTTCATCACCTCTGCAATATTGAGAGCGTAAGAAGGAGTACAACAAAGGACTGAACTGCCGAAATCCTCCATCAACTGAATCTGTTTTGAAGTATTCCCACCTGAGATAGGAATTACCGAAGCACCAAGATTTTCGGTTCCGTAATGCAATCCCAATCCACCGGTGAAAAGTCCGTAACCATAAGCAATTTGCACAATATCATTACGATGAACTCCAGCCATAACAAGCGAACGTGTGACTACTTCAGACCACATTTGAATATCTTTGCGGGTATAACCAACAACCGTAGGTTTCCCTGTCGTTCCCGAAGAGGCATGTAATCGTACTATTTCACTCATGGGTACCGTGAAAAGGCCAAAAGGATAGTTATCTCGCAAATCAATTTTTGTAGTAAACGGAAGTTTTATCAGATCGTCAACATCCTGTATATCGTTAGCAGTAAGGCCTTCATCCTGCATTTTTTTCCTAAAGTAGGGAACGTTGTGATAAATACGTTTTACCGTTTCGCACAACCTTTCTGACTGTATAATCCGCATCTCTTCACGAGTTGCACATTCAATTTTTTCGTTCCAGATCATATCTTGAAAATTATAATTAACCTTTTTTGGACATTAATACACCGATGGAGAGGATAACTCCAAGCGCAATACCTAAAAGTGCAGCGAATAAAACCTGAAACTCGACCGGCAAAAGGAAAGTAATTGTATGGGCAGGAATCCAAAAGAAAGGGATGGTCTTCTTAAAAATAAAATTCCACTGTACTTTCCAGTCAAGTTTTGCAATAATATCTCCCATGGCAATTGGTTTAAACAATCCAGCAACAGTGCCACCATTCTTAATTATATGTGTATCAGTAATTTTATGAAGTGTCATCATTACAGGGGCATAAATCAGGTTAATTGTAATACTGATTGTAAATGCGGTAAGAACGCGCAAACCCGACATTGGCCCACCCAACGACTCAGCTGCTCCTGCTATACCAAGAGTTTTTAGAAATGCAGGCGCACCAGCAGCAAAAATTTTAAATGCCATTACAATTGTCAAGCCTAAAAACCCCCAAACAATAGCTCGCGGAATAAGCCCAAAGCCTGCCTTATTATAAACTCCCTCTCTTAATCTTAAACCTATCGCCTCTCCCATTGTTGCCAGAATAGCAAATTTTAGGAATCCAATAAAAAACGGATGTGCGCTATTCATGGTTTGATAACCTGTATAAAGTTCGTCAAAAACAAAAAATGGAATGAACAGCACCAAAACAAAAATCAAAAAATAAAGGTCATACTTTTTCATCTTTAAATAGTTTTAAATTATAGACATCAGAACATGCATTTTACCAATAAAAAACCTCTTCAATATCGAATTATGATACTTCCTCTCAATCAGCATTCTGCGGAGGAGTCAATTATTATTTCTTACGACAGTCAAAAACCCTTACTGCTTTACCTTCAGATTTGGGAATTGAACCCGGTTCAACAAGTTTAACAACCGGACTAACCAGCACCTCGTCCCTGATAAGATGAGTAAGACGTTTTTTTAGTTTGTCAAAAAAAGTAGTATCACCACTAAACCAGTCTTTCTTGACTTCCACCTCAACAATAATTACATCTTGACTATCAACGGTTTCAAGTATTATCCGGTAATCGTCACCGACTTCAGACAATTTCATTATTACCTTTTCAATCTGCATCGGAAAAATATTACATCCTTTGATGATAATCATATCATCTGTCCGACCAGATATCCGGTCTATTCGGCGGTGAGTTCTTCCACATTCACATTGATCGGGAAGGAATCGGGTTAAATCGCGTGTACGATAGCGTATTAATGGCATCGCCTGTCGGTCGAGAGTGGTCATAACCAATTCGCCAATTTCACCATCGGCAACCGGCAACAATGTTTTAGGATCAATTATTTCGACTATATAAGCATCTTCCCAGATGTGTAAACCGTTTTGTTCTTTACACTCAAAAGCGACACCGGGACCATTCATTTCTGAGAGGCCAAAAGAGTTATACGCTTTAACCCCAAACATCTCTTCAATTCTTTGCCTGTGTTCTTCAGTGTGAGGCTCTGCCCCAACAACAAAGGTATGAAGATTTGTATCTTTTCGAGGATCAAGTCCCTCAGCTTTAAATACATCGTACAATCGTCCCAGATAGCTGGGAATGGCATGAACCACTGTAGTCCCGAAATCGCGCATTAATTTTATCTGACGAAGGCTGTTTCCGGCTCCTGCAGGAATGCTCAAACAGCCAAGTTTCTCTATACCATATTGAAATCCAAGACCTCCGGTAAAAAGCCCATAACCACAGATATTCTGAAACACATCGGTATCGCGCACACCTGCTGCGAAAAGAGAACGTGCCATCAGATTGGCCCAACTATTAATATCGTGACGGTTGTGATAAACAACAATAGGATTGCCTGTTGTGCCACTCGAACTATGTAATCTTATAACTTCTTTTTTACCAGTAGTCAGAAATCCCCAGGGGAAATTGTTTCTTAAATCCTCCTTGGTTGTAAAAGGCAGTTCGCTAATCTGCTCAATTGATTTTATTCCTGATTCAACAAAATCGGTGATCTCCGAAATCCTTCCATAATAAGAAGACTTTACTGCCTGACCCAAAGTTCCTGTTAACCTGTCAACCTGAAGCTTTTCAAGACTTTTACGATCCAGCGTTTCAATCTCTTTTTCCCAGTACATATAATGGTATTTAGTAATAATAGGTCATAACTAATCTAACCCCGTTATTTACAGCGGCATGTTTATCGGCATATAATCCGTTTTTCATATTGAATTGTCCGACACCATAATTAGCCTTAGTCATTTCATATTCAGCAGTAAGCAAAAATTTCGTCACACTGTATGAAATTGATGGACTGAAGCGATACATATCCATAATATTGTTGCCCCAGCCCCAGGTATCCACTTTCCCGTCTTTGTTAAGAACAAGTGGATCATTGCTCCCTAAATTTTCCAAATATCCAACTAATACACCAGGTCTCCATTTTGTTCCATAAGTTATATTAAACAAGGTTGTATAGCTGGTTAAATTTGAATAAGTTTCATGACCGGTTTGTGGATTGTAGCCCGATACACCATATCCGCCTATCATAGTAAGATGTGCCATATTCTGACCATAATAACCTTTGAGCAACATCATCAATTTTCCTTTGACATATTTACCATAAGCGACCCACGAAGTACTATTGAGACATTCATCTGTGATATAAATCTTATTATCAGTTCCAGAAGTTGAAACACGCGGTTTTATTCTGTTAAAATCAACTCCTGCACCAAAAGTCATTGTCTTTTTTGCATACTCAAATCCAAATGCAGTTTCAGGTATAACCGCATCTCTTTTATACATATTAGACGAACCGATGGGTCCAAGTGATGTATATTGTTGCTGATATAATGCTGTTCCTGAAAGTGTTAATGAGCCTAATTTATAATCAAACCTTACCTGTGGACTGCGGTTAAACGGCTGAAACGGTGTTCCGGTGTTTAATGCCCCAATTTTCGGAAAAGCATCTCCGCTAAAAAATGGATGCCATGTCTGCCCTACCAACAGTTTTGAATTAGTCCAACTGAACAGTGTAAATGCTTTACGAAGTCTTACGAGAAAAATTTCAGGTTTTCCGGCAAAATCAACCTCAATACAGCCCGTTGTTTTTGCACCAAAAATTTCAGGACCAATGATATTCACGCCACCACGTGATACTACAGAAACAAAATTTGCAGTTGTCTGGTCGTTGATATCTCTGCCATTTGCGTCAACACCTATAAAATTTGGGTATAGGTAAAAAATGTCTTGAAATGCGTTAAGACCTTTGTAGGAATCAAGATAAAATTCACTTCTCACAAATCCGTAGAAAGTTACAGGATTCTCTTTTTTTACCTCTTGAGAAATTCCTGCTAATGGCAGGAAAAAGAACAAACACATAAAAAATTTAAGCATAAAAATTTATTTGTCAGCTATTTAGGCTGAAATATTCAACATCTGTTTAATATAACATTACTCATCTAATAACTTTCAGATTCATAATTGTTTGCAAAAATAGAATAATTAAATAAAATATAAGGGTTTTATGCAATAACAAAACTAATCAGACAAATAATTTAATAAATCGGAAGAAGAACTCACATATTGGTTATAAATTTTGAAAATATTTCTCTGAATAGCAGCATTTCGTCAGCTGGAATAGTATCAAGTAGCTTTGCCTCACATTCGTTTCTGACCTTATCTATCTTACGTCTAATATCTTTCCCCTTCTCTGTAAGACACAGTTTTATAGCTCTTCTGTCAATAGTATCCGAATTTCTATCAAGAAAACCGTTAACCACCAATTTATCAACAACCCTACTGACACGCGAAAGCGAAAGCCCCATGTTTTTGGCCAATTCGGGACTATTGATTCCCTGACAGTCGTTAAGTGCTGAAAAGAAAAGCAATTCCGACTGCGATATTTTCAAATCGTCCATCAACTGTTGATCAGTCTGACCACATTTCTTCTTCATCTCATATACCATCTTCAATATTCCTGTGTTTGCTTCCATCATTAAATTATTTTTGTGCAAAACTACAAAGATGTCAACTAATTACATGTATTTTATTTGCTAATAACAAATTTTTTTATTGAAATACTTTTTTATTGAAAATTAAATATTACTTTTGCATCACAAATATTGCTATTAGCATGTAGTTTTTTTGTTATTTACTTTTAATTTTAAATATTATGGCACTTGAACATTTAACAAAAGAGAGTTTCAAAACAAAGGTTTTCAATTTTGAACTTAACAGGGAATGGAAATTCGAAGGAAAAGTACCTGCAATTATTGATTTTTATGCAAACTGGTGTGGCCCGTGTAAGATGGTAGCTCCCATTCTGGAAGAATTGCAATCGGAGTATGGCGACAAACTGACAATTTTCAAAGTAAACACTGAGGAGCAGCAGGAATTGTCTTCGATGTTTGGTATTCAGAGCATCCCATCAATTTTATTCGTACCAATTGATGGACAACCACAAATGGCTATGGGTGCTTTGCCAAAAGACACTTTCAAAAGTGCAATTAATGATGTTTTGAAAGTTTCGATCAATTAATATTATTTTGTTATGAAACAAGATATTAACATTTCATGGAAAAATGGAATGGCCTTTGAAGCCAATGTTGACGGTTATAAAATGATGTTGGATGCCGGTGAACAATTTGGAGGACGTAATTTGGGACCAAGGCCAAAACCTCTAATGCTTGTTGCGTTGGCCGGTTGTACGGCAATGGATGTAGTTTCAATACTAAATAAAATGAGGGTAGAGCTTGAAAATTTCGATGTCAAAGTAGAAGGCGAGCAGTCAGAGGCGCAACCTGTACATTACACAAGTATGCACATTATCTATCAGTTTTGGGGTAAAGATCTTCCAGTTGAAAAACTTGAAAAAGCAATCAATCTGTCGCATGAGAGGTACTGTGGGGTTTCGGCTGTTTACCGTAAAGCGATGCCTGTAACTCATTCATTTATTGCACACAACACATCGAAGGAATAATTTTGACTTTACGACAGTCTGGCAAAGAATTCTAAGAAAGACGTTGAAAGCGTTAATTAATTAATAAATATCAATTAATTAACGCTTTTGAATTTCATATTATGCCAACAAAATTAAATGTTTAACTATTGTTTAATCCATAAAGAATCAACAAAGTAATTATGGGTATCGGTAAAAATTATATCTACCTTAAAACCATGACCTTCTGCCAGTTTTTCAATAGTTTCCAAATCAAATTTTCGTGAAAGCTCCATAAAAATAGGTTCCCATTGCTTTAAATGAAAATTTTGATCCAAGGAAGC
>CAILKW010000284.1 GCA_903834845.1 uncultured Bacteroidia bacterium | reverse complement strand
TGACTAGATTTCGATGACTTCTTGAACATTTAATGCTTTTTTGAATATGCAAGCAAGATACATAAAACAATTGAATTACACAACTATATATCTGAATAATAATTAATTAAAAACAAAAACACTTTTCGGAGTGGACTCAATTTTTAAATTCTAAATACTCTTCATTGCTCAAATTTTTTACGAAAATTTCTTTTTCCTTTTCTAAAGTTATCCCTGATTTAAATTCCAACAATTCTTCTAATTCTCTGTTTCTAACATACCTCTCTGCCAATTCATTGATTGTAATTTCATAAGGGACGACAAATTCGTTGGTAGTTGAGATCAGCCATTTTGTGGTTTTTAAGCGAGTTAATGTTGTTGATTCAAAATATTGATATTGTTGAAAATAATAGAAATATTTGTGTTTTCCTGTTAATTCTTGATTGAAATTTTGATATTTCCGTGATAATGAATTTAGTATTGTCCATAAATTATCAGATTTTTCTTTATTTATATTATCAAGAATTTCAGAACAACCATCAATAAATTTATCAAAAGCACCTTGCTCAGTATAGCCATAAGTGCCTGATTTTAAGTTTTCACCACTTTTTGCTTTTATATTGTTTTTTTCATACCAATCGGTAATTTCTCTATCCAAAATTCTTGGCAACTCACTTACTCCAATTTTCAACAAAAACTCTTTCAGAATTTGCCTGTCTTTTTCTTCAATATACTCTTGATAATCTTCTATATCAACAAAATTAGTATCAGGTTTGGTTTCAAAATAGAATAGTAAGTCTTCTGTCGGATAATATAAATTTTCTGCTTTTCCCCAATATTTTTCTTCTGGATCCTCTGCTGTTTTGTAAAGTAAAAATTGTATGGTTTTCAGTTTTATTACGTAGTCATCAACTAAGTTTTGAGGACATTCACTGTAAAATTGCAACAATATTTTTAAATGCTTTACACCTTCTTCTACTGTATTATTGATTGGTTTTCCATTTACTTCATATTGAGGTAAAATGATATTAAAAACTTCATCTTTCAGTTCAGGGTCTTTGTCTTTTACTCCAAGTTTTTTCAGAAAAATGTTTAGTATTTTGTGGTCGTTTTGCGAACATTTTTTTTGTAGTTCTTCAACATTAACAAATTGAGTAAATAGATATTGTTCGTAAAATCCAACAAGTTTCTCTGTTGGATAAAACAACGCATTTCCACGATTTACACCATACTTTTCGTTTTTACTGTAATAAGGCACAAAGGATAGATTTTTAATTTTTCCTATAAAATCATCTATTTCATTTTGAGGACATTCGTTTTTGAAATACTTGAAGGCTTTGGAAAAAAATGATTCTGCTTTTAACTGTTGTTTTTGAAATCTTTCAATTGCTTCTTCTATTTCATCTGCTACGGTATGTTCACGAATGCCAAACTTTTCGTATAACTGTCTTGCAAGTGATATTTTTCCGTCAATAGTATGTTGTTTCGGTTTATCTTTTTGTTTTTCGGTTTCGACTAAAATGCTATCTGTTTTTTTGAATAAATCGGCATTTAAGGTTTCGTAACCTTCTCCATCATAGTCAGGTAAAAAAAGTATTATAGGTATAGGCGTTTAGGCCGCCCAGACAATTATTATTTGCTACCTTTGTAGCATGAATGAAAGAAATCAATTTTCCGGAGTGAACTCGATTAAATTCAATAGAGCATTTTCGACAGATGAAGACTGTTTTCGCTATTT
>CAILKW010000283.1 GCA_903834845.1 uncultured Bacteroidia bacterium | reverse complement strand
CTGTGATTTTACATTTGGTTCGCTTTGGCCATTCGGAGATATTAAAGTTCCATTCAAAGAGGCAACAATGAATATGAAGGATGCTGCCTGGCGACAGGAGATTTCAGCATCGTGGGATTATCCCAAGAAAGGTTACGTGCTTGACCATTTAAACAGAAATGCATTTTTTAATTATGCCGAAAGAACAGGAAATGCCTTAAAACCTGCACTAAAAGGGTCGCTTTCAGGTTTGTTTTGTGATTCGTGGGAAGTAGAAACCAAATTTCTGACAACACCAGGATTTGAAGCAGCTTTTACCAAAAAAAATGGGTATCCTATTGCAAACTATGTAGACAGCTTGTATTCTGGAAATGAACCTTTCAGACAGATCAGGTACGACTATATGAAACTTCTTTCCGGTTATGTAATCGAAGAATTCTATAAGCCCTTTACCCAAAAAAGCCATGAACTTGGTGCTTATTCAAGGGTTCAATGTTCAGGTGCACCTTGCGATATCATTTCGTCCTATGCAACTGTTGATGTTCCCGAAAGTGAGGCATTGCTTTATGAGCCTACATTTTCAAATATTGTTGCCTCTGCCGCTGGTCTTTCGGGTAAAAAAGTGGTAACATCCGAAACTTTCACCTGTCTTTATGGCTGGCCTCACGACAATCAGATGAAAGAGCAGACAGCAGATCTTAAACTTTTGGCTGATGCTCTCTTTGCCAATGGCGTTAATCATATTATTTGGCATGGCAAACCGTTTAATCCGGCAGGGATGGACACGGTGAAATTTTATGCCTCGGTACATGTGGGCAAAAGCGGTTCTCTTGCCGAAGAAATACCTGCTTTCAACAAATACATGGAAAAGGTGTCATCATACATGAAAAAAGGTGTTACATATTCCGATGTTGCTGTATATATGCCTGTTGAGGACAGTTGGAATGCTGGTGAACTGCCAGTCGAAAAGCAAATGATATGGGCTTGGGGTGCTTATGAGCAACGCTATACCTACCTTCCAAAGGAGCTTAAGGATTGGCATCCTCTTTGGATTAATGGCGAGTTTTTAAGGAATTCGGAACTTAAAAACGGTCGTTTAATTGTCGGCGATCTTTCCTTTTCAGCCCTTTATATTGACGTGAAATATATAGATATTGAAGCACTTAGACGTGTTGTTGAATTGGCTGGTAATGGATTTCCGGTTTGTCTCAGGAAAAATCCGTCAGAACCCGGTTTTCATAAATCCAATAATGAATACAATCTTTTACTTGACAAACTTAGAAGCCTCAAGAATGTTAAGGTTTCGTGGAATGAGATGGAAATAATCACTCCGTTAGTCACAGGAACCGAAAAATTCGATTACTGGTGCCGGGCAACAGAAGATGGGCTTATTATTTTCTTTGCAAACCCCCGGTCACAACACCTCACTTTCCCAATGGTTTATGGTCAATCGTTAAATGACAAGAAGGAAACTTTTTCTATTGAAATACAATATATGGGAAGAAAAATACCAGTTAGTCTGGAGTTTAATCCTTACCAGTCGTTGTTGGTGAATATTTCTAAAAACCACAATATTAACTTTATAGACATTTCATTTTTACCAAAAACTCCAATATATCAGCCAAGAATTAAAAAAGACCGAGAACTTTGGGAAGTTGCCAAATCAACTAAGTAATGGGACAGGATTTTTTTGAATATTATTTAATAGGTATAGGCGTTTAGGCCGCCCAGACAATTATTATTTGCTACCTTTGTAGCATGAATGAAAGAAATCAATTTTCCGGAGTGAACTCGATTAAATTCAATAGAGCATTTTCGACAGATGAAGACTGTTTTCGCTATT
>CAILKW010000282.1 GCA_903834845.1 uncultured Bacteroidia bacterium | reverse complement strand
CCCGCAGATCATGGGAATTGCCAAAGGGGTAATCGAAATATCAGTAATGTGCTTTTCCATTTCCGATTCTGTAATTTTTGTATTTCCAAGTCGTGCTTGTAACATATCCTGACCCATGATGAAGAAAATTACTCCGCCGACTATGCGCAAACTGTCAACTGAAATACCAAAAAACCTGAACAGGAGTTGACCTGTCAAAGCAAAGCTGATAATTGTAAAAAAAGCGACAACAGTAGCTTTCAAGGCAGTCTTCCGCCTGTAAACAACTGCAAAATCTTTGGTCATGGTCATAAACAATGGCATCACACCCAACGGATTAAGCAAAGTGAAAAAAGAGGTAAAGCACAGTAAAGCAAATGATAAATTGTCTGACATTATTTATTTATTTAAAATTTCAAAGGATTGGCAGTTTTCCAGATCAAATCAGTCCTCTTTCTTTTTCTCTAACCATTCGCCTGATTTTAGTTTTGATTTGAATTTGAGGTAAACATCTTTGCCGATCAATATAGTACCAACCCAGAACATCACTTCGCCGGCAATTAAAAAAGTTGTAGTCAAAGTTATTTTTAATTTCGTATCCATCGAGACAAATGGAAATGCAAATGACATCAGGAAAATCACCATCGAAATAGAGATCAGGACAATTCCAAATTTTAGCTTCCACTTTTTCTTATCCATCTTTATAATGGTTAATGCTTAATTGTTTTATACCCTACAGTTTCATTGTAAATTGCCAAAATATTTTGAAGAATTTCACCATAGGTAAATGAATCTCAGAGGTCAAATGTACTTTTTTTATTCTTTCATTTGTTAGTTAGTTAACTCTAACTATATTTGCAAACTGAATAACGTTGTTAAATATTCACTTTAAATTCAAAATAACAGAATATAAAAAATGAAATTGGAGGAGATTATATCGAAAATGTCGGCATACATGGGACGGATTGAGGAAGATGCCAAAGAACAATATAATTTTAAGGAACTAACCCTGACTCAAATGCATTATCTTGAGATGATCAGCGAACTTGTGAATCCGAATCTCACCGAATTGGCAACAGCAATGAAACTTACAAAACCAACTATTACTGTTCTGGTAGATAAACTGATAGAAAAAGAGCTGATATGTAAGGTACAATCGGATGCCGACAGACGTAATACACATCTACACTTAACAGAAAAAGGGAAACTGATTAATCAAATGCACGAATATGCACACCGGCGAATGGCTGAGGATATTGAGAAAAAGATCACTCATGAGGAAGCATCGCAACTTACAATTTTACTTGAAAAAATCATGGAATAGTATATTTTAATAATTAGATAGATCGAACTAATAATTGGATGATGATGAATAATAGTTTCAAAACAGAAAAGATTAAGGGCCTGACTGAAGATCAGGTGAAGCAAAAACTTGCTTCTGAGGGATTCAATGAATTACCATCCTCAAAACCAAAGAGTTTATTAAAAATAGCTCTTGGTGTTTTTCAGGAACCAATGTTTCTATTGCTTGTGGCCTGCGGAACATTATATTTAGTGCTTGGCGATGTTCAGGAAGGCTTAATGCTATTAGGATTTGTATTTGTGATTATGGGAATTGAGTTTTATCAGGAGAAAAAAACCGAAAAAGCCCTTGACGCATTGAAAGATTTGGCCAGCCCACGTGCACTTGTCATTCGTGACGGGGTCGAAAAGCGTATTGCAGGAAGGGAAGTTGTTACTGACGATATAATGATTCTTCAGGAAGGCGACAGAGTTCCTGCCGATGCAATAGTCTTATATTCTGTTAATTTAAGTGCCGATGAGTCACTTTTGACCGGAGAACCTGTACCAGTCCGAAAATCTGAATGGAGCGAAGGCACGGCACAGGCTCGTCCGGGTGGGGATGATTTGCCATTCGTTTTCTCCGGTTCAATGATTGTTCAGGGAAATGGAATAGCAAAAGTGACGGCAACTGCACTAAATACTGAGATTGGCAAGATTGGGAAAGCTTTGAATGAAGTAAAAGACGAACCAACAAAATTAAAACGTGAGATGGGTGTACTGGTAAAAAAGCTTGCCATTATCGGAATTTCGCTTTGCCTTGTTGTAATAGCTGTTTATACAATTACTCGTGGTGATTTACTGAAAGGTTTTTTGGCAGGTATAACACTGGCAATGGCCATGTTACCTGAAGAATTTCCAGTTGTATTAACCATTTTTCTTGCACTTGGTGCATGGCGTATCTCGAAGCGAAATGTATTAACACGAAAACCCGCCGCTGTGGAAACACTGGGTTCAACAACCGTTTTGTGTACCGACAAAACAGGAACTCTGACAAAGAATAAAATGACCGTGGCCCGCCTTTTCAACGGGAAAGAATTTATGACTGTAAATGCTGACAGTACATTTCCTGAAGAGTTTCACGATATTATTGAATTTGGAATTTTGTCGAGCCAGATTAATCCATTCGACCCAATGGAAAAAGCAATTACCGTGGTCGGTGATAAATATCTGAAAGATACAGATCAACTCCATTCTGATTGGGAGATGATTAAGGAGTATCCTCTTTCAAAAGAATTACTTGCTATGTCACGGGTCTTTTATGATTCAAAAACAAATATCATGACAATAGCTGCCAAAGGGGCTCCGGAGGCAATTTTTGATCTTTGTCACCTTTCTGTAGAACGTAAATTAGAATTGGCACTTGCAATAGAAACGTTGGCCTCAAGTGGTTTAAGGGTACTTGGAGTGGCTACTGATACCTGGGATGAAACAAGTTTACCAGATATTCAACATGATTTTAATTTCAGTTTTGTCGGCCTGATCGGTCTGTCTGATCCTGTACGCGAAAACGTTCCACTTGCCGTATCGGAGTGTTATCAGGCTGGAATCCGCGTAATAATGATTACCGGCGACTATCCTGCTACGGCAATCAATATCGGTCGTGAAATAGGATTGAAAAATTGCGAATCGGTTATTACCGGACCTCAATTAGAGGAGTTGACAGAAACTGACTTAGCCGAAAAAATAAAAACAGTAAACATCTTTGCGCGTGTTGTTCCTGAACAGAAACTTAAAATTGTAAATGCCCTTAAACGCAATAACGAGATTGTGGCAATGACCGGCGATGGGGTGAACGATGCTCCCGCTCTGAAAGCGGCTAACATTGGAATTGCAATGGGAGAAAAGGGTACTGATGTGGCTCGCGAAGCTGCTTCACTTGTACTTATGGACGATAATTTTGCGTCAATTGTTGGAGCTGCCCGGATGGGACGGCGTATATTCGATAACCTTCAAAAGGCATTAGGATATATTTTTGCCATTCATGTGCCAATTGCAGGACTATCACTGATTCCGGTTTTTTTCGCAGATCTACCTTTAATTTTGTGGCCTATTCATATTGTTTTTCTCGAATTGATCATAGATCCGTCATGTTCAATAATTTTTGAAGCCGAAAAAGAGGAACTTAATGTAATGAGTCGTCCTCCAAAAGCTTATGATGAACCATTCTTTGGGGCAAAGAAAATTTTGCTAAGTTGTTCACAGGGAATAGGGATATTGATCATAGTTTTTGCAGTTTATTTGTT
>CAILKW010000281.1 GCA_903834845.1 uncultured Bacteroidia bacterium | reverse complement strand
TGCTTACCAACGTTATCCTAACAGAGTTGTATTCCTTGTAGCAGAATCTTCAAGGTGTGCGTCTTATTGTGTTCACTGACAAAGATCAAAATCCTTCGATGGATCAACAAATATTATTGAAATTGAATTGCAAAGGGGACTGTTTTACATTGGTTACAACAAAAATATTGACGAAGTTCTTGTTACTGGTGGGGACGCCTTAATGATAGGTAGAAAGCGGTTGCAATATGTCCTTGAAGAATTGAGCAAAATAACACATCTTAAAGTAATACGGATTGCCACAAGGGTTCCTGTTGTTTTGCCTATGGGAATAACTGATGAACTGTTGGAATTGATAAGTCTTTCAGCAAATAAATACACTGATGGAGTTTTAAAATATGTATATTTTATGACTCATATAAATCATTATCAGGAGATAACTACTGATTTGGCGATTGCCGTCAAAAAGATTTGTAATCACGGTTTTACTATCAGAAATCAGACTGTATTACTAAATCATGTAAATGATAATTTTAAAACACTTGCTGAAACGTTCAGAAGAATGTTTTGGATTGGTGTTCATCCTTACTATTTGTTGCAATGCCATAAAGAAAAGGGCTTGGTTCATTTTATTACTCCAATTCAAATTGGAAAAATTCTTATGCAAAATTTACGTGGTTGGATTTCGGGTGTTGCAATTCCGATTTATGCATCCAATATTGGGGGTGGCGGAGGGAAAATTCTCTTAATGCCATCTGGGTACGATAGATATAATTCAGAATCAAATATTGAAGGCAATACGTCTCAAAGATACGAAAATGCCATTACTTGGGATGGTAAAAATTTGGGTAAATACGAAGCTCTTTGTACTGTTACGCAGGATGAGTTTGACAATGCCATAAAAAGCATGGACGAATTTATTGGACGGAAAGGAGTATTCGTCCCAAAAGTAAATATAATTGACTCTGAAGGAAGAATTGTTGAAATAATAGATAGAACGAAATTGTCCGAAATTGGAAAAATAAAAAAATCGAAACTTCTTGGTTATAGTCTATATGATAAACAGATGCCTTTGACTAACCCAACTGACATTTTAGACGAACTGGAAACTCGTTTTCAAAAACAATACAACTCTCCTAATACATTTATAAAGAGAGAAATATAGCAATTTTTAGAATTTTTTTAAAATCAGGTGTTTATATTTTCATCGACAGCCTTATTCAGGTAGGTGTTAAATGGTTGTATTATTTTAAACAGTTCAATTGCTTTTTCAAGAAAATCCGAACTAAATAACTCCTCTTCCTCAAGTCGGTGTCCAACTGCATAACTACGATTCTTTATCAGTTCGATATGTTCCCAATCTTTGGGGTAACCTTTTGGAGCAGTTTTAAGTTTATCGAAATAATCCAAAGTGTAGATTGCCTTAAACTCTTTGTTTTCAATTAATTCAATATATTTTAGAGGATGATAATAAATTTCTTGTCTGATGGCTTGAAGATGCTCGGGAAGAGGCATATAAATCCCACCCGAAAGGAAACACTCGCCAGGTTGAACATGAAGGTAATAACCTGCAAAACCTGATTTTTTTCCGCCACGTGCCATAAAGCATCCGTAATTCGATTTAAAAGGTAGTTTGTCTTTTGAAAATCGAACATCACGAAAAATCCTGAATACGCAATCTTTTGGATTCAAAGCAGGAATCTCTTCATCAAATTGCCTGATTTCATGAATCAATGTCTCTGTTATAGCGAGAAATTTTTTGCGTGTAACATCATACCGATCTTTGTTCCGGTCGAACCATTCGCGCGAATTATTCGCCTCAAGTTCTTTAAGAAAATCGAGTATCTCTTTCATTATTAATAGAATAATTTAGCAAATACAATAAATAACAATATTTAATCTGCCAATTGGAATCTTCATCCATGATTGAAACATATTATAGTGTCCGGTAGGAATAAAAGAATCCTTTTGAGCGAATTCAAAAATACCGGAAATAGATTAAAAAACATCCAATTGCTTATCTATTTTTGTAAAAAAATAATAACAGTCTGTAAATGAGAAATTGTTGTATTATTGTTGCCGGTGGCAGTGGTTCACGTATGGGAAGTGATATCCCTAAGCAATTTCTTGAAATAGAGGGTATTCCGATATTAATGCATACTATTCGCAATTTTTACACTTTTGATCCGACTCTACAGTTAATACTTGTTCTTCCCGGCAACGAAATCGAAAGTTGGAATGAGTTATGTCAAAAATATAGTTTCAGTGTTCATCATCAGGTAATTGCCGGTGGCGACACACGATTCCAATCTGTCAAAAACGGACTAACAATAGCTGCAAATTGTGAACTGATTGCTATTCATGATGGGGTACGTCCTCTTGTAAGCCACCAAACGCTTGAACGTTGTTTCGGATGCGCCGCGGAGAATGGTTCAGCCATACCTGTTTTACCTGTTAGCGAATCAGTGCGAAAAGGGAGTATGAGTCAATCGGTTCCAGTTTGTCGTTCGGAATATTTTATGGTACAAACTCCACAGGTTTTTATGTCTGCAATTCTGAAAAACAGCTACAATCAACCGTGGAAACCCGAATTTACAGATGATGCTTCGGTTTTTGAAAGTTCGGGGAATTGTGTAGAGCTTGTTATGGGTAACCGCGAAAACATCAAAATTACTTTTCCTGAAGATCTGTTAATAGCCGAACTTTTCCTGAATATGATGCCAAAAAAATGATTAATCATTTACCTCGTCGCTACCTGTTTTAATCTCCCTGTCTCTGCAATTACTCCTTTATAACCTTGATTTCCATTTTTACATCCTTTACCGGGCGATCGTTAGTGCCTTTTGGCTGTGCTGCAATTGAGTCAATAACAGAGAGACCTTCAATTACTTCACCAAAAACGGTGTAGCCTCCGTCGAGATGTGGGGTTCCGCCAACAGTTGTATAAACTTTCTTTTGCTCTTCAGTTAATTTGAAAGGAGTTTTTGCAACCATAGCCATTGCTTCATTTTGTAAACGACCAATCAAAGAAGTTAATGCAGCTTGGTTACCCGTTTGTTTGTAGATCTTTAAAGAGTCGTTTTTAGTTTGCGCCAACTGCCGCATGTAACTTTGTGCAAGCTTTTCATTTCCCTTTGTTTCGAGTGCTGCAATATTGTTAGCAGGAAATACTACTCCCTGAACAATATAGAATTGCGAACCTGAAGATTTTTTTTCAGGGTTAACCTGATCACCCGCCCTTGCGGCTGCCAATGCTCCTTTTTTATGTAAGAACTGTGCATTGATTTCGTTATCAATTTTATTCTCTGGTCCACCGCCACCAAGTTGCTGATCAGGTTTGGCATTACGCGATGTTGGATCACCACCTTGAATCATAAATTCTTTTATTACTCTGTGGAAAAGGAGGCCATTATAGAAGCCTTCATTTACGAGTTTGAGAAAATTGTCTCGGTGTTTAGGTGTTTCGTTATAGAGTTCGACCTTCATATCACCGAAATCTGTTTTTATCAACACCACCGGACGTTTTTCAACTTTGGTCTGGGCATTGACATTTGATGCTAACAACATGGTTATTAGTACAAAAACAAATCTTAAATAGTTCTTCATAGTTATCATTTCTTTTTTCGTCAAATATAAGAAAGGTTGTAATATCAAACAAAAGAATTAAAGTAGCTTTCAATAACTTTAAGGTAATTGTTGTACTAAACGATAAAGAGTTTTTATTTTTTTATTTTTGTCGTTCAGTTTAAAAAACGAAAGGAATGAGCGATTTTATTATTTACAATACTTTGAGCCGAAAAAAAGAGATTTTCGAGCCTATAAACCCTGGTCATGTTGGAATGTATGTTTGTGGGCCGACTGTTTACGGTGAAGCTCATCTGGGTCATTCACGACCTGCTATCACATTCGATTTATTGTTCAGATATCTTAAACATCTGGGTTACAAGGTGCGGTATATCCGAAATATTACCGATGTCGGTCATCTTGTGAATGATGCTGATGAAGGTGAAGATAAAATTTCACGTAAAGCTAAAGTAGAAGAACTCGAACCCATGGAGATTGTTCAGCTTTATACTAATAGTTACCGCCGGAATATGTTGCAGCTAAATGTTTTACCTCCAAGTATTGAACCAACTGCATCTGGTCATATTATTGAGCAGATCATTGTTGTAGAGAAAATGATTCAATTGGGATTTGCTTATGAAATTAATGGTTCGGTATATTTTGATGTTGAGAAGTATGCGTCAATACATCGTTATGGGAAACTTTCAGGTCGAAAAATTGAAGATTTGTACTCAAATACACGCGATCTTGATGGTCAGAGTGAGAAAAGGTCGGGACTTGACTTTGCCTTATGGAAAAAAGCTTCTACAGAGCATATCATGAGGTGGCCATCTCCCTGGGGAGAAGGATTTCCAGGCTGGCATACTGAATGTACTGCAATGAGTACTAAATATCTGGGCGAACCGTTTGACATTCACGGAGGAGGGCTTGATTTACTTTTTCCGCACCACGAAGCTGAGATTGCACAGGGTGTAGCCTGTTTTGGACACGACCCTGTTCACTATTGGATGCACAATAACCTGATTACGATTAACGGCCAGAAAATGGGCAAGTCGCTCGGTAATTTTATTACCCTCGATGAGCTTTTTTCGGGAAGGCATCACTTGCTTGAGAAGGCTTATTCGCCAATATGTATTCGGTTTTTTATTCTTCAGGCTCATTACAGGAGTCCACTCGATTTTTCAAACGAAGCACTAAAGGCAGCAGAGAAAGGGTTGGAAAGGTTGTTTACTACAATTGCTCTTCTGGATGGGCTTCAACCGGGTTTGCAATCAACAATAGATGTTGTCGGATTGAGTGAAAAATTCTTTGCTGCAATGAATGACGATATGAATACACCTATACTGATTGCTCATTTGTTCGAGGGGGTTAAAATGATTAATTCTGTCAATGATGGAAAAGCGTCAATAAATATTGATGACCTTTTGCTGTTAAAAAAGCTCTATGCTGATTTTGTGTTCGATATATTAGGATTTAGGGTTGAAAACTCTAATATTGAATCTTCAAAAAATGGCGTTTTGGAAAATGTAGTCAACTTATTATTAAATCTTCGTATTGATGCAAAAAAGAATAAGGATTGGGCAACATCTGATAAAATCCGAAAAAGTCTTACCGAATTGGGATTTGAAATTAAAGATACTAAGGAGGGTTTTGAATGGAAACTGAATGAACAGGTGAAAGAATAATCTTGCAAAATATTTTTTATTATTTAAAATTAGCATCTATGAAATTTGTTTTTGTACTTTTTCTGTTCTTCTTATCAACAATGAGTTTTGGGCAATCAGTTCTTGATAAAGGTAACTATCAACTCGCCGGAGGCTTTAGCTTTGAAAAGACTCAGAGTAAAAACGATTATTTTAATGATAGAGCTTTAAAAATTGAGCTTTCTCCACAGTATTCGTATTTTGTAATCAATAATCTTTTAGTAGGTGGCCTTATTTCTCTTAAATATATGGAATATCAATGGCTTGGCACTGAGGATGATAAAAGTAGTCAAAAAAGTATCGGTTTTGGTCCTAACATTAAATACTATTTCAGGACTGAAAAAATAATCCCTTTTGTAAGTTCATCGGTGGTTTATGAAAAGATTATAAACGAAACGGAATATGGTTACACTCTGGATTTCAGTGCAGGATTTGATGTTTTCCTCACACAATCTGTAGCTTTAGAACCATTTGTCAGTTACAATATTAGGAAAAACTTTAGTCCTGTATCCAGTCAAACTATTATGTCCTTTGGTGTAAGATTTAACTATTTTATTGTCAAGTAAACGTGGATTGAATTATATCTGTTAATACTTAATGACAAAGTTGTCTGATTTAATTTTGAAAAGGCTACCTCTGTAAAGTAAAATAAATAAAATGAAAAAATCAATTTTTGTATTTAGTTTATTTGTAATAGTTCTGCTATTTGCGTGTAATTCAGGATCTAAGAAAATTACAATCGGATATGTTCAGATCACACAGGATCCGGTTCTTGATGTAGCCAAAGAAGGTGTTTTTCGTGCCTTAAATGATTCAGGTTTTGTAAACGGAGAGAACATCAAAGTCTTGGATAATAACGCACAAGGCGATTTTTCGATGATCAACATGATCCTTCAATCTTTTCAGTCGCAAAATGTAGATTTGATTGTAACCAATAGTACACCTTGTATGATTGCTGCCGCACAGATCATACGTAATACTCCTATTGTTTTCACGGTGGCAACCGGTCCTGAACAGGTTGGACTAAAAGCAATTCCTGATAATCTTTTCGGAGTTTATGATCTTCTAAGGGCAGATGAATTTGTTGGTCTTATCTTGGATTGTATTCCGAACCTGAGACGAATTGGAATACCTTATAATAATGCAGAACCTAATGCTGTTTATTCAGTGGAAGTACTAAGCAAGGCATTTTCCGACCGTGGTATTACACTAATAACTGCATCTGTTACCAGTTCGAATGATATTTTTCAAGCTGGGCAATATCTTGTTGGCCAACGCATTGACGCTTTAGTAGCTGCAGCCGACAATACAGTTTATCTTGGGTTGCAGGTTTTGTCTAAATTGGCATCAGAGCAAAAAATCCCACTTTTCGTATCCGACCCGTTGCAGGCAGAGAAGGGTGCTGCCATTGGATTCGGTGCCAACTACGACCTATGGGGTTATCAATCTGGTATTAAAGCCGTTGACATACTTAGAGGCAGAGCTTCAACCTCAAATCGGATTGAACGGGTAACAAAGTACGATCTTACCATCAACCGAAAAGCCTGCACAGAACAAGGCCTTGCAGTTCCTGAAAAAGTTTTGAACAAGGCAACCCACATAATTAATTAGCTACTATTAATGAAATATACACGGTTAACTGCAAATGCCGCAATTTTAGGGAATTTAATCACCCTTATGGTAAGTGTTTTTTACTTTTATTATACAAACTCGGCCGCATTACTGTATTCCGTTTTCATCAGTATATCCGGAATAATTTGTAGTATTTTAACGATACTTGTTATCAGACAAAAATTGAAAGGGAGCAATTCCAAATTTTCTTATGGTACAAACAGACTGGAAAATTTTAACGCAATGGTAATCGCCTTTGTCATGCTTATAAGTGTGGTTATTGCAGTTGCCTCAGCAATTGGCAGCATTATAAATGGTGAGCACCAGCTAAAGAATTTTGTAACAATTCCTTTTACCTTGCTGGTTGCTTTTTCGACACAATTAGTAATTTATTTGATTTCTAAAAAAGGGCTGAAATTCGATAATAGTCCTATACTTATGATCCTTTCCAAAGATGCAAAGGTCGGCACAATCAGGAATTTTTTTTCGTTTATTCTGGTAATCATTCTATGGTTGCTTAGTGTAAAGAATGAAAACTATCATTTCTGCCTTGATAAAGTATTGGCTTTTAGTTTTGCTGTGTTTGGAAGTTATATCTATGTATCACAGATTTACAAGGATTTCAAGTCACTTTCGGATTATCCGCTTGATGAAAAAGAACAGTTGTGTATTCTCAATATTCTTTCTAAGCACTTTTCGGAGTATAAGAATATCCGAAATATATTTACTGCAACAAAAGGTAACGATTTTGTAGTGGAAGTGGAGATGATATTTGCAATGGATACTCCGTTAAAACAAGTGATTAAGCTACAAGAAGATATGGCATCTGATTTTAAAGAACAATACAAAACAGGTCAGTTTAAGCTTATTCTTATTGAGGATAAGATTTAACCACATCAAATAAAATAAAGGTCTGCTTAAATTTATTTTAGTCAAAAAAATATATATAGTTCAAGCATACTATTCAATTATTATTACCTAATTTTGGAATTTAAGTTGCGTTATTAGTTTAATCTACAAATATCAAACACCATCAGGTATTTAAAACAGTTTAAAATGAAATCATTTTCGCGTGGGATATTAGCACTAATTATTGTTTCGGCAATTTTGCTTTTATCTGATCTGGAGAACAGAAACAAGAATAAAAGTGCTCAACGATCTGTTAATCAATCTCAATCAGAAGCTATTCCAGGTAAAAAATATGCTATGGGACTATGCTATTTTGCGCCCGAGGCTTCGCATGACGAATTACTTGAAGGTCTCTGGCAACGAATGAAAGAATTGGGTTTTGTACGTGACAACAATTTGATTATTAAAGAATCTCATTCAAATGGCGAGATTGGAAATATCGCTCCTATCCTTCTTAATATGGATAATGAGGCTCTCGATCTTGTTATGGTCACTTCCACACCCTGTGTTACGGCTGCATTGGCAGCAATCAAAAAACATCCGGTTGCCTTTACTTACTGTTATGATCCGATTGCCGCAGGTGCAGGAATAAGCCGCGAAGATCATAATCCCAATATTACCGGAATTGGTTCGTTTCCTCCTGTCGAAAAAACTATTCAGTTTATCCTTGAGACAATTCCAGGAACGAAAAAAATCGGAACCATTTATAACACCTCTGAGGCAAACTCACGAAAAGTTGTTAGTGTAATGCGCGAAATAGCAGAAAAACAAGGTTTTAAACTTGTGGAGATGCCTGTTGTAAATTCTTCTGAAGTGTTTCAGGCAGCTCAGGTTATTGCAAGCAAAGGCATTGATGCCCTTTATGTTTCGGGCGACAACACTGCACTTCAGGCATTCGATGCTATT
Organism: uncultured Bacteroidia bacterium; assembly: GCA_903834845.1. GTDB lineage: Bacteria > Bacteroidota > Bacteroidia > Bacteroidales > Prolixibacteraceae > JAAFHB01. The sequence goes on along the minus strand of CAILKW010000281.1, from coordinate 11,094 downwards.
GCAGGTATTTGTAATAAACAATCTATTCCATTGATAGTTAATGACCTTCCTTTTGTGGGTAAAGGTGCTTTTGCGGCCATTGGCATAGGGTGGAAAAGCGTGGGTTACCACAGCGGTGATCTTATTGGTCGGCTTTTGAACGGAGCATCGCCTGCAAAAATACCTATTGAAAACTACGTGAATGAATCAATTGCTATTGATGAAGAAAAGGTAAAAAGTCTTAATCTTACAATTCCGGAGAAATACAGGACTACCGGAAATTCCCTGCCAACAGGAGCCAAATTCAAACTTGCATTTGTGCACTATCTCGACAGTCCCATTTCTGAAGATTGTGAAAAAGGTTTGCGTAAAGCTTTTGAAGATAAAAAACTCAAAGAAGGAGTTGATTTCACACTCAAAGTATTTAATTCCCAAGGTGATATTTCTACATTAAACAGTATTGCAGGATCCATTAGTAATGAAACATATAATCTGGTTTTTGCTGCCTCTACGCCTACTGCTCAGATGTTGGTAAAAAAATTACCCGATACAAAGATTGTTTTTACAAATGTTGGCGATCCAATTGTTGCCGGTTTGGGAAAATCATTCGAAGATCACCTGCCGAATGTATGTGGTATTTCAACAATGAGCGATTTTGAAGGACTGCTTAATCTTGTTCGTTATCTTCATCCTACAATAAAAAAAGTAGGAACTGTTTTTACTCCCGCTGAAATTAATTCTGTTTCATATAATAACCGATTGTCAGAGGCAGCAAAAAAGATGGGAATTGAACTTATATCCGTTCCTGCCAGTACAGCCACTGACGTGCTCGATGCTGCAACTACTCTTGTTGCGCAAAGGATAGAAGCTTTTTGTCAGATTTCTGATAATCTTATTGGCAGTGCAGGTTCCGCTATCCTGAAAGTATCTAATGACAGTAAAATTCCATATTATGGTTTTGTAAGTAATTTGGTGAAACAAGGTGCTATAGCAGTTTGTGCACGCGATTATTTTCAGGCAGGTTATGAAGCCGCCATTATGGGAATTGATGTGCTATCAGGGAAAAACCCTGCCAGCATACCATACCGTTTTGTGAGTAAAACAAATTATATTATTAATGTGGAAACAGCTCAGCAATTCAAAATCCATGTTCCGGATCAAATATTTACAACTTTTCCGCAATTAAAAAGAAGTATAAAATAACAATTAAATCAGCATAAGTATGGACAATAAATTGGATATACGAAAAGATATTCCAGGCAAAGAACAGCGGGTCTTTCTGGAAGGGAGGCTCGATGCCAGTTGGGCAGGACATCTTGACGACTACCTGAACGGCCTTGTCAGGGAGGGTTCTCACCGCCTGATTTTGAACATGTCGGGTGTGCAGTATCTTAGTTCTGCCGGTATTCGAATTCTGGTAAGTCAATATAAAAAAATAAAAAAAATAGGTGGCTTGTTTGTCTTAGAAGCTTTATCAAATCAGGTAGCCGAAGTACTTAGCATGATCGGAATGATCAATATGCTCACTGAAGGAATACCTGATATTTCTCCTGCAGAAAAAGCTGTATGTCAATTTTTCGAGATTAGCAAATATCGTTTTGATAATGAAGTAATATCAAACGATAAAATGACAGTTAATTGTGTAGGAAATCCCGGATTAGCCCTTATTTCAGGTTTTACTGCCAATGACAATATGAAAATTAAAGTGGCAGCCAATCGTTATGGCCTCGGCATTGGAGCGATAGGAGAGGGCTTTGATGATTGCAAAAGCCGATATGGTGAATTTCTTACCATCGGTGAGGCATTGGTTTATAAACCTTCAGATGGGTCGCGTATTCCCGATTATGCAATAAAAACCGGTAGGCTCGAGCCTGAAATCAATTCACTTTCATCATTACTCGCCGAAGGAAATTTTTCGAACCGAATAGCATTTGAACCGATGGATTCCAGTTTATCCATTTCACTCAGTGATCTTGTGAAAGGGTTGCAACAGATTTCGGAACAAAAACAATTTGTGTTTCTTGTGATTGCTGAGAGTGGAGGATTGGTTGGTGTTAGCCTAAGCACTCCGCCCGTTGACGGGAAGAAAGTTTTCGAATTTCCTGGAATTCGGGAGAATGTGAATTTTACAACAGAACCTGCATACTCAAGAATGTTAACAGTTTCTTTGGGGTTCTATTCCAAGGATCCTGTCGAGCCATTAAAATCATTTCTCCGTCCTGTTGAACCGAAGTCATCATCATATATTCATACTCATACAGCAGTTTTTCCTTTTCAAACATTGTCAAAAAAGGAAACTTCAGCAGGCAAATTAGTTCTTCAACTACTTGAAAGCAGCATCGTTCAGGATGTATTGCACTTGATTCACGATACCCGCGAAATTGCCGGAATAGGTGAGAGTACTTTTAAACAAGGAGTTGTCTGGATCGGAAAATTCAATTAATCATTTAAATCATCAGTCAATGACACTATTAATCGGATCAATCACCATTGGACTAATACTTGCGCTACTTGCCCTTGGAATATTTATCAGTTTCAGGATTTTCGATTTTCCGGATATCACAGCTGAGGGTTCTTTTACTTTCGGAGCTGCAATCACAGCTTCTTTAATTGTTGTTGGAGTAAACCCTGTTGGAGCTACAATTCTGGCTTTTGCCGGAGGGCTTCTTGCAGGAGCAGCAACCGGACTAATCCATACAAGATTTAAAATAAACCCACTGCTTTCAGGAATTTTAGTAATGACTGCCCTCTATTCGGTCAACTTGCATGTGATGGGCAAAAGCAATGTACCTCTTCTTTCACAGAAAACCCTCTTTACCTGGTTTGAGAATTTCTCAATATCAATGTCAGGCAAAGACATGGTATTCAACCTTATTGGATGGAGCGTTCCCGCAAAGGATCTCTGGACACTCTTCTTTTGCCTTTTGATAATTGTAGCCGTAAGTCTTCTTTTGCTATGGTTTTTTCGAACCAATATAGGCACTGCAATGCGTGCAACCGGCGATAATGATCAAATGATTAGAGCACTCGGTGTTAATACAAAAGTTATGATCATTTTTGGTGTTGCTCTTTCAAACGGTTTTATTGCTCTTGCAGGTTCAATGTTAGCACAATTTCAGGGTTTTGCAGATGTGCAAATGGGAATTGGCATGATGGTTTGGGGACTCGCCAGTGTTATTATCGGAGAAGCTTTGATCAGTAATAATAGTCTAGGGCTCGTTATTGTCGGAGCAGTTATCGGTGCTGTACTTTTTCGGCTTCTGGTTGCCATTGCCCTTCGTTGGGGTATGAATCCTAACGATCTGAAGCTGATAACAGCTGCATTTGTATTTCTTGCCTTGGTATTACCAGGCTTTTTGAAGCAAACCAAAAAATTCAAACTAATCAGATAACTAAGATGTTAGAAGTATCAAATCTATATAAAACTTTTAATGCAGGAACCCTAAATGAGGTGAATGCATTGCAGGATGTGAGCCTTTCAATCGAGGATGGCAGCTTTGTGTGTGTATTGGGAACAAATGGTTCCGGGAAATCAACCTTATTGAATGCAGTAGCTGGAACCTTTTTAACTGATTCAGGCGTCATTACCCTTAACGGACGTAATATTACCCGTTGGCCTGAATATAAACGAGCCTGTCAGATAGGAAGGGTTTTTCAAAATCCATTCAGTGGAACAGCACCTAATATGTCAATCGGCGAAAATCTTGCGCTTGCTGCTAAACGAGGTAAGAAACGCGGACTTGGCTGGGGATTAACTGCTTCTGTAGTTCGTGAACTTAAAGACAGGGTTAAAGCTTTGAATATGGGATTGGAAGAACGACTCGATTCCCCAATTGGAAAACTGTCGGGTGGACAGAGGCAAGCATTGACACTTCTTATGTCGAGTTGGATAAAACCTGATCTTCTCTTACTTGATGAACATACTGCAGCGCTTGACCCTAAAACTGCAGGCAAAGTTATAGAGCTGACTGAAAAAATTGTCTCAGAAGGTAAACTCACTACGCTTATGGTCACTCATTCAATGCAGCAGGCTGTTAATCTAGGTGATAGAATTATTATGATGCATCAGGGGAAGATTAAATTCGATTTCAGAGGCGAAGAGAAAAAAAGACTTAAAGTAAATGACTTACTTTCTCTATTTGATGAGCTTCGGCGAAAAGATCAAATTGATACCGGAGTGGCTGAATTACTGACTATCAATTATGTTTAAATTAAACTTTTCTTGGATATGAAACATTTTATCCTTCCTTTGTTGTTTCTGATCGCGGTAAGCGCCATTTTGCTCCTCTCTGATTTGCAAAACCGGAAAGGCGAGTCGCGAAACATAAAAATAATGCGGATTGCAGTTTTCAGGTTCAATTCAAATCAGATATTGGTAGAGACTGAAACCGGTTTGTTAAAAAAAATCTATTCAACTAAAAAATATTCAGACGGACTTATTGAAATAAAAAAGTATTCCGCTGAAGGAGATATGGCAACGGGTAATATGATAGCCCGCAATATTGTAGGTGAAAAATTCGATATGGTGGTTTCAATAAGCACACCTGCGCTACAGATAATGGCAAATGCCAATAAGAATGGGGAGGTGCTGCATGTATTTTGCGCAGTTACCGATCCCGTTGTTTCAGGTGTAGGGATTACAGGTACGGGTGTTAACGAGCATCCGGCTCACCTTGTTGGAATAGGTTCTTTTCAACCGGTTGAACGAATTTTCAGAATAGCTCGGTTGATGAATCCTGACCTGAAAAAGGTTGGTGTGGTGTGGTGTACAAGTGAAACCTGTTCGGAAGCATGTGTAAAAAAGGCACGGGTTATTTGTCGCGAACTTGGGATAGAATTGGTAGAGAAAAGTGTTGAGACAGTTTCGCAGGTTTTTGAAGCAGCATTAGCTGTGAGTTCCCAGGGTGTTGACGCACTTTGGATAGGAGGTGATAATGTTGTAGAGTCGGCGATGGAGATGTATATTGGAGCTGCCTCAAAAACCGGGATTCCTGTGTTTTCAAACAATCCAAAACACGTCTTTAAGGGAGCAATGGCAAATTTGGGAGCCAACTATTTTGAGGTAGGACAGACAGCAGGCGATATGGTTGTCGCGCTTATTAATGGTTTACCAACTAATAAGATAGAAATAAAAAACATTGTGCCTGAGAAACTTTTTATTAATGACTCTGTACGAAAAATAGTTAAAGGTAATTGGATTATTCCTGCTGATTTACTCGCACGAGCCGATTCTATTATAAGGTAAACTATTCAAAAAATTGTAATAATGGTTTGTCTGTAAGTTTTTTTTTGCCGAATTCGGAGCAATCTTCTGACAGTTAACACCAAAGTTTATTGGGTGCAGAAACTTTGAAACGTATTTTATCTAATAAAATATACTGCCAGTTACAACTCGGTATTCTAAAGTATTTGTAATCAGTTTGATTTTTTGATCCTTTTCGCATTTAAACCTCTTAATCCGGATAATAAACACCACTTCCGATAAGATAGGTGTACCCGGGAACAGAAATGACATAGGCATTCTTCAGTTTTTCAGTATTGGTTTGATAATCCATCCAATAATATGAATAGAACCCTCCGCCTGCCTGAGCTTTTGCAATGAGTCCCCTCATCAGATAGTTTCCCCTTGAATCCTGCATATTCCATTGGTAGTTTCCTTCGCGTGAAGGTTCAGGTGGCTGAACCACATTATATCCCCGATAGTCGAGAACAAAAAAATAACCACTCCGGTCTTCAAAGTACCTGATGTTTCTGAGAAACTTGCGCATCCACTGTACCCTGCCCAACGAATCATTTTTTAAAGTGGGCAAAATGGCAGCTATTCCTTTGCCCATAAAATTAACAGCCTCTACAACTTCTTTTTCACTCTTTTCGTAATTGCTGAAATACGGTTCATTTCCTTCGTAATAAAAACCCGAACCTGCATACCAGTTGCTGTTTGGGATAGCCGTAACAAATGTGGTTTTACTTTCAACACCTCCACTTGAGGGGTTCAAATAGTTATACTTCAAATACCCGAATCCGGTGTGCCTGACGATGTCAATCATCTTTCTGACGATATAATTCCCGTTTGCATCAGTCTGATTCAATGAATTAGTACCCTGCATTTCCGGTTGTTGTGGATGAGCTATTGTATAACCTGATAATGATTGGATAAAAAGGTAACCGCTACCATCATCCATGAAACGTGCATTCTTCAAAAAAGTCTGACAGAAAAGTGCCCTGCCTGTACTGTCAACCAACATGGAATCCAGCAGCGAATTAAAACCCGTGCTGAAATTGGCAGTATTATTTTGCGTAATTTGTTTTAAAACTTCATAATAGGGGTAGGAAGCATTCAATTTATCTTCTTTTTCGCATCCCGAAACAATTGATAGTGTTGTAAGTCCCGTCATTATGATGAGTAATGCTGAGTTCTTCATATTCTTTATTGTGTAAGTGATAGTTTTTGATTGTTATGATTCAAAATTACCTTAATAATCCCCTATACATTTATGCTTGTTTTTCAATAACAAAAGAAAGAATAATAAACTGAAATTCAAGATTTTTTATGAAAGAATTAAGTAGATTATTGTTGAATAATTTACGGAATGTACTTTGATGTTAAAGTGTTAGCAAAAATGTATGAAAAGCAGCGGAGGAATGATTTTTCTCTCGTTTGATTTTTTTTCGCTGTAATCCCGTAATCCTATACAACTTAATCCAGACAACCTTATTTATACAATTACTTATATTATAATAGGTTGAGGGAAAGAGAATAATGTCTGGAACACAGGATAAAATGTCTGGAGCAAGATTTACAGGATTAAGGGATTAAGGGATTTACAGAATAATGGTGCAGCACCCAAAGTTTTGATGTTGCTCCACCAGATTTATAACACTAAAAACATAAATGACCCGGAAAATCTGGTTAATCAGTAAATTCAGCTACATCACTATTCAAACAATTGCTACTAATCAAAATGCAGAAATTCAGCAAAGAAGGGTGAACGCCCGCCATTATCGTAACCGCAGGATCGAGGTTTTTATGAAAGAACTTCAATAAACAAAATGGAAGGCAACCGGTTTTTCCGGTAATCAAGGAGGGAATGGAAATAAATGGCAACCCTGATCATGCATTTTATACCTATGATTAAAGAACATTTTTTTTGTTTTGGCAAGCTATATTGAATTATAAGTGACTGACTCAGTGACTCAATATCCATTGATTATGAAACAGCAATCCATCAACGATGGGGTCATTAAAGACCTGTTTGGAGTTTCAGGAAATGAATTTCAGGAAATCAAACAAGCCATTTCCGGTTTGCTGAAAGGTGAACTGATCATCAAAAACCCTACTGCCATTACATTAGGCATGGGCAAAAAATACAAGAAGATAAAAGTAAGTCATTTGATTTAAGATTTGACCATCTTTCGACTCTTTGATGTCGTATTATAATACATCAAGAACAACGAAACTTGCCCAGTAATAAATTTCTAATATTAAGTAATTAAATATCAACAGTATAATGTGTTTGAATTAATAATAATTCCATATATGGAAACTATAAATTTCAAATCTAATTAAAAACAAGAGCCGGATAACCGGCTCTTGTAGTGAATACACAATTTTAAAGAAGAGATGATAAAAGTAGTCCATAAACTACAGAACATTTTAGTGCACAGAACGAAAGCCACTTCTATGAACTAATAACCCAGATTTTGCTTCAGGTTTACTCCTTTGGCAATTTCTCTTGTAGGGATTGCAAAAACATGATGTTTCGATGGATCGAAAGTACGAGTCGGCCAAACTTCAATAACATCAAGTGATGCAACTTTACCTGCGGCAAGATTAACTTTATATCCATGCAACGATTTAGCGTAAACATCTTTAGCATCACCCCAGCGTACGAGGTCGAGGTGACGCCAAGCACCGTATTCAAGGGCAAATTCGCAACGTCTTTCGTTTTTCAAATCGGTTTTTGTTGCATTTACCTTTGGCGAAAGACCTGCCCTAACCCTAACCATGTTGTATGGTACATCACCATTTTTACCCTGCCAGATGAGAGCTTCGGCTTTCATAAGCAATACATCAGAATAACGGACTAACGGTATGCTCAGGTCAGTTGTGCCATTATCACTGTTTGGATTGACTGTTTTACCGACAGCGTCAGCTGCTCTGAATGGTTCGAGATATTTGCAGAAAGTCAAAGCCGATGGACTTGAAACAGAAGAAGGGTTTACTGCCCATATAATTTGTTTGCCAATAAACTGAAGAGTATCGCCGGGTGCAGTTATGGTAGCTTTTAATCTCTTATCTCCTTTTTCGTAGGCATTATACAATTCGAGCGTAGGTTGAAAATAGCCCCATGTATTGTAGTATCCAAACCCTCCGTTTTGAAATAGTACTCCCGGGAATTTGGCACCATCTATCTCGGTACTGGTCACACTCATAATGTATTCCGGACTCCAGTTGCTTTTCATCATAAACACATCGGCATAATTTGGCAAAAGGGCATGTTTGCCTGAATTTATAACCCGATCAGTATAGTCAATAACTTTTGCGTAATATGAGTTATCATATTGGGCGGCATAAAGAGCTGTACGTGCCATTAAGGACCAAGCTGCTGTTTTGTGCATCAGACCCCAGTCTGTTTTTGGAATTTCATCAAAATAGGGAAGTAAATCTGCTGCCTTTTGCAGATCTTCAATAATCATTTTGTAGTTTTCCATCACAGATGCTGGTCTGACAACATCCATTTGTTCCAATGGAGTTTCTTCTGTGACAATAGGAATACCTCCATTTGGTCCATTGTCACCATACCAAGGTGCGAGCCATAAGTAAGAAAATGCACGCATAAAATAGGCATGACCCAAAACAATGTTCCTTACTTTTTCTGAGAGCTTAGTTGCAGTTGGTGCTGCTTTAATCAGCAGGTTTGAATAATTGATTGTCTGATACATTTGTGGCCAGTTATCCCTGACATCACGACCGCTTGAACCGTTATCAATGAAATTTTTAATGTTCTGAGCTTCTGCCTGTGTACGACCCGTTATAAGATTATCGCTACAGTTCTCATACCACATAAAACCGCGCCCCATAACGCCTTCGCGATATTGCCAGTAAAACAATGAATAAACCGATTGCATTGCCTGTCCATCTGTCATATTAGCAAGCTGGTTTGGCTGCCCATAAGGTTCAAACTCCAAAAATTTGTCACATGACGCAAAAGTCAGGATCAAAGTAAAAATGGAAATATAAAAAATTCTCTTTTTCATGATAAAATGTTATTAGAATGATACATTAAGGCCTAAGCTAATCATACGTGAAACAGGGTATCTTCCTGCATCAATTCCCAGATTACCAACTTCAGGGTCAAATCCGGAGTAATTTGTGAGAGTAAGCAAATTTTCTCCATTCACATAAACCCGGCAAGAAGTGTTTTTTAACCCAATTTTATTTATAATACTTTTAGGTAAAGCATAAGCTATATTCAAATTTTTCAATCTGAGATAGTCACCATTGTCAAGGAAAAAGTCCGAAACTTTTGAATAGTTTCCGTTTGGATCTTCTGCAACCGCAAGCCGGGGAATACCGGAATTTGGATTATAGTTAAACGATTCCAAAACGTCTGTACTCATATTCCAGCCTTTAGCTCCGGTATAGGTCATGGCTTTTACACCATTGAAAATCTTTACACCCTTTATGCCCTGAAAAATCATATTTACACTGAAGCCTTTCCATTGAGCACCCAAATTAAACCCGTAGCGAAAATCAGGTACTTCATAAGCTCCCATATACAAACGGTCACCATCATTTATTTTACCGTCATTGTTTGCGTCTCTGAATTTAAGGTCACCAGGTTTTGCTGAAGGTTGGATTTTCGCCTGTGCAGTAGTTGATGGATTGGTCCAAATGTAAGAATCAATTTCCGCCTGAGTATTAAAAATCCCCATAGCGTCAATGAGATAATAGGAATACCACGGCTGTCCAGCTGTAGATTGCAATGGATTAAGCGAATTCACATTAATACTGTGGGCAATAAACTGAGTAGCACCAATACTGATAACGTTGTTGTCGAGGAAACTGCAATTACCTGAAAAATTGAGATCTATATCGCCAACTTTTTTATTGTATGATAAAGAAAACTCCCATCCGTTATTAACAACTTCACCGATATTAAATTCGGGAGGAGATGCGACTCCTGCAACGGAAGGAACAGGCATGGCTTCGATCAGATCTTTAGTATGTTTGTCAAAATAATCTACAGAAACGTTTATTGAATTTTTATATAAGCCAATATCCAAACCAAGATTCGTTTGTTCGGTTCTCTCCCATTTAAGGTTGGGATTTGGAATCGTTGGCTGAAAAATACCATAAGCCTGTTTTGCCCCTGTTTCCCCTAAGAATAGCGGCCAACTTGTTAATTGATAAGGCGGTGCATATATAAAACGTCTTACAGAATTGATATTTCCAACCTGACCCCAGCTTGCACGTAATTTCATGAAACTGATTTCTTTAATACTTTTCATAAACGATTCGGAAGAAATTTTCCATGCCCCCGACATAGCAGGGAAAACATCTGAATTATTCCCCGGACTCAACTTCGAAGAAGCATCCCTTCTTATACTGCCGGTGGCGAAGTATCTGTCGGCATACGAATATGAACCACGACCCAATACAGAAACAGATGATTCTTCCCAAATATCTTCCTCCGGTTTAACCGACCAGTCAGCTCCATTTAAGAAAGTAGTCTGGTGCTCCTCTTCGAAGGCATAATTTCGCATTTCAGTCCTGTTATAACGATTTACCCTCTTGTTCATAGTAAACCCACCAACCAATGATAATTGATGTTTTTCGTTAATCACTTTTGAATATGTAGCAATATTTTCCCAAATCCATCCTTTGTACAGTGTGTTTGATATTACCCGGTAATTTTGATCAATTGTTCTACCTGGTTCCAAAAAACGCCTTTGAAAAGATTCATTCCTTCTGTTTGTGATGTCAACTGAAAAGTCGGATCTGATAGTTAAACCAGCCAAAGGTTTAATTTCCAGAGATGTATTAGAAAATAATCTGTTCGAGGGGTTAAACTGTCTTACTTTTTCAAGCATAGCTACCGGGTTACGTAAATC
>CAILKW010000280.1 GCA_903834845.1 uncultured Bacteroidia bacterium | reverse complement strand
GATTTGTGTTTCACATTTTAAAAATCGTAATAAAGGATATTGTTTATAACCGAAGTGGTAATAACCAATTGGCAACAAACAATTATTGGTATAAGATTCCTGATTTCAGGCCAGCAAGGTCAATACTCCATGCAATAGGTTGGAACCACTCTATTACTTACAGCACTGAATTACCTGATTTCCGGCGTGCAGGGTTAATACCCCGTAGAGTGGGGTGAATTAAAAGGATTGAATTATAATTTTTAGTTCCCCCCATTTAGTTTTTAAACACCATTTTTCTCTTTGCCAACAACGAGTTACACAGGTTATTCTTCTTCCATTCTACGATGTCTTTTACCCTACAATTATCAATAGCTGCTCGGACACTTTCTCCGGACAGGCTTGATGTTAGGGCAGGAATTATTAGTACCAGATCGGTTATGCCACTCATTGGGTTTTTCGACAATTCATTTTTATATCTTCCAAACGTAGATTCTATAATATCCGAGCAGCACAATAATTTTTCTTTCCGGTGACTGATTTGTTTTGTGTATTCGGCCAAATAATTCAACATGTATTCCTTGAATATCTTTGATTTACCATTCTTGCAACTGCTTAGCAATGAAATGCATCTTGATTTTGTTTGCTTGCTTAATCCTTCATTCTTCAATATTATTGATATTTCTTGAACCGCTGACATTATGTTGTCCATTTCAACAATAAATGACCCCTTTTCTTTTACCCATAGCAATTGGGCCCGGTCTTCGGTAGATATTTCATTGTTTTGTTGGGCCTGCAATACGTTCATACCCCAGTTGCTGAGTGTATCAACATTTAAAAACCGTGACTTGGAACGCTGGTTAGGTGGAATCAAATGGGCATATTTGCTGCAACAAAGTTTAAACCTCATTTGTCCCGCTTTATGTGCGTAGTCCTTAAAGTCTTCATCTTTTTCATACAACCTTTGCAGGCAAATGGCTATCGCATGGGTAATGTCGTACACCTGCTTTATTTCAACCTCCTTTAGTCCATATTTTATGGTGCTACCGCCATCTGTAACGGCATACACAATAGTCCCAAGCCTTTCCTTGACTATTTTCAGCTCATTGGCAATATCTTGGCCCGTCCACCTTTCCTTTGACTTTACGGTAATTGGTTCCATGTCTTGCAGCATCAAGGGCCTGGAAAAATCGACACGGCTTCGCCTAATCCCCAAAACAACAAGAACTTTCTCCTGTCCGATCCCTATACTCTCGTCAAGGATAATAATCCAATCATCAGCTTTTTCTTTTGGCAATTGCAATTGGAAATATCCTATTTTCTTGATCCACAGCATTGTTGTGGAAAAGGATGGTGAAGATAACTCAAAGTTTAGGTACAAATTAAATGTAGCCAAAACCTTGCTCAAACCACGGAAGCTTACGGATGTATTTATTTTGGCAGAAAGCATTGCCAGAATAACAGCTGTGCTGAAATGTGACCGCTTGGGTTTCCTTTTAGCTAAAGCCCTATTATCTGCTGCATGTTTTTTTTTACAACAAGCAACTTTTGGTTCAACTCATCAAAGTCTTCTTTTCGTTTCATGGCCTTAACCTTCCACTCGTCCCGGCTAAATGTCAATTCTTTGATCCTTTTTTTTAGTTGCTTGTTCTCCAACCTTCGCTCTTTAGCACGTATTTCCCAGTCAAAATTTGCCATATTATTACGTTCTTTATTATTACTTGACAAATATAGCAATTATATATCTATTTAATCTAAATGGAACGTAGATTTATTGGATATATTTGAGTTTTAATTCACCCCACCAGT
>CAILKW010000279.1 GCA_903834845.1 uncultured Bacteroidia bacterium | reverse complement strand
TCGTACCCTTGCAAGCTTCCTTTCCATTGTTTTTGAAAACTGCTTCGATAAGTCAGCCATGTAGTTTCGGCACCGGTTTTATATTCTTTAATTCCATCCTTTAACATTTTCTCAGGATTCCAGCCTCCTGTCCCTTTTGGTGGTTGCTGTGCTAACTTCAAGGTGCAATTCACCGATCCTTTTTTATTACTGCCAATAATCATCACAACTGCATCATCGGCTCTGGAAACAAAGAGTTTGCGTTGAAAATCTCCTTTTGCATCACTCCAATTTACTGTCGCAACTCCTGTTGAAAAATCCACCGAACGGGAATAGTTTTTCACTTCACCTTCATGCGACATGATAACGCGAATATTGAAGGCCGGAATAAATGGATCAGTCCAACGCTTACCTCCGTAACCTTCCTTTTTTGATAACTCCACAACAAAATCTGCTGCCTGCTGATAATTTCCATCTGATAACATTTGCCGTATTTCGTTTAAATGCTCTCCGGTATTTACAGGTGGAAGAGGTTCATTTACAGGCATAAATAATCGTGCATGATTCAGAACGATAGTTTCATCGAGTGGTTGACCGAAGACCAAAGCTCCGTATTTGCCGTTTCCGCTTACCAATGCCTGATCCCAGTTGGTGGCGGGTTTTGAACTTACAAAACCTCTTTCGGGAGAGGAATTTGTGTGGGTTTGCTGTGCATTAGTATTTAAAGAGAAAAGGATTATTGCAGAAAGGAAAACCGGGGCTAAACGTGTGAAATGTATGTTATTGTTCATAATCAATGAATTAATGTATTTTTTTATTTGCTTCTGATATATAATTATCGGCAGATACGACTTTTATTCATATCCTGATTTCGAGTTATCGCCTTGCGTTATTCGCAACATCACAAATCAGCTTTTGTTTGCCTCCAATAGTGTCAACAGAAAGGGGGGTGACAAATTGTCCCCACCCTTTTGATAGTTCCTCATCACGCTTACGCATTTTCTTGATGTAATCGCCAGGGTTAGGGGTGTCGGTCAAAACTTGAATAACGTCTGCTACAACGAAATACCATTTTTTGTCAATTTCGTTCCAAATTGAACGTATTTGTTTGCTTTCAAATAATTTAATGTTGCTCATGTATGTTAAATGTTTTACATATACATGTTTATCATTAATGAATGAGTCCACTCTGAAAAGATAATAAACAAGAAATGCCACTAAGGCTCTAAGACACCAAGGTTCACAAAGATTTAAATATATGCACTATAGTCTTTGTGAAGCCTTTGTGTTTTTGTGTCTTGGTGGCAGAAGAAGGCTTTTGGGAGTGGACTCCTGAATTAAAACGAATCATTTTATTCTTTTATTCCTTGGCAAAAGATAGCGTAAGAATTGGTTTTTGAGTTTTTTTCCGGCTTATTATTCGCATCAAGATACCAGATTCCAATATTGGAGAATGGCAGCATGATGACAGTTTTAACCTTATTATCAAGAAGTTTGACTGGTACTTCAAAAACAGGACCCAATATATTTGGGTGATGAAGGTCAACTTCTTTGTATTGTGGGTTATCTTTGATTATATATTTTATATCTGTCATTACGTTTCCGGGGAAGTCAGAATCTGATCTGTTCCACCAAATATTATCCAAAACATAGACTACAGGTCCACGCATCAGCGCGTAAGGTGCCTTAGGATCTTCGACCTCACCATACATTTCTTCGCCACCTGCAAGGCGGGTTACTACAGGTTTGGTAAAATGATCAAGTTTTACCCAGGCAACCTTCATTGGCAGTATAATGTCAATCTTATCGTTATTTCTCCATGATCGGGTAAGTTGAGCATAACTTCCAGGTTTTACATTTGCAATAATTTGACCATTAACTTTAACCGCAGGTGATTTGCACCAGGCAGGAATACGGAGTTTAATAGTGAAATTTTCATTTTTCTGAGTATTAACAACAATTTGAATAGCTTCTTTTTCAGGATATTGGGTGTTTTGCTTTAGAGTAACAGCTTTACCGAGACTTTTCATAAAGTCGGCAGAGGATTGAACAAATTGATTGATATAAACGGAGTTCTTACCTGTTGAATAAATATAGGTTGGTAAGAGAGAAATAATACGATGTCCGCTTGCAGTACAGCAATCAGGATTACGGTAATATCCTTCGGGTTTGTTTCCGTTCGGAGCTGTATGATAGCGGTTTCCATCTCCATCGAAGGATTGGGCCGCAAATACGTGATTCCAAAGAAGCTTTTCCATGGCATCGGCATATTTTGTGTCACTTGTCAGTTCAAGAAGGTATTGTGTGAGTTGCATCCATGACATTGTCGCACAGGTTTCTACAACATTACCTATCAATGGTTTAACGTATCCTCGCTCGTAATGTTCGCCAACACTGACACCTCCGGTAATATACATCTGTCTTTTTGCTACATCGTCCCAAACTCCTTTAACCTTGTATAAATAAGTAGTGTCGCCAGTGATTTGATACATACGAAGAAATCCGAGAAAGTTCATCTGGAATGTATGAGAATGAACATAAGGTTGAACTTCATTAATACCCATTTTCCCATCAGCTACCAAATTTAATTTTGAAAAAGCATCCCATCCGCTCCATTTGTCAATATTTGAAATTACCCATTTACTCCAATCAAGATACCGTTGGTCTCCACTGAGTTGATACAATCTTAGCATTGGATCAATTAGTAAAGTACCTTCCCAGCTGTAATGAACGCTATGGCCTGCAATAGCAGAATGACCTGTCAGTTTTTTGTTCTGATTTTCAGGGTAGCTAAAATCACCGGGCCAGAATTCTGCCTTTCCGGGACCAATGTATTTAAGAAAATAGTCACCTAATTTTTGAGCTGCTGCTAAGCCTCTCGGATCATTCCATTGCTCGTAAGCAGTCAGCAAGGCATGTTGCACGAAATACAATTCATAAGCATCCATGCCACGAAGCGGTTTTTCAGGTGTACGTACTTCAGGAGATGTAGCACCCAAATATCCTTCAGGTTCCTGCGAAGCAATCAGCCTGGTGAAAATTTCGGTAACTTTTTTGCGAAGTGTATCGTCCTTACTTTGAGCGGAACTTAAAATGGATGATTCGATCCATTTTCCGTGTTGTTCTGCTTTTACCCATGTCCAATCTTTGTGAGTCCTCTGAATAATAAAATCCAAATACTCATCAATAGGAAAAGTTTTCAGATAGTTTTCCTTGTTTTTGCGGATGCGTTCACCAGCGAATCCCCCTATTGAAGTGACGTCTGAAATTGGAATTGCTTGTTGAACAAATCCCACCAATAATTTATTCTGATCACTTTGGGGGAGCTTAAATCCTGAAGTTGTTAAAGCAATTAAACAGCAAAAAAATAAAGATAATGCAAAGACGTTTTTCAGTTTTTTTATGATCATAGTATTTAATTTTTAATTTTTAATTTTTAGTTTTTAATTTTTCAAATATGGTCCTTTTTCATTCCAAAACACTTCCACATTCGAAATCCACCATGTGTTGCCTTTATCTTTGTTTCCCTGATAAAAAAGATAGGTTTTATCACTATCATCGAAGATATTCGGGTGACCAGATTCACTGTAATTCCATTCTCCGGGTTGGCCATTGTGCAAAAATGGTTCACTATATAAACGTTCCCATTTAAAGCCGTCTTTACTGGTTGCAACACCTATTTGCTGAGGTGCGTTGTCATAAGCTCCGGCGTAAAACATGTATAACATATTGTTTCGTTCAATTATGGATGCTGCTTCAATACATTCTCCTTCCCAGGGCAATTCGGGTTTAATAATTGGTCCGTCTTTAGATAGGTGTGTCCAATCTTCGCGATTAAAGTTTGTGTTTTCGGGGGCAACAGCAACTCCCTGCAGTTGGATTTTAAATTGAGGGTCACGAGTGGCAAAATACATGAAATACTTCCCATTGTAATGAAATACTTCAGCATCAATGGCGCGTCCGCAATTCCATGCTCCATCAGGGTGAAAGATCGGGTTTGTAGGGTTACGTTTGAAATTGGTGATTCCGTCATCAGATACAGCGTGGCAAATCGCATCATTTTTCCCGTTCCCGTAAGTCTGATAAAAAATATGAACTTTACCTTTGATTACCAATACACAAGGGGCACTTATTCCATTCTTTTCGTACGGTTCTTGAATTTTCAGATAGCCTACATTCTTCCAGTTTATCAGGTCTTTACTTTCGGTGATTTCAATTTCTCGTGCATCACTTCCCGTCACCGGCAAAATTGAGGAATACATTAGGTATCGTCCTCCAAGATGGATTACAAACGGATTCTTTGAAAAAGGTTTACCTCTTCGTGTTGAATCGGCATACATCATCTTTTGTTTAGATATTTGGGTTTTATTTTGTCCAAAAACAGTCAAAAGGCCAGCAATTAACAGCAATACGGATAGTAAGTATTTTCCTGACATATTAATTTTCTAAATGAATTATTTTAAAACTATTTGTTTGAAGCATTTTATTTTGGTAGCAAAACTAAATAATATTTGCCATTAATATTCCCAAATACAAGGTACTATCTGAATTGTTGGTATAAGGTCAAAATTCCTAAGCCTTTTTTCCTGATAATCAATAAACCACCCTTCAATAATGGTTTGTTTCAAGTCTAAAACAGTTACTTCCCCCACCTCCTTGAAATTGAACCAATCAGGGAAACTATTTTCGTCATTCAGCCTTTTCAGTTTTTCCAATTTTTCTTTGAGTGCCATATTAATTGTCTTTAGGGGTCAAAATATCAAATTTACGATAAATTATACTTTTTTAGTCCCCGAGAGTATTGCTACAACATCAACCATCGAGAAAATACCATTTCTCCATTTCGCATTCCTATAACTAATGAAATTGTTTTTGATTAAATAACATTACGGCTGATTCTTCGGTCTGGATTTATTTGATCTCTTTCTTTTTGTTTCTGGCAAATAGTTTTTGCTGGTAACAACCTTCTTTCCTGATTTGATTTCAAGTTGTTTTCAGGCATCTCCTGCAATTTTACCGCCAGCTTTTGCTGCCCGTTTATTTTGGTCAAATCCTTGTGTGTCGGTATTTATAGCTATTTCTTTGGTCGAGGCCTCGCCCAACATGGAAAAAATCAGCTCCAGATCGGTCATGTGATCGCGAAGGTTTTGACTTTTTAAACCTTTTACCTCTTTGTATTCTGAAGGTGTCAATCCAAAAGTTGCTTTCGAGATTTCAGCCGTTAATATTGCGTATTCTATTTTCTCTTTAACTCCCCGATTCTTCCATTCTTCTGTCAATTCTTCCCGAATCGCAATACTTCGCAATCGCTTTTCAATCCAATCCTCCGGATATCCTTTTAGTTTATACAACTCCCTGGTACGCTGTGTCGCCAGTTCCGGATTTTCAATTTCATCCAACCGGTCGGAACCTACCTGAGCCAACCATTGCTTAAATGGCTCTGCCTTTGGTGAGGGAATAGATTGGATAATTCGCAAAAGACCTTGCGCGTTGGCGCAGCCCATTTTTTGTTTTCCACCGGCTGTGTCAACCCAAAGGGTAGGTACAATTTGTACCCACCCTTTGGCTAGTTCTTTATCGCGTTGTCGCATCCGTTTAACGTATTGCTTTGGGTCGTTGCTATCGGTTAAAACCAAAACAACGTCTTCTACAACGAAATACCATTTCTGGTCGGCTTCATTCCAAACCGACCTTATTTGCTTGCTTTCAAAAAGTTTAACGTTGCTCATGAATCAAATTATTTAGAACCAGTAATACACATTATTTCAAGGGATTATTAGATTTGTGAATGGAAAAATGGATTAGATCTATACTTCATTAGTTGCCAATTGATGATTAATACAAATCGGAAGTGAGTGATTTTAATCACAGAAAACTTCCCTATCCATGCACATTCTCTTCCTCTGAAAGCATAAAATCCTAATTATTTGGAGTAATGCAATTTTTATGTAAAAACCTGTAATCACTCCTCAAATCCATATCATTCATGCCTGAAATTAGTTGCCTTATTAATTGTCTTCCAACCATGTCCATTTTCGATAATTCCTGTTTCAAAGGCTTTTTTTAATGCGCCCCTGGGGGAACGAATATCCTGAAAACCTTGATCTTCCAAATAATCTTTCACCATATTCCACGCCAATTCAAAACTCATTTCAAAGAACTGAATAATACCCGCTTTTTGTACAATGTCAGGATCAGGTATTTGCAATGCATCTTCTAAATGACGCATTGATTTTGTATAATTTTGGAACCGCTGTTCCCATCGTACATCTTGATTATCCATTGGTTGGTAATTTTATTATTCAATATTTCTTTTTAAAGTATTATTCTTAATCGGTTTGTCCCATTTATCACCCTTATAAAGATTTGTTTTTTAAACTATTCAACCACAAAAATAATAAATAATACACTAATCCCAATTTACCGCTTGAAATTACTTCTGCAATATATTTAACGAAACATCTTGTTTTTCAGGTAAATCCAGATAATATTTGCCATTTTCATTTGTGATTTTTACATTTTTGTCTCCTGTGATTGTATTTATCTCGCTTAGTGTTCGAAGTTGAACTTTTTGGTTAATTCCTGAGAATAAAACTGCTTCAATCTTATTTTTATTCCACGAAAGTTCTTTGACGATAATCTGTCCCCGAAGTGCTACACCTTCGATTTTTCCGGAAGGCATATTCTGTGGCCAGGCCGGTAAAAATTCGATCCATCCCGGTTGGGAGTCAACCAACATCCTTAAAATCAAGGCTGGAAGTCCTCCTGAAATATCCGTATTGAATATTGCCTTGGGGTTATGAGTAGATACAAAATTTGGAAACCAATAACAATTGGCCAGCCAGTCGAGAATCTGGCCGCAAACATCTGCCTTGTGGAGACTTGCCGCTGCAAAACCCTGTTGGACAATTCCAAAAGCCATTTCACCCGGAGGTCGTCCTTCAATTATCTCTCCATTATCACCTGCAGGAGTATAATTTGGGATTGCTGCCTTTTCAAGAGCAGTAAGTCTTCTTAAAGTTGGCGACATGAACTCTCTTCTACGGATTTCCATGCGGTTTTCCAAAGTTTTGTCAAAGGCCTTTACCAATAGTGGGTTACTTGCAATTTCTTCAGGAAGACCATTAAACAAAGCATATAAATGTGAAGCGTGCCGATGAGCGTCGTTGTCTTCGAGCAACGGTGTTGACCACTCTTTTACAGCCCCTTTGTCATTGATCAGATAGTCGGGCATCTTGTTTAACATCAATTTCCAGCGATTAATGTCATTTGCACCGACTCCAAGTATTTTACTGGCAGCTATGCAATTATTCAGTAATTCACGAGCTACGCCAATATCCATAGCACTATTGATTGCAGCTGATGAATTGCTGTTTTTAGGTTGGTTTTCAGGGGAATAACTTGGACTGAAAAGCAGTTTTCCGTCAGAGCCTTTGATTAGGAAATCTTCGTAAAACAGAGCTGCTTCCTTCATAAATGGCAGCGCACGTTTACTGAGAAAGTCACGGTCGCCGGTATATAGGTAGTATTCATAAAAGAATTGAGACACCCAACCGGCTCCAGCAGTCCAGAAAGTCATTGGTCTTTCAGCCTCGAAACAGTTTTTCAGGCAATGATTACTGGCACGGGAAGGAACATTGATACCTCTGCAATTGTAGAGCATCTTTGCATTTGTTCTGAATTCGTCAATATGATCTTCCATATATTTGAAGAATGGGAGCAGACACTCTGCCATATTTCCTGAAAGATCGGCGGACAAAGCACATTGTACATTCCCGTTAAGTGTGTAATCGCCCGACCAATAAGGGCCGTAAGTTCCGCTCCATATACCCTGAAGATTTGGGAACAGTTCACCGCTGCTTGATAGAATATTATAACGTGCTGCATCATACTCTTTTTCGAGCAAGGCGGGGTTCAGGTTGCCTATTCTTGATTTTGAGATTAGTTCTTCCGAAGTCAGGTTACGATCTGAACCGCCCCCCAAATCAAGACGGGAACGGTTAAAAATAGCTCCATGAATTTTAGCATGTCGTTCAAGTAAAATTATAAAATCAGGGTTTATTTGCGAAAGAGATTTTTTTAGAATTTCAATTTTGGAATTATTATAATCGTTAAGCATCTCAATTTTAGTGAGTACTAATAATTCATCAGCACCTGAGACAGAAATTGAATCACTATTAGAATTTGTTTTTCCGCCACGAACTATAATTCGCGAAATACCTTCGTACCCTTGTAAGCTTCCTTTCCATTGTTTTTTAAAACTGCTTCGATAGGTCAGCCATGTTGATTCAGCACCGGTTTTATATTCTTTAATCCCATCTCTTAACATTTTCTCAGGATTCCAGCCTCCTGTACCTTTTGGTGGTTGCTGTGCTAATTTCAAAGTACAATTCACAGATCCTTTTTTATTTCCGCTAACGGACAGTACAACTGCATCATCGGCTCTGGAAACAAAGAGTTTACGTTGAAAATCTACTTTTGCATCGCTCCAATTTACTGAAGCAACTCCGGTTGAAAAATCCACCGAACGAGAATAGTTTTTCACTTCACCGGTTGAAACCATTTTTATCCGAATATTGAAGGCAGGAATAAAAGGATCGGTCCACCGCTTTTCACCATAACCCTCCTTTTTAGAAATCTCTACTACATATTCTGTGGCTCGTTTATACTGACCATCTGCAATCATTTTGCGTATTTCCTCCACGTGTGCTCCTGTATTAACCGGAGGAAGAGGTTCATTTACAGGCATAAATAATCGTGCATGATTTAGAATAATAGTTTCATCAAGCGGTTTCCCGAAGACCAAAGCTCCATATTTGCCGTTGCCGCTTACCAAAGCATTTTCCCAATTGGTTGCGGGTTTTGAACTGACAAAACCTCTTTCAGGCGAGGTAAAAGTATAAGGCTTTTGAGCTTGGGCTTGATAACAATGGAGAAATAACCCACATAGAATAATACCGCCTGGAATGCATAGATAAATTTTCCTGTTCGATAATCCTAAATTCATAATATCTAAATTATCTTTTATCGTATGACTTTGATTGATTTCTTGTTACCATCAGATGTTAAAACCTGAACAATGAAAACAGCAGAGGTAGATCTATTAACATCAAGCATGGCAATATTTCCGATAAAATTAACTTCGTTTACAATTCGCCCCATCATATCGTATAATTTTATATTCCGTGTATTTTCAGGAAGATTTACCACGCAAATCCGTCCGCTTTTCTCATCATAAAAAGCTGAAAAGTTTAGGTTTTTCTTTATAAATTCAACAGCAGTAGCAGTAAGCGGAAGCATTTTCACATCGTCAAAATACATAGTTAATTCTTTTTCCTGATAGAATTCGGTTCCGTTTCGTTCGGGTGAAATAAGTAGATACCCCGATGCAGTAAAACTAAATTTCGATAAATCCTGACTGCCAACTGCAAACTGTGCCGTCCTCCATTTGGCAGTAGTATAACCTGCGGTAATTTCATTGGGGTCGGTAAAGTCAACAATTATCACATTCCCGTTCCCATCGTAAACACGCACACCTACCTTTCCAGGTACATCTTTATAATACTTGAATTCCACGATTGAATTGGTATTAACCTTCAAATCGTAGCCATAAGCTTGAACACCGCGGTAAGTGAAGTTGCCTGCATTGGCAGAGGTAACATATTCTGTATCATCCTGACGTTTAATTTTCAACACTTTCTCGCTGGTATTTATACCTGTTTTATATGGATTCACAACAACTTCACCCAAAACCGCTTTCAATGCTCCGTTGGTAGCAGGGTTCAATTTCCAGTTGACAAATTCATTGGAGAGCGAAGTCAAATTGAACAGTTCAAAACTCTCATTCAGTTCCTGTCCGGTAGCTTTTAAATCAAGCCCATTAAGAAGCGGATCACCATCCGGTATCAGTTTTACTGTAATAGTTTGGGTTGCACCTGGAGAAATAGTAAACTCAAACCCTGTAAGATAGCTTTCAGTATTTTGTTCCTCGTAGCTTGTTGGAGGTTTTGTTGACCATGCCTTTGCTTTTACCGATTCTATTCCATCAAAAACAAGATAAAGAGATTTGGTTGCCTGCGTGAGCCGGATAATTTTTTCGCTCACTTTCTGCGGAACAGCTTGTGTAGCAAGATTCCAACGGGTGACAAGAGATTTAGTTCCGGCTTTTATCACATCCTTTATTTCCACATATCGGTTCGAAATGATTGAAGCTGTGCGGCGGCAATTTGTTAAATCGTTTTTATAGACCGAGGTGAGATCCATTTCTACAGATTTCAGGTCGGCGGTATTCACCAGATTCTCAACCGGCACATTCCCGGCTACTAATTGTTTATTTCCGTTGAATGTCAAGGTATTGTGTGCCATGTTATTGTAACGGAATACGTCCCATCGTTCAGAAGTCTGGCTCATGTTCCAAAGGTCAACCCCGTTGGTTTCAAGGTTGTTATAGTCACTCATACCCATATCATAAGCCCAGCGGATATCCATTGCCTCCATCACAAACGAACCGGCATCCATGTGGGCATGGTTACCTGAAGGAGTACCACCCTTAACTGCAAGGTATATGTCGTTTGCTCCCCAACCTGTACGTAGTGCCCCTACTGCGCTTGCTCCCTGAGCTATATAAGTTGTTTCAACGGGTGCAGGAAGATTGGTTAAAGTCAAATCCTTGCTCCAAATCAAAAGAAATGGTAATATGCGATTGTTGTTTAGACTTGCGTCTGTGGTGGACAGGGTAAAATCGAGCTTTTGCAGTTCGTTGTATAGGACAGTCTTGTCGGTGGCGCGGGAGGCCAGCCAAAACATTCCGACTTGAACTCCAATTCCGGTACCGCAATCGGCAAAATTAAAAGGGAGCGGGTTTATTGATTTAAGTGTTCCTCCGCTCATAAGTTTGGTTCCGGTTCCTTGCATGTGCGTCACAAAGTTGACTGTTTTAAGAAACCCATCAATTGCGGTGAGATCCCTGTCTGTGCCCCACATCCTTTGTAACAAATCAATTAACAAGATATTAAAACTTGTACCGTATTCCCAGTAGCCCATTCCCTCGGGATATGCGCCGTTATATTTATAAACCCCCATCGGGATTTTAACTGAGGTTACAGCCCTGTCAATCAAAGGTTGATAATACGTTGGATTCTCATCAAAAACGGCTGCTACTCCTGCTGAAATCCCGGCATTACATACCTGATTCCAGTTGTTGTCGGCGGTCAACCATGATTGATTGGCATTTGCACCGGTGGTTCTTTCAATTCCTTTAGTTTTGATGGCTGCTGCAATAGATGTACGCGATGCAGCACTCAGGTTGTTGTACAACCAGTCGTAACCAATAGCCATTGCAAGGGTCATTTCCCCCACATCAAGAAAATGGGAAGGGTTCCAGTCCGAAAAAGCAGCCATAGCCAACATTTCGGTTTCTGCCCGGCCAATATACCGAATATCACCGGTCATTCGGTAAGCATAGCTTAGAAAACTGATTCTCCGGATTGCCTCCCGTGATACATTAAGCAACCGTTTTCCTATCAATACCCTTTGCTGAACGGGCAACATTAGCATTTTATCACATTCCGCAATTATTATATCATGAACTTTTTTTAACTGTGGAGTTGAATTTAACTTCGCTTTTAGAATGGCTTCATCTGCGGCAAGAAAGAAAAGACGCGGATGGCCTGATAATGGATAAATGGTTTGACTATTAGAAATAGTTACACAAAATAAACAAGAGTAAGTTAAAAATAATGCTATCAATAGTTTTTTCATAAGAAAATTATTTGTTATAATTCAACAGGGGAAATTTTAATACCGGTCAGATTAGCTTTTTCAAAATCTCCTTCAAGCAATGAAACCGAGAGAGTATGTTTTCCCGGTTTAGCGAATTTTACCCAACCAATGGGGAAAACCATATAAATAGGGGAGGAGTTTTGCTGATTTTTTATTTTGTAACCCTCCTCAGTTTCAACAGACCACACAATTCTTCCATTTCCCGAATAGCTGAGTTCAATTAGATAAGTACCAGCTTTCATAACCTCTACATCCCAGTTTGCTTTGGCATTTTCTTTCCATTTGTTGATTTGCAATACATGTTTCCATTCGCCGAATTTCTCCATCCATTGCCTTGAGTTTTTCGCGCAACCTTCAACTTTGGCAAAATCAGCAGGAATTATTGTTTCCATGACAGGATCAATTCCTTGAGTTGTTTCTACTTCGGGTTTATCTTTTAAAGACACTTCTATTACTGATATGAATTTTTCGGGAGATAGTCCCGGAATGGTAAAATCAATCCAGTCGCCTGTTTTTTTAAAGGAAACCGTTTTTTGGTTTTTCCCGGAAAGAAGATTTGCTGAAACGATTTCGGTTTTTAGTCCCGGAAGATAAAGATGACCATTTGCAGGCCATTTGTAAACAGACAGAAACAGTTTATTTCCTTTAACTGTTACATCGCCCCAGGGTAATATATGTTTCCACGGCGAGGATTCGGTGCCATAAACAACCTGAGGATACCGCTTGATCCATTCGCCTGCACTGCGCAACGATTGGGCTGCCTGTTCGGGGATGGTTCCATCGGGTTTCGGGCCAACATTCAGCATATATGTTCCGCCGCGGGCAACTGTTGAAATCATTCGGGTAAGAATTTCCTTAGGACTTTTCCAGTTTTGGTCATAGGAAGCAAACCCCCACGAATCGTTGGTTACGTCAACAGATTCCCACAAACCTTCCACATTTTCTAAAGGAACTTCCATATCACCGAGTGTTGCATAATCACCTAAATTATGCCCCACGCGACCAGACACATAAGCATGAGGCTGATTTTTGTGAACCAGATCAACCAATTGTTGGGCATACTCTTTTGGCATATTTCCGGGAGTATCGAACCAAACCAGTTCAATTGGCCCATATCCTGTTGTAATCTCCTGAACCTGAGGAAGGCATTTATTTTTGAAATAATCATCAAAGGTTTGCTTTTCCCCGGCTGGATTGGTTGTTGGTCCGCCATTTCCGCCAGGCTCTGTCCAGTCCTGATTATGAGAATAATAGAATCCAAAGCCAATGCCTGCTTCCTTACAAGCCTGGGCGAGTTCCTTCATTGGGTCGCGGGCAAATGGTGTGGCATCAACAATATTGAATTTGTTAACTTTTGAACCGTACATGGCAAAACCATCGTGATGTTTGCTTGTGATGATGATGTATTTCATCCCTGCATCTTTCGCTAATTGTGCAATTGCCTTTGCATTAAAATTAACCGGATTAAAAACCTTCGCAGTTGATTTATATTCTTCAACCGGGATGTTTGCCATATTCTTATTCATAATCCACTCTCCAATGCCATAATAGGTTTTTCCTTTCCATTGGTTCCCGAGGTTGGAGTACAGCCCCCAGTGTATAAACATCGCGTAATTCCCATCACGGAAAAGCTGGCCTTGTCCGGCATTCTGGGCTGTAAGGTTAACAACCTGCTCGCCCCACATTTCGTTCATCTTTTGCTCATCCTTTTTTTGAGCTACTGAAAACATGGTATTTCCAATAATGAAAATAGCAATTAGTACTTTTAATGATTCCATATAATCCAATTATTACAATTATAAATTAATCCAAATCTGTTTTAAATGGTGAGGCAGGTAAACCATCTTTATTAAAGAGATTTACATCGGGGACATTTGCCCAGCCATAGCGTACGGCTACAGGGTTTTGAAGGTTTTTTCCGGTCACTTCCACAGTTGTCCCAACAATTTTTGCTTCAGCTTCGACAAAATTCTTATCCTCCGCGGCGATAACAAAACCTTTTAATGCACCTTCTTTGGCAGTCAATCCTTTGCCTGTGTGCGAAAAGTGGAGTATCACTTTATTTCCGGCAATCTCAATTGTTTCGTACATTGGCCCCGAATATTCAATCTTTTCTTTGTATGCTAAAGCTCTGGCAGCAAGCGAAAGGCGATAACCAACAGGCTGTTTATTAGGTGGATGTACGTCGCTGGCATCACCGCAATCAGTTGTAACTATCATGGCTGTATTATAAGTTCTGTTAAGTGTTATTCGCTGAGCTTCACGGATTTCAGGCTTCATGTTTTTAAATGGTGCAACCTGAACATATAAGAATGGAAATTCTCCGATGCCCCAGTTGCTACGCCAGTCGAATATCATATTTGATAAAAGTGTCGGATAAAGTTCGGAATTATGTTGGTTTGATTCCCCCTGATACCAGATTACACCTTTAATTGCATAATGTAGCAATGGCGAAATCATAGCATTAAAATGTCCATAAGTGTGCCTCGCTTCAGCTGGATTCTTTGGAGCATCGCCCTTTGAGCCATCACGTTTGTATTTTGCTAATTGCTTAGGGAAAGCCATTAAAGCTTTATCATAATCTTCTACTACTTTTTTTAAGGCGGGATGATTTTCGAGACCCGAGCGGCTTGTCCAATATTCTACCGGAGTACCACCAACGGCTGTAAATAACATTCCGATAGGAACATTCAGTGCTTTGTACAAATCGCGGGCAAAGAAATAGCCAACAGCCGACCACTCTTTTACACTTTCAGGACTACAGACTTCCCACTTGCTGCCGATATCCTCCAAAGGTTCATCGGAGGTGGTAATCGGCACATAGTACTCTCTGATTAATGGATAGTTGGCGTTATCTCTTTCCTTTTCCCAATCGGCTATCAAAGGTTGCGGAGGACGAGGGCCAAGTTGTCGTTCCATATTCGATTGACCACTGCACACCCAAACTTCACCTACATAAATATCTTCAACTTCGAGAACATTTTCTCCGGTTATTTTAAGGGTATAAGGACCACCGTACTGCATGGCATTAAGCTTTACAAGCCATTTACCATCAACGGTTTTTGTTTCTTTCTTTTGTCCGTTGAACTCAACTGTCACCGCTTCGCCGTCAGAACCACTGCCCCACACCGGAACGACAACACCACGTTGCAAAACTGCGTGGTTGCTGAACAGGCTGTTAGGAACAATCTTTGCGGAAACGACTGTTGAAATTCCAATAAATATAGTCAGAAAAAAATACTTGTTTAATACTTTCATATTCAATAGATTAAATTTATTTTATAACTTTTTTAAAAGTTTCTATTTCAGATCCCAGTAAAGGACGTACCGCTCACCATGCAGTTGATAATATGGTATTAATGTTATTTCACGACTTGCAGCACCCGCCGTTTTAAAGGTTAATAGTTGTCCAGGAACAGGTTTTAGCCAATCGGCAATTTTTTTCCCTTGCGTATTTAATGTGCTTATGACATCAGCCGGAATGTTATAATTATTAAACTCATTCTGATCATTAACAGCGTAAGGTGCTGGTTCTTTTATCCCTTCGATACCCATTTTGCCTGCTAACAGAATCGGGCCGTAAGCTATCGCAGCCTTGTTGGGATTGTCGTTGGTGGATACAAGTCTTAATTCCATTGGATAGGAAACCTCAATGTTATCACCTGTTTTCCATTTACGATCCAAAACGATATAGTTGCCTGGTTTCACTTTCACAGATAATTTTTTCCCATTTACTTTTATTATTGCACCACTTACTGCCCACGATGGGTAGCGTATGTAAAGAGGCATTTTTACTTCCTGATTTGCCTCTATTTTTAAACGTGTGACTGTCTCTTCGGGGTATTTTGTCTGCTGAATAATTTTAAAACCTTTTTCTTTCCAATTCAATTCCGATGGAATAAAAAGATTTACATAAATGCCATTGGCATCATGGTAATAAATTGCCTCTGAGTATTTTGCATTGCTTTCAAATCCTGTTCCCACACAACACCAAAAACAGGTAGTCGGGGAACTATATACTTTAAACAGGCCTGGTTTAAAAGGCATAAAATAGGATGCCATTCCGGTTTTTGGATCTTGTGCAGCAAGAATATGGTTATACAGAGCCTGTTCGTAATAATCGGCATACTTTGTGTCGGCTGTCCATGTGAATAAATGCCTGGTCAGCTTCAACATATTATAGGTATTGCAGGTTTCGGTAGTATTTGGCGAAATGTGTTCTGACAATTTATCGGGGGTAAAAAAGAACTCGTGATCACTATTGCCGCCATTGGCATAAGTATGGTGATCGTGAACCGTTTGCCAGAAAAAATCAGCAATGGTTTTTTGATTGTTATTACCTGTTAGTTCAAAGCCCCTTGCTTCGCCGATAATCTTTGGTATCTGGGTGTTGGCATGTAATTTAGGCAGTATATCGGTAACGTTGGCTAAAGGATCCAATACTTTATGGTCGTAAAACATTTCAGCAAGTTCTTTATCCTGTTGGTTGCCAGTAATGGCGTACAAGTTATACGCTGCATCATTCATACCTCCAAACTCGTTTTTCAGATTTGCAGCTAATTGCGCAGGAGTTAATAGGTGTAACTTTCGGTAGGCCCACCCACTCATTTTAGTTGCTGCTTCCAATGCCTGTTTATTCCCTGTATAAAGGTACATATCTGTTAAGCCTGCCAGAATTTTATGTAATGTGTACCAAGGAGCCCACACTCTCGATGCTGCAATACATCTGTCAACAAAGTTTTGAGGGAATGCACTTAGGTATCCATCCTGATTTAAAATCTTTTGACATTCGGCCATAGCAGTAACAATGCTGTCACCCTTGATTTTATAGGCTGCGTTTCCTGTTGAGGCATACATCAGAGCCAGGCCTGATAATACATGACCTGCAGTATGACCACGCAATTCACAGTCCAATGCTTCCCATCCGCCAAGCGACTTTGCAGATGTTAAGATACCGGCATTTACTCTCCAGCTGTGCATCAGTCTGTTTATATCCATTCCCAACAACCAGTTGCCGTTGCGCTCCATATTTTCTTTAAAGCGACTGTCAAGTAATTTCACATCCTGAAGATTGAAACCGGAAGCCTTGGCTGTGATTTTTACCGGAATACTTTCAGTCTGAGAATTCTGCCCAATATACTGGGATTGTGCAATTAAGGGAAATAATAAAATAAGTAAACCAAGTAAATTGATAACTTGATAGTTTGAATTAAATAACTTTTTCATAATGTATTGATATTTAGAAATTAATAATTTTATTCTGATTTTTCGATCCTTTGAATATTAGTTCAATGTTTTTTTCAACCTTTTCGGATAATATTTTCAACCTTATTCTTGTTAAGCGTTTACCCCACGAAATTTCCACTGTTTTATCATTCACATCAAACTCTTCGATAATTGGAGATAAGCCTTTGGGATTAAAGGAAATATCAACTGTTGCAGAGTCGGTTTTTAATCGCACGACACCGGATTTTAAGATTGAAGCCTGACAACAGGTGAGAAAATTCAGATAGTTTTCACCTTTCACTTCCCTAAGTTTATATTTATCTGTAATACTGAGGTTTTGACCTCTTTTCAAAGTATAGGTTCTATTCCAAAAATCAACACCTGCCTCCTGTGGATATGCTTTGGCAAGATCTAAAGAAAACTGAATTTGCTTGTCGTTGGAACTGAATTTTGCATTATGGGCTGCAAACACCTGGCCTACATGCTGCTCTACACCATTGATAGTTGGCACATTATGATAGTTGGAGCGGGTTGGCCAATATGTGTAGCGTTTATCTCCGAAAGAGTATTTGGTATAGTAGAGTTTGCCTGCATCAATCAGTATGGGCTTGTTGTTATAATGGACAATACAGGTGCCGATATCGTTATGGTTATGACTTTCGGCATTATGCCCTCCTTTGGCAACGAGATAAAACCCGTTGCCGGAAGTTTCGCTGTCGCGACCACCTGCAATCTGATTATCGGGAAACCAAAAGCTTTTCTGCAAAGGTTCCCATGCGGGATAATCAGCCAGTTTTTTATTTGAAGTATAACCTTTCCTTTTGGCCAGAAAGGAAGCAAATCCCATCATTTTCGGGTCGTTGCTATACTCGCCCCATTTGAAAATCATTTCCGGCCCGTGTGTATTTTTGGCTGCGGCATCGGCAAAATTCACATAATAGTCATCTGCGATATAAGCATTGTAGATATATTTTCCCAGGTTATGAATAATCTCCTGATCGAAAATATTGATCTGTCCACCACTTGCCTGATAGAACATTTCGAGCGACCAAAACAGCCTTGCTCCGGCAACTCCCCAGTAACTTGGACCTTCGTCGCACCACCCATCCGCCTTCACAAAATTGACATATTTGTCCATCGAGCGCATCGCCTTGTATGCACCTTTTGCCCTGACATCAACGTCTTCTTCCATCAATAGTATGGTTGACAAAACATTGCTATTAATCCACGGGTTCCAGTTGTTGACAAAACCATCATCGAAACCAAACCAGCTAAAATCGTTACGGGTATAATATGGGGTCAGGATGCGTTTCCTGATTTCGTATTTTATTCGCTCCGAGATCAAAGGATTTACTGAATCAAATTTAGCTTTCATCAGGTAATGGATACGAGCAAGTTTTGCACCCTTTTCTGAAGCGAACAGATCAATAACAGGTTCATTTACATCAGGTAAAGAGCCTGGCTTTTTTTGCCGGTTTACATGGGCCGAAACTCCCCAGAACGACTCTTCGCACATCGCCCAAACTCCGTCAATAATTTTATTCAGAAATCGCCCC
>CAILKW010000278.1 GCA_903834845.1 uncultured Bacteroidia bacterium | reverse complement strand
ACCTTCGACTCGCTGATGGCTTATATCATGATTGTTGCCTTTTTGGGCTTTAGCGGGTTCTTTACCTGGCTATACGGCTCCGACATATTTTTCATCGGACAAGCCAGCCTGCAATCGTTTTTTTCTATTGCCTATTGGACCCTTTTCTTCTTTATTCCAGCTCTGACAATGAAACTTGTAGCGGAAGAAAAGAAAACCGGAACACTGGAAATGCTGCTCACCAAACCAGTAACCGATTGGCAGATTTTATGGGGTAAATTTTTGGCTACGCTTCTTTTGATAATTATTGCACTTGTACTAACAATGCCTTATTATATCACAGAGGCCAATCTTGGGAAAGCAGATCACGGCGCTATCATCACCGGTTATCTCGCACTGATTCTGATGAGCGCCTCTTACATCAGCATTGGTATATTTACCAGCAGTTTGACCAATAATCAGATCGTAGCCTTTCTTCTTGCATTGCTGATCGGCATCTTTTTTCACATAATTTTTAGCTTGCTTGCTGCAAACCTCACCGGAATTATAGGTGGACTCTTTCAGTACCTGAGCATATCAACTCATTTTGATTCGATGTCACGAGGCGTAATTGACTCGAAGGATCTTATTTACTTTGGATCTATTATCATGCTGAGCATGGTTGGTGCGGAGGCAGTTTTGGCAAAAAGATACATGGACTAAATTACCGGAAAAATGAAAGCAAAGAATTCTATTATCAACTATCTTGCAATTATGTTCGTCATACTGTTCCTGATTAATATTCTGGCATACAGATTCTTCTTTAGACTGGATTTTACACAGGACAATCAATATACGCTGTGTCAAGCCACTAAAAACATGCTTAGCACGCTTGAAAATCCAATTACAGTAACTGCCTACTTCTCTGAAGACCTTCCGCCTTCCATCGGACAAACAAAGACCGAATTTAAGGATGCACTTGTCGAATATGCCACTCGTTCCAAAGGAAATGTATTATACGAATTCGTAAATCCAAATAAGGATCAAACTTCAGAAACAGAAGCAACCAAGGCCGGAGTCTCTCCTGTTATGATAAATGTTCGTGAAAAAGATCAGACAGCTCAGAAGAAGGCATATCTTGGAGCTGTGGTGAAATATGAAGGAAAGAGTGAGGTGATTCCATTTATGCGTCCCGGAGAGTCTATTGAATATGCATTATCTGCTGCAATTAAAAAGCTGATAACCAAGGACAAATCTTATATTGGTTTTATTCAGGGTAACGGAGAACCTTCACTTTCTTCATTTCCTCAAGTAGCGACAAATCTAAAAGTACTGTACAATGTTGAATCAGTGAATCTGACCGATTCAACCAACCTGACAAAATACAAAACGCTGTGTTTGATTGCTCCTACAGATTCAATTCCCGATAAAAAATTGAAATTGCTCGATAAATACCTTGCTAATCAGGGACACTTATTGATCGCAATTAACCGGGTAAATGGCGATTTTTCAAAATCAACGGGGACTGAAGTCACGACTGGGCTTGAGAAGTGGCTCCTACAGACGGGGGTTAAGATTGATCCTAAATTTGTAGTTGATTCACGTTGTGCCAACGTTTCGGTCCGCCAACAGCAGGGGGCATTCACATTTGACACACAAATCCCGTTTCCCTATCTGCCAATTATTTCCAAATTTTCAAAACATCCTGTTACACAAGGTCTTGAGTCGGTGGTTCTTAAGTTTGCCAGCCCAATTTCATTTATCGGCGATACTTCAAAAGTGACATACCTGCCATTGGCCTTTACCTCCGAAAAATCAGGTGAAGAAAATACCCCTCTTTATTTTAATATCCAGAAAAAATGGGGTGAATCGGATTTTACCAAACAAAAACTTGCTGTGGCAGCATTACTTGATGGTAAAATATCTGGTGACAAAAGATCGAGAATGATCGTATTTAGCGACGGCGATTTTGCCGTAAATGGGGAAGGTCAGCAGGCCCGTCAGCTACAACCCGATAATTTGAATTTGATGGTTAACTCAATTGATTGGTTGTCAGACGACACTGGCTTAATTGAATTACGCACCAAAAGTGTGACTTCCCGTCCCATAAAGCAGATGGAAGATGGCAACAAAATCTTATTGAAATATCTGAATTTTTTAGTGCCTATCATATTGATTATTGTCTATGGAATTTTTAGGATTCAGCGAAACCGGATAATCAGATTGAAAAGAATGAGTGAAAATTATATGTCATAAAAAAACATTTCAAAACCATGTTTCGAAAATTAAATACCAAGATATTATTGATTCTGCTCGTCGGTTTGTTGGCTATTGTCGGTGGAGTATATTTGTTGGACCAGCGCAATGGTGAACGCACCTTCAAGGAGTCTCTGGTGAAAACCAACTCAGATAAAATTGACAAGATCATTTTGTTTCCTAAGCAAGGAAAGGAAATGGAGCTTAACAAAAACGGAAGCAACTGGACTGTATCCCATAATGGAGTTAGCTATCCGGCTGATAATGCGGCCATAAAGGATCTGATTAATTCATTGAATCCACTAAAGACTGAAAGTGTAGTCTCTTCTAATCCAATGCGTTATAAAGATTTTGATTTGGAAGATTCAACTGCTGTACGGGTTAAACTTATGCAAGGTTCCGAATTAATTGCAGATCTTCTGATAGGCAAATTAGAAATGTCGTCAAACCAGAACATGAGCACATTTGTCCGCCTGGTCAATGACAAGATAGCCTATTCAGTGGCTGGTTATCTATCATGGAATGTAAATCGTGAAATGGACTCTTACAGAAGTCATATCGTGATTGAAGGGAACAAAGCAGACTGGAGTAAACTCGAATTCATTTATCCGGCTGACAGTTCATTCATTCTCGAAAAACAGGACGAAGGGAAATGGCACATTGGTTTGGTTGACCTGAATTTAGCTGATGTTGAAAAATACCTGGATCAGTTACAAAACCTTAACGGTACAAAGTTTTCGGCTCAAATGCCTCCTTCAAATCCAATTTTCACCCTAAAGATTTCAGGAAATAAGCTGGCTGCTCAGGTTGAAATTAAAGGATATCTCGGCAGTTCCCAAAATATTGTCGTCAGTTCTAATCTGAATAATGGAAATCTGTTCGATGTGAAAGATTTGACTGATAAGTTATTTCCGGGGAAAAGACGGTTTATGAAATAGAAATCAATACCGGAACAATCCGGTCAAATGCAATAAAGGAGGTCAAAAATGGCCTCCTGTCTTTTTTTGTGTTTTTGGGTGATTTTATTACTGTCCTAAACTATTGTCAATATAATAAGATAGAATGATCAGGATTCTCCTGTAAAAATATAGTCTAACACATTTGTTTTCTGCTTTACTTTGCTGACAGTAGCTCCTTAACTTTACTGTAAAGCGCCTCCACCCTTAAGTTTTTTGCAATTATGGTTCCATTTTGATCTAAAAGGAAATTGGTCGGAATGGCCCTTACCAAATAT
This sequence comes from uncultured Bacteroidia bacterium, assembly GCA_903834845.1. Taxonomy (GTDB): domain Bacteria; phylum Bacteroidota; class Bacteroidia; order Bacteroidales; family Prolixibacteraceae; genus JAAFHB01. The sequence continues at coordinate 67 of CAILKW010000278.1, read as the reverse complement.
ATTCTCGCTGCAGCACTGTTAAAGTAAAGAAGATCTGATACCTGTGTCCAAGTAAGATTATCTTTTT
>CAILKW010000277.1 GCA_903834845.1 uncultured Bacteroidia bacterium | reverse complement strand
GGTGAGGCTAAAAAAAGCTCTACCGAGATCGGAATGGTTCTTGGATATATTTTTGGGTTTTTGATTTATATGTTTATCTTCATTTATGGTTCGATGGTGATGCAAGGAGTGATGGAAGAGAAACAGAGCCGGATTGTGGAGGTGATAATCTCAAGTGTAAAGCCATTTCAGTTGATGATGGGAAAAATTGTCGGAATAGCATTTGTCGGATTAACCCAATTCGCTATATGGGTGGTATTGGGATTTACGATTCTTTCAGCCTCGCGTAGTTTTTACCCCGGTAACAATCTTCAGGCACAGCAGATTCAAAATGTTATGGCTCAGAGTCAGGATGCTGTAAAACAGGCTGCTGCACCTCAAATAGATAAAATGCAGGAGGTTTTTTCGATGATTGATACTATCAATTTTCCATTGATAATAGGTTGCTTTATCTTCTTTTTTATAGGAGGTTATCTTCTATACAGCTCAATGTTTGCTGCAGTAGGTTCTGCGGTTGATGCTCAGGAGGATGCACAACAATTTATGCTTCCGATTACGCTCCCGATTATATTGTCTATCATGGTGATGATGAGTGCGATAAGAAGCCCTGAGGGGCCTGTAGCCTTTTGGTTCAGTATGATTCCTTTTACTTCACCGATTGTGATGATGGCTCGGATACCGTTTGGTGTACCGGCGTGGCAATTAATACTTTCAATGGTTTTGTTAGTAGCAACTTTCATTGGTATGGTTTGGGTAGCCGGGAAAATCTATCGTACCGGAATCCTTATGTATGGTAAAAAGCCATCGTGGAAAGAGATTGGGAAGTGGCTGATGTACAAATAGTAATCAGTTGAATTACTTTGAAAAGAAGAAAAGGCAGGGACTTGAAGTTTCCTGCCTTTTTTGTGATAGATAAAGCATGATTTACTAAATGAAGGATTGGAAATTGTCAGATTTTGTTTTATTTCAAAAGATAGGATGTTAATAATTAGGGGAAGACGTAATCTTATTGCAGTCCATCTTTGAAAATTTCACTGTTAAGGGAATTTTTATACCCTGGCCTATTTCGGATTATAGTTTGACTAATTTTACTTTTAGATATTTGTTTTAATCGGGCTATGATTTTGATTTTTTTTAAGAATATGAAGCCACTATTTTTTTGTGAGGTAAGCTCAAACTGTTAGTATGATTTGACATTCAAAGGAAGCAACCAAACGAGTAAAGGTTGACTACGAAAACAAGGAATGAATTATTAATGTAACGATGGGTATGCTTCATAAATAAGAAATTGTGATTGCATTAGATGAATCGGATTGTACCCTATAAGGCACTTAGACATGGAAGGCCGACCGCAAAGCAGACCAATTTGAGAGTTAGTTGTTGCTGAAAAATGTTAGATCTAAAATTGATAAACTGAAACGTAACCAGAGGAGGCAAAGGAACAAATTTGGTGAAAATGAACTGTCTCTGATAGTCCTAACCAGAGATCACGGGTGAGGCAATCACGAGTGACAACGTATGAATCAATCGAATGTGTTATTAGATTTTATATTTTAATATACTCAGAAAATTAGATTTTTTCGAAAACCATTTATTACATTTGCCTGTGATACGGTATCATGAAATAGTCAGTAAATGTGCCTACTCAAAATAATTTCAAGCTGAATGATGATGAGGAATTATTCTATTAGAACGGTATTTATTTTAGTTTTGTCTTTGGCGTACAAGCTATGTCAGGCTAAAAACCTTACAGCTGTTCAGGAATTTCAATACAAATCTATCATTACAGATGTACCTTTTCTTTATTTCAAACTGGATTTCCGTTATGAAACAATGCGTAATGTTAGTGTGTCCACGTCTCTCGATGCCAACTCACAAAACTGGAATCACTCAAAATACGTTTTTTCTTTTGACTTTAATAATCTTATGATCTCAACACCCAAGGCAAATCTAAACTTTGGTTGTGTTTATAATATAAATTTTTATTTTTAAAAGGCTCGAATAATTAATATTTTGAAACCATGAAGACGAATTTTCTTTTAATCCTTTTTTTAGGGCTCTCAGTTCAAGTATTTTCCCAGCTTGGTACTCCTTCTATTTCATCCCCCGCAAATGGATCTACTTATTACGTTGGTTCAACGATTTATTTTTCATGGACTTCTGTTACTGACGCAGTGTCATACGATGTAGAATTTGACACTGGTATGGGATATTCATATCTGACAAATGTAGCTGGAACAGGCTTAAGCATTCAGCTCATTGCATCTAACGCAGGACCACATGCTTGGCACGTAAGAGCCAGAAACGCATCATCAACAGGTGCCTGGTCTTCATCACAAAACTATACCGTAATTGGCATTCCGGGAGTCCCAACTACGGTAAGTCCTGCCACCGAATCAACAATAAACTATAATACTGCAACTAATTTCACATGGAATGCTGCCACTAATGCAACAGGTTACAAGATTCAGTTTGATTCTGATCCAGTTATCATAGTTGCCGGGACATCGTACCCGAAATCCTTTACTTCCTTGGGAAACCACACTTGGAAAGTACTTGCATCAAATCCATCGGGGGAGAGTTCTTGGAGTTCATCAAAAAATTTCACTGTAGTACTTGCAACACCCGCCCTTACATCACCAGCTAATGCCTTCACTGCTTATGTCAGTTCAACTATAAATTTTTCCTGGACTCCTGTAAGCGGGGCAACATCTTATGACATTGAGATTGATCCGGGTCTTGGTTATGCTACACTGACAAATGTTACGGGCACAAGTATGAACTTACTTATAGGTGTTGCTGCTGTGGGACCTCACACTTGGCATGTACGTGCTAAAAATAACTTGACCAATGGTATCTGGTCCTCATCAAGATCCTATATAGTTGTGGATATTCCGGCAGTGCCGACTACTAACATTCCGCAAAACGGAGCGACCGTAATTTACAATTCTTCTACAAATTTTAACTGGAATGCTGTTACCAATGCTACGAGCTACCAGATAATGTTTGATTCTGAACCTCCTATTACTGTAACAGGTACTTTTTATGCTCGGACATTCAGTTCATTTGGAAACCACACGTGGAAGGTACTTGCCTCCAACGATGCTGGAGTCAGCGGATGGAGCACTGTCAAAACATTTACAGTTGATTTGGCCGCGCCACCACTAAATTCACCGCCTAACGGAACAACATCTTATGTCGGAACAAGTGAGGATTTTACCTGGACATCAGTTGGTGGTGCATCTTCTTATGATATTGAATTTGATGCCGGTTTAGGTTCCGCATCTCTGACAAACGTTTCATCTGCCAGTTTTAAATTGCAACTAACATCTACGCTTATTGGTCAACATTCCTGGCATGTTCGTGCCAAAAACGGATCGGTTACCGGACCGTGGTCGCAATCCAGATCAATTACTGTTGCCGGAATACCGGGAGTACCTGTAAAAGTTAATCCTCCGGCTGAATCATCCATCACGTATGATATTGCAGCAAATTTTACATGGAATCAGGTTCAATATGCGACCAGTTACCAAATACAATTTGATGCAGAGGCTCCGTTGACTGTTGTCGGCAATTCATATTCACGCACGTTCAATAAATTGGGAATTCATACATGGAAAGTAAAAGCTATCAATGCTGCAGGAGAAAGCGACTGGAGTACTGTCAGCAATTTTACTGTAGTTCTTGGAGTTCCAATCCTGTCATCTCCCGCAAATAACTCTATCGAATACGTTGGTTCCACAATCAGTTTTTCATGGTCTTCTGTTGCAGGTGCGACCTCTTATGATATAGAGTTTGACAGTGGACTTGGAACTGCAACGCTTTCAAATATTTCAGGAATCAGTACTAAAATCCTGCTCACCACTTCCCATGCGGGATCACATACCTGGCATGTCCGTGCTAAAAACGGTTCCACTGATGGTGCTTGGTCTTTATCACGAACCGTTGTTGTCTTCGGTATTCCTGCCGTACCCGTAACCACAAGTCCGGCGAGTGGTTCAACAGTCTATTATGACGCAGCTACCAGCTACACATGGAATCCTGTTCCTGGCGCTACAAGTTATAAAATACAGTTTGATTCTGAAGCACCGATTACTGTTTCAGGCACTTCTTATACCCGCGCATTCAGCTCACTTGGAAACCATACATGGAAAGTCAATGCATCCAACGATGCAGGCGAAAGCGATTGGAGCGTTACCAAAACATTTATTGTTGATCTTGCAGTACCCACCTTATCCTCACCTGCAAATGCAGCAGTAACCTTTGTTGGCACTACTTTGAATTTTACATGGACATCAGTAGCAGGTGCAACTACTTATGATATTGAGTTTGATGCAGGACAGGGTTCGGTTTCACTTTCAAACGTTTCGGTAACGAGTAAACAATGGGAATTGGTCGTTGCTAACATAGGCAATCATACATGGCATGTCCGTGCCCGGAACGGATCTGTTGTAGGACAGTGGTCTCAGTCGAGGACATTTACAGTTGCAGGCATTCCTGGTATTCCTGTTACCATAAATCCACCAAATGATGGAACGGTAGCTTATGGCATACCAGCAAATTTTAATTGGAATTTCGTTCCGAATGCAACCGAATACTTAGTACAATTTGATTCCGAACCTCCATTTACTGTTACTGGTACATTTTTTTCCAAGACTTTCAGTGAACTAACCAGTCATACTTGGAAGGTAAAAGCAGTCAATCCGGCAGGAGAAAGTGGTTGGAGTATAGTCAAAACTTTTACAGTGGTACTTGGAACTCCCAATTTGACTTCTCCTGCAAACACATCTGTCGAATATGTTGGTTCAACTATTGAGTTTTCATGGACATCGGTTGCGGGAGCTACCTCTTATGACATTGAGTTTGATTCCGGCCTCGGATATTCTTACATAAGTAATGTTTCGGGGACAAGCTTAAACATGCCGCTTACCATTTCAAATATTGGTTCGCATACCTGGCATGTACGCGCTAAACTTAATAATACTACTGGCTCTTGGTCTGTTTCGCGTACATATCAGGTTGCCGGGATACCGGCTATTCCTATAACCATAAGTCCGGCAAACGGGAGCACAGTTAGCAGTGAACAAAATGTGACATTTACCTGGAATGGTGTTGCCAATGCCACCGATTACCAAATCCAGTTTGATTCTGAAGCACCAATCACTGATTCCGGCACCTCTTATACCCGTTTTTTTACGTCTCTCGGAATACACACATGGAAGGTACAGGCATCCAATGAAGCAGGAGAAAGCGGTTGGAGTATTGTCAAAACATTTACAGTTGAACTGGGAGTACCAACTCTTACCTCCCCGGCTAATGCCTCAAGCTTTTACGTAAAATCAACCATCAATTTTGCTTGGACACCGGTAACAGGTGCAACTTCTTATGATGTTGAATTTGATTCCGGAATGGGATATGTATCTTTGACCAATGTAACAGGTACAAGTCTTACTCTGTTGCTTGAAAACGTTAACGCAGGTCCGCATACTTGGCATGTACGTGCAAAATACAATACCATAGTGGGTTCTTGGTCTGCAACAAGATCTTACCAGGTAATCGGAATTCCGTCCGTACCTGTATTAATTAGTCCTTCAGACGGTTCAGCAGTGCCTTATGATACAGCTATTAATTTCCTCTGGAATGCATCAACCAACGCAACAGGATACCAGATTCAATTTGATTCGGAGGCACCGATCACAGTTTCAGGCACATCATATCGCCGTTCATTCGCTACACAGGGAAATCACACATGGAAAGTACTGGCAACCAATGCTTCAGGAAACAGTGACTGGAGCATTGTCAATGCTTTCACGATGGCACTGGGTATCCCTTTGCTTACCACTCCCGCAGATGCAGCTTCCTTTAATGTTGGTTCGACAATCAACTTTTTGTGGACAGCCGTAACAGGTGCGACCTCGTATGATATTGAATTTGATAATGGTACAAAAGTAGTATCTCTTACTAATGTTACAGGTACAAGTTTGAATTTGGTTGCGGCCGGGAGTAGTGCAGGCCTGCACACTTGGCATGTACGCGCCAGACTTAACGCAACAACAACCGGAGACTGGTCATTGTCCAGATCCTATACAATCTATGCTATACCTTCAGTTCCTGTTTTGGTCAGTCCAGCCAGTAATTCAACCATTCCCTACAATACTCCGACTACATTCACCTGGAATGTAGTACCCGATGCAACAGGATACAAAATTCAGTTTGATGCCGAGGCACCGATTGCAGTCAGTGTAACCTCCTTTACGCGCTCTTTCACCACGCTCGGATCTCATACTTGGAAAGTATTGGCAACAAACAGTGCCGGTGATAGCGACTGGAGTACAGTAAATGTTTTCAATGTTGAGCTTGGAATACCCATTTTAACATCACCGGCAAATTCTTTTACCTATTTCGTGGGTTCTATTATCGGTTTTTCATGGACTCCAGTTTCAGGTGCAACATCGTACGATGTTGAATTTGATACCGGTATGCAGACAGTATCACTGTCAAATGTATCAGCGACAAGCATGAATAAGCTTGCAGATGCAACCGGCGCAGGATCACATAGCTGGCATGTCAGAGCCAAGCTTAATTCAATCGCCGGTCAATGGTCTGCCTCGCAGTCCTATTCCGTTCTGGGCGTACCTGGTGTTCCTGTGTTAAGTAGTCCCGCGAATGGTTCAACAATTTACAGTGAAACAATGGCTAATTTCACCTGGAATGCTGTTGCGACTGCCACGAGTTATCAGATTCAGTTTGATGCAGAACCTCCCGTTATTGTCTCCGGAACAACTTACGCTCGCACTTTCAATACAGTAGGAAATCACGTCTGGAAAGTGCTGGCATCCAATGCTGCAGGAAACAGTGACTGGAGTATTGTCAATTCTTTAACTATGGCGCTTGGTGTCCCAACCTTGACCACACCCACTGATGCCGCTTCAATCAATGTTGGTTCGGTAATCAGCTTTTCATGGACATCTGTAACCGGTGCAACTTCATACGATGTTGAATTTGATGCCGATATGCCTACTACATCACTTACAAATGTATCAGGGACAAGCATAAATAAACTTACAGATTCGACCAATGCTGGATTCCATACCTGGCATGTGCGAGCCAAACTAAATTCATTCGCCGGTCAATGGTCTGCATCCCAGTCATATTCTGTTCTGGGTTTGCCTGCTGTCCCTGTGTTAAGTGGTCCGGCAAACGCTTCAATAATTCCAAGTGAAACAATGGCTAATTTCACGTGGAATGTTGTTGGAAATACAACCGGTTATCAGATTCAGTTTGATGCCGAACCTCCTGTTACTGTTTCGGGAACGACCTACACCCGCACTTTCAATACTGCTGGAATCCACAACTGGAAGGTTCTGGCAACTAATGCTGCTGGAAACAGTGATTGGAGCACGACCAGAACTTTTTTTGTTTCCGTTACCCCACCAGTTCTGAAAACAAGGGTCTTATCGGTATCGCCCGAAAACTCATTCGACTATGGACTTGTTACCGTTAATAATAAGAATTATAAAACATTCAGTCTTCAAAACACTGGAAATGCTGCAATCACTGTTTCGAATCTATCCCTGACAGGTTTAAACCAGGATCAGTTTAATCTCTCTTATGTATCCGGTTCAACCTTTGATATTGCAGCCGGAGCAACTTCTCTGGTAACAGTTGGTTTCAACCCTACTTCTGCAGGTTCAAAGAGTGCTTCGCTTAATATTGCCAGCAATGCAGATAATGCCTCTCCCTCGAAAGATATATTACTTAGCGGAATCGGAACACTTTTACCAACAAAAACGCTTTCTGCTAATCCTGATGCACTTTTCGATTATGGTAATGTTAAAATGAACAGCATCAGTGATAAAAATTTTACAATTCAAAATATTGGTACATCGACTCTGAGCTGTACAGGATTCTCCTTGTCAGGATTTTATTCCGATCAATTTATGATTATTAGTCCTGCAGTTTCCTCATTTGACGTACCTGCCGGTGGAAATCAGCAAATAACAGTCCGATTTAAACCATCTGCCACAGGTATAAAAATTGCCCTTCTTACTTTAACAAACAATTCTGACAACACTTCACCATCCAAACTTATTACTCTGGTTGGGACAGGAATTGTTCAGCAGATTATTACTACCCCGGTTGTTAATACAAGTCTTTTCTCTATTATAACATCAATGTCAACCACAGGAGGCGGTAATGTGACATCTGATGGCGGTTCCATAGTAACAGCAAAAGGTCTTTGCTGGAGCAAAACAGAAAATCCAACAATCATTGATTCAAAAACAACGGATGGAACAGGTATCGGTTCATTTATCAGTATCCTCGGCGGATTGACTTCAGGTACAGTTTATCATGCAAGGGCTTATGCCACAAATTCGGAAGGAACTTCGTACGGTACAGATGTTCAGTTTACTATTCCCTCAATGCCAAAAGTAACCACTTTATCGGCTTCAATCGTTACCGCTACAACGGCTGTCATCAGTGGAAATGTAACTACTGACGGAGGTTCAACAGTAACTGCAAAAGGGTTGTGCTGGAGTATATTGGAAAATCCAAGCATCTCTGATTCAAAAACAACGGATGGAACAGGTATCGGATCTTATATCAGCAATCTCACAGGATTGACACAAGGTACAACTTATCATGCAAGGGCTTATGCAACAAATTCAGAGGGAACTTCTTATGGAGCTGATGTACAGTTTAATACCCCTTCATTACCAAAAGTAACTACCTTACCGGTGTCCAACATTACCTCCTCGACAGCTGTCAGCGGTGGAAATGTAACTTCTGACGGAGGTTCAACTATAACCTCAAAAGGGTTATGCTGGAGTATGGCTGCAAATCCAACCATAGCTGATTCAAAAACAACGGACGGCACCGATATTGGCACTTTCGCCAGCAATATAACAGGATTGGCTGCGGGAGTCACATATCATGCAAGAGCTTATGCAACTAATTCAGTTGGAACAGCCTACGGGACAGAAATCTTATTTTCAACACAGGCATTGGCTACTGTAACTACAGCTTCGGCAAAAGCGACTTCCTCAACAGCCGCTATCAGCGGTGGAGATATTACTACTGTCGGAAGTGCTGCCGTTACTGCCAAAGGGGTGTGCTGGAGCAAGTCTGAAAATCCAACGATATCCGATTCAAAAACAATGGATGGCACAGGTATTGGACTCTTTACGAGCAACCTTTCAGGACTGACTGCCGGTACAACCTACCACATAAGGGCTTATGCAACCAATTCGGTGGGTACATCTTATGGGGCCGATGTCCTTTTCGCAACTCCGACTCCTGCAACAGTTACTACAGTATCAGCTGCAGTTGTTTCTTCCACAACTGCTATTGGCAAGGGTGATGTGACTTCTGACGGAGGCACTCCAGTGACGCAAAAAGGTTTATGCTGGGGTATTGTTGCTAATCCTGCAACTTCAGATGCGAAAACATCAAACGGAAATGGAACCGGTTCTTTCTCCGATATCATTACAGGATTGGCACCAGGTGGTGTTTATCATGTAAGAGCTTATGCAATAAATTCGGCAGGAACTTCTTATGGAGCCGATATCCAGTTTAATACTTTATCACTTGCAACAGTTGTCACATCATCAGTTACTGCATCACCCAACTCATCCTCATCGGCAACAGGAAAAGGGAATGTCACATCAGATGGGGGCGCATCTGTAACTGAAAAAGGGTTCTGCTGGGCTAAAACTGCAAATCCCACTGTCGCGGATTCGAGAATTGCTGAAGGAACCGGAATTGGAACTTTTACAGATATTATTTCCGGGCTTTCTTCGGGTACTACATATCATATAAGGGCTTATGCAACCAATGCGGTGGGTACTTCTTACGGAGCTGACCTTACTTTTGAGACTGTAGTCAACAACGGTATATTCAACATCAGTTCATATTACCACATATACCCGAATCCTACGCACGGAACAATCAAGATCCGCATACTGGAAAATGTACCAACCGATATGAAGATATATTCCTTAAATGGTATCTTGTTAATAAGCAAAAAACTATTAAATCAAGAAACAACACTTGATTTAAACCTTCAGCAGGGAACCTACATCATCGATTTAAGAAGTGACAAGATCACAGGTTCTTACAAAATTATAGTTCAATAAATTTAATCAACGTTTACAGAACCCACTTAAAAATAACCGTTTCGTTATAAAGCAGAACGGTTATTTTTACACAATCATTGATTTAATTGATAGAATCGTTCTCCTGATGACTTAGTTTATTTAAAATTGTACCTACTCTGAGACAGACAATAAAAAACTGGGAAGAACCCTGGTATATAAAAAGCTACAAAAAAAATAATGTTGAATAAAAAAATTCTAAAATAATTGTATATGATAAAAAAAGGAGTACATTTGCACCACCTTTAACTAAGCAGTTAATGTTAAGTTGGAAGATAAGGGAGCTTAGCTCAGCTGGTTCAGAGCATCTGCCTTACAAGCAGAGGGTCGATGGTTCGAATCCATCAGTTCCCACAAAACCTCGGAGATTCTCCGGGGTTTTTTTATTTCTGCAGAGTCTTTGTTAAATACTATGATATTTTAAACTAAAACCATTTTTTTTGACAACTTAGTTTCGTGTATAAAATAAGAGTATTACTTTTATCGTTTCAGAGTAAAATAAGTATTAATAAACAATAATTGGAATTTATGCAAAACAGGAGAGAGTTTTTAAAAATTTCAGGTGTAGGATCGCTTGGTGTGATGTTATTTGGTGCCGCAGGATGTAGTACAGGTGCTGCTATTGATCGTAAGAGCTATGGTGTTGGATTACAGCTTTATAGTATTCGTGATGCTATGACAGCCGATGTTCCGGGTACATTGAAAAAAGTTTCCGACATCGGCTATAAAAATCTTGAATTGGCGAGTTATTCAGAAGGAAAGTTTTATGGTTATGCTCCTGCTGAATTTAAGAAGATGGTTAGCGACTTGGGTATGGTCCCTTTCAGCAGTCATTCTCAGGTTGAATCGGCAAGTATTACGCTCGATAAAGCAAAACTGATGGCTGACGCACATGCTGAACTTGGGGTAAAATATTGTGTAAAACCCTGGATTGAAGAAGTTGACCGCAATATTGAATCGTATAAAAAGATGATAGCAGATTGTAATGAAGTAGCCAAAATCCTGAAAGGTGTTGGGATTCAGTTTGGTTATCATAATCACAACTTTGAGTTTGCAAATATCAATGGTGTAGTACCCTACTACGATATTTTTTTACCGGAAATGGATGCTGATTTGATTACAATGGAATTAGACCTTTTCTGGGCTTCTAAAGCAGGTCAGGATCCAATTGCAATGTTCAAAAAATATCCGGGCAGATTCCAGCTCCTCCATTTTAAAGACATGATGACTAATCAGCCACCTTTCTTTACTGTGATTAAAGACGATATTTGCAGTGTTGGTGCAGGTGTTATTGATTTCAAAAAGATTCTGGAATCAAAAGATATTGCCGGAGCAAAATACATTATTGTTGAGGATGATAATCAAGGCAATGGAAAACCTTTTGAAGGGATTGAAACAAGTATCATGAATATTACAACCAAAATTTTGAAAAAATAAGTTTTTTTGAGCATACTATTTAAACCCCTGCAAATATTACGTTTGCAGGGGTTTACTTTTTTTTGGTATAATGATATTTGATGGTTCTATTTGATTTTAGTCATAACATCCTCTTTAATTGATTACCGGCAATAATAAATATAGAATCTTCAGGAAATATCGAATTTTCTATTTAATTCTTGATTGGCTGCAGATCTCCTGATGTATAAATGAAAAATATTTGGAAAGGTAAATCAAATGTCAAAACAACAAACAAAAATACCACCAAACCTGTAAATGCGTTAACACTTAATACATTAAGCATTTACCATTAAGCATTAACCATTAACATATTAGCCATTAACGCATTATTCTCCAAACCTTCTGATTGCTTCCTCCATCATTGCCGTTGTTGCAGTTGCGCCGCACCTCGAGCATCCGGCTTCTTTTACAGCAATAAGCTGATCAAGAGTGCGCACCCCACCTGCTGCTTTTAATTTAACTTTAGATCCCGAATGATGCCTCATTAATAATATGTTAGGGATTGTAGCCCCAATATAATCGTATTTTCCGTCCGACCCTTTCACGAAGCCAAAGCCTGAGGAAGTTTTTACATAGTCGGCACCAACTTTTGTGCAGATTTCGCACAGTCTTTTCAGATCCTCATTTTTTGTGACGTAATCCGTTTCAAAAATCACCTTAACAATAGCATTATGCTTATGACTGGCCTCTGTTATTGCCTTGATTTCCTCTTCGATATAAATCCATTCTCCCTGAAGAGCTTTACCTATATTTATTACCATATCAATTTCTACCGCTCCATCCCTGCAAGCAGTTTCGGTTTCGAAAACTTTTACCTGAATAGTTGAGTTGCCTGCCGGAAACCCTATTACACAGCCTACAAGCACAGTTGACCCTTCGAGCAACTCTTTGGCTTGTTTTACCATATAGGGTTTTACACAAACCGATGCAACATCATACTTTTTGGCTATTAAACACTCTCTTTTTAAATCTTCGTCTGTCATCGTGGGGTGAAGAATTGAGTGATCAATCATTTTTGCGAGTTCTTGTACTTTTGTCATAAGGTTATATTATAATAATCTGTTAAAGATAACTTTTTATGCCTTGAAGTAAGATTATTTGTAAACCGTACTTTTTCGTTGTATGGAATAGGCTGTAAAAATTCCTACGACATCGCCTTCTGGTTTAATATTCGATGGTATATTGGCTGACGGACCGCTGAATATCGGAACTTTAGGATAATAATCGGAGATATAACTGCTTATAAATGAGAAATAATCCTCTGTAATTCCGTACATTTCAACAGTAACTTTGTCTCCGAAGGATAATTTTTCGTCTTTCCGCTCTTCACTGAGATTATAAACCGGAAAACCATCGAAATATTTCCCTTCGAAACTGTTATTGTCGGCAATCGAATATTTGAAGACACTGTCGGTCAGTAATATATTATTTTTGAGAACTTTAATCAAATAGAAATTACGTCCTTTACCGGGATCCATTGTGTAAAGGTTAATGCTCCAACCAATAAAATGGCGGTTTGTATTATTGTAAACCAAATGAATCGAATCAATGGGGTTTATAGTTTTCAGCAACGATTGTGAGGTATATTCTTCCATCACATTGTCGTTGTTAATGTCAACATTCTTTATCAAAAGAGTATAATTGCGCCCGGCAACTCCAAAAAAATCGGGGGCTGTGTAATATGTTCCCTTTTTGTTTTGGTCTTCGGTAAGACTGATGGTTTTTGTTCCATCCGAAACCGTAATTAAAGCATTCGAAATAACCTGTACCTGCTCTGTTTTCAAGGCATCACCCATCTTCGACAATTTAACAAAATGGCGAGTTGTATCAGTCGAAATATATCCTTCCACTACAAGACGTGGTCGTGTGGAGTCGAGGCGAATATCTGTGATGATTTCGCGGCAACCTGATAATGTGAGTAAAAAAGCAATTATAGAAAGGATATATATATGATATTTAATATTTTGCATAATTACTAAAATTTAAAATTGTAGGTGATTCCGGGAAAACAGACAAATGGAAGATACCACCGTTCTGCCACAATTTTTTCGACATTTTTGGAGTCCTGTACAAAGTTGATCATCCAGTCGTTATGCCTTGCATAAGCGTTATAAACCGAAAAAACCCATTCACTTTGCCATTTTTTATCGGGGTGAGCTTTCCCTTTAAGAGTGAGTGAAAGGTCTAACCGATGGTAATCACGCATTCTGTAACCATTCCGGGCGGAGTAATACTTTCCGTAGGTGTTGTCAATCACAAAAGATCCTACAGGGAAGGTAATTGGGGCTCCTGTGGCATAAACCCAATTCGAGGAAAATATTACGCGATCAGAGAATTCATAATTTAGTATAACATTGATATTATGTGGTTTATCGTAATTGGTAGGGTAGGGGTTTCCATTATTTATTTCGGCAATGGTGCGTGTAACTTTCGACAAGGTGTAGCTGACCCAACCGTTCAACCTTCCACTATTCTTTTTGATAAACAGTTCGAGGCCGTAAGCTTTTGCTGTTCCTGACCGTATATCACCTTCCATTCTCGGATTCATTAATAATTGTGCATTATCCTTGAAATCAATAACATCATACATCTGTTTATAGTAACTCTCAATGGATGTTTCGACAGTATTATTAGCGAAATTCCTGAAATATCCAATTGCATATTGATTTGCTTTCTGCGGTTTGATATTTTGACTTGATGGAAACCAAACATCAAGAGGCATACCTCCTGAAGAATTTGAGGCAAGCTGCATATTTTGGATTGTCCGTGAGAAACTCGCTTTCAAAGAGGCTTTGTCATTAATTGTAAAATTGATTCCAAGTCGCGGTTCAATACCATGAAAAGTATTAAAGATTTGGCCGCTTGGGTAATATGTAGTATCAATTACCGAATAATTTGGGTTTTCTTTTGCGAAAGTGTAAACAGTTGCGCTGCCGATATTCTGAAAAATGGTGTAACGCAAACCATATTTTACTGTAAGATTTTCTCCGATTTTCTGTTCATTCGAAATATAGATACCATGCTCAAGAGCGTAGTTTTTGGCAACTGTAGTTCCAAGTCGGCTCTGAGTTCCTTCGATATAGGCTTCGCAAGGATCAAAATCGTGAAAAGTGGAAGAGAGTCCAAATTTGATTTCATTTTTAGGGTTTGCAAAGTAGTTAAAATCAAGTTTTAATGAATAATCTAACATATTCGATTTCCATACATAATTTGATCCTCCCTGTTTCATTTTTAAAGAATAATCGTATTTGGCAACAACTGCCGATAAGTTTGAAAATAATTTATTGGATATGAGGTGGTTCCATCGAAGTGTTCCTGTCATGTTTCCAAATCCGACATCTGAACTTCCTTTTTGTCCGAATAGGTCGCGGCCTAAATAAGCAGAAAGGAACAAACGATTACTTTCATTAATCTGATGGTTGATTTTTAAATTTAGGTCGTAGAAATACATTTTACTTTTTTTGAGACTCGAATCAGACATAAGCGGGAAAAAAATATCTGCATAAGTACGTCTGGCAGCAATAAGGAATGATGTTTTGTTTTTTACAATCGGCCCTTCGATTGTTAATCTGCTCGATATAAGTCCAATGCCGCCAATGGCTGCAAATTTCTTGCTGTTTCCCTCTTTCATTCTCACATCAAGAACCGATGACAGTCTTCCTCCGTAATTGGCAGGAATATCTCCTTTGTAAAGTTTCACATCGCGAACGGCGTCATTGTTGAAAACCGAAAAGAAGCCCATCATGTGTGAGGCGTTATAAACAGTAGCTTCATCAAGCAAGATCAAATTTTGATCAATTCCTCCACCCCTGACGCTAAAGCCGGAGGTTCCTTCTGAAGTTGATTGAACACCTGGAAGCATCTGAATTACTTTTAGTACATCTACCTCACCCATCAGGGCAGGTACCTGTTTGATAGTTTTCATTTCCAGTTTCGAGATACTCATCTCTGCTTTTTTAACATTCTCCTCAGGTCGTTCAGATGTTACTACCACCTCTTGAATCAGGCTCTTTTCAGGAACAAGTTCAATATTTAGGGTGATATCTTTATTCAGCTCGATGGTTTTCTGAATCGTTTTGTATCCCATATATCTGAACTCTATGAGGTATTTTGAAGATTTAAGGCTAATAGAGTAAAAGCCATACTGGTTGGCTGAAGTACCGTTGTTTATTGTCCTTACAAAAATTGTTGCTCCAATTAACGCTTCACCACTTTCGGCATCTTTAACATATCCACTAATTGTAAATAGTCCGGCAGTATTCTCATTATCAGCTATTAAAGGCAATGTAAGGAATACAAAACACAAACTTGTAATGAATAATTTTGTTTTCAGAATCATTTAAACAAGCTTAATTAATTAATTTCAAGATAAGCTTAAGATCAGCCATTATATTTCATTATTTTCAAAAAGACAGAAATAAGGATAAAACTCACTATTGCAAAAGCAATACCGTAAATATTAAAAGCCAAGATGAGGGTAGCCGAAATAGTTAGAAAAATATAGCGTACCTTATTATCTGTCCAGGATAGGTTTTTGAATTTTAGTGAAAACATTGGCAGTTCAGAAACCAAAAGAAACGACATTGTAAGAGTAATCAGAAATAAAACAATGGGTTGAAGTATCATTGAATCAAGTATCTCATGCGTACCATGTTCGGTAATCAATGCCAGAGCGGCAATAAAGATGGCATTTGCAGGAGTTGGCAAACCGATAAAAGAATTTGTCTGACGGGTGTCAATGTTAAATTTGGCAAGCCTTAATGCTGAAAAGACTGGAATAAATAAAGATGATGATATACAAGTTACTTCCCACAACGACAAAGAGGAAAAATTTTCGGCACGTACATTTGTTCCGAACAAGGAATATTCCTGCATTACCATCATTAACATTCCGGGAGCAAGTCCAAAGGAGATCATATCAGCGAGAGAATCAAGCTCACGCCCCATTGGGGAATATGCCTTTAAAAGTCTGGCTGCCATACCATCCAAAAAGTCAAAAATTGCTGCAGCAATAATTAGAATTACTGAGATAGTCAATTCGCCTTTAATGGCAAATAGTACGGCAAGACTTCCCGATATTACGTTTAGACAGGTGATAAAATTAGGGATATTCTTGCGGATCATGTTTAAATCAGGTATTACAAATCAGCTATTACGGTTTGGCTACCGGTTACATTCTGGCACAACTCAACTTTTACTTTTGTTCCGATAGGGAGAAAAAGATCAACGCGCGAGCCAAATCTGATGAAGCCAAGTTCATTTTGTTGATTCACTTGCGCATTTACTTTTGAATATGAAATAATCCTTTTGGCAACTGCTCCGGCAATTTGTCTGACCAGAATTTCAGTTCCGTCTGGCATTTCAATAACAGTTGTTGCTCTTTCATTGTCTGAAGATGATTTAGGCAGGTAGGCAGCCATAAATTTTCCTCTGTGATGTTTAAAATATTTTATAATTCCGGGGACGGGTATCCAGTTGATATGGACACTATTAACCGACATAAATACAGAAATTTGTAATCGGCGGTCACCAAAATACTCTGATTCAGTGGTTTCCTCTATTGCAACAATCTGTCCATCAGCGGGTGACAAAACGCTGTTCGGCTTTAATTCAATCGAACGTTGGGGATATCGGAAAAACCGAATCACAAAAATCAATAATGCTGATGTTGTGATGAATGTAAAGCAACGAAAATAAAACTCTTCTGTAATTCCGACAGCCATATTAAGAGACAGCCAGATAAAAATTGCTACCGCGATAACCAGATAACCTTCTTTGTGAATTCTCATAAGCTAAAACTATTGTGGCACAAATTTAAACAAATAATATTCAGTGAAAAAATTGAACCACGAAAAAAATTACAGGTGAGGCGAGGAGAATACTATCGAAACGGTCGAGAAGTCCTCCATGCCCCGGCATAAAGCGTCCTGAATCTTTTACGCTGATGCTTCGTTTGATCATTGATTCAACCAAATCGCCAAATGTTCCAGAAATAACAACAATAATTGCCATAACACCGAGTAGAACAAAATTGTATTCAGGGAAGACAAAGGTAAGAATTGCTGCTGCGCAAATAGCAGTAAAAACACCACCAATTAAACCTTCCCATGATTTTTTGGGAGAGATTCTTTTGAATAGACGGTGACGACCAAATCGAACGCCGAAAAAGTAAGCCCCTGAATCGCTGGCCCAAACAAATACGAAAAGACTGATTAATAATTTATAGTTGTAGGTTACAATTCCTTCTGATTCTTTAAATACGAGGAAATTAAGCATGGCAAAAGGTATGGAAACATAAATGATCCCAAATTCCGTAAGAGCAATATTTGCCAATGGATTTTTCTTTTTTCGAAAAAGCTCATAAACTGGTAAAGCATATATCAAAGGCAGAAGAAAACAAAAAGCTTTGTATGGAATAGTTTTCTCAGCAACAAAATAAGACAACACAAAGATAATAGCTCCTGCAAAAAGTCCGGGATAAATCTGGGGAGAAAATCCTGCTTTATGGCATAACGAATAAAATTCGCGAAGTACAAAAACCGAAAGGGTAAGAAAAATCAACACGAATGTATAAGAACTAAGTAGTACTGCGCTTAAAATTGCAGATACAAAAATGAATCCCCAAACAGTACGGGTATGAAACTCTTTCAATTTTCGTCTTTTTTTAATTGTTCGAGAATTTCTACTGCTTGTTTTTCATCTTCTTCTCTGACGTAAACATCTAATTCTCCCCAACAAACATACGCAGAATCTTTATGGTTGATTACAATGGATTCTATTTCATTTTCCTTAAGTAATTCTTGCGCTATTATTGAAATGTATTCGTCGCTAGTACTATAAATATTTGTCCACCCTTTTTCCATTGTGTTGATAGTTATATTTTTGTTACCTCTGCATCTATAATTTTAGATTGATTATCACCTTCTTTTACCTGAACCTGTTCATCTTTTTTCTTTCCCCAGGGGCGCTGTCCAAAAATATGTTCCAGATCTTCTGTGAAAATAACCTCGCGCTCAAGCAGCAGCTCAGCAAGCTGTTTATGACCATTGGTATTATTGCGAAGAATCTCTTTGGCTCTGATAAAGGCACTATCAATCAATTCTTTAATTTCAGAATCAATCAGTTCAGCAGTCTTTTCACTGTAAGGTTTGTTGAAGCTGTAATCACTTTGACCAGAAGAATCGTAATAACTTACATTTCCTACTTTTTCGCTCATCCCAAAATAACAAACCATCGAATATACTGTTTTAGTCACCTTTTCAAGGTCGTTTTGTGCTCCTGATGATATTTTTGAAAAGACAACCTCTTCTGCAGCTCTTCCTCCAAGTGTGGCACATACCTCGTCGAGCATCTGATCTCGTGTAGTAATTTGACGCTCTTCCGGCAAATACCAAGCGGCACCGAGAGCTTTCCCGCGTGGTACGATTGTCACTTTTACCAGTGGATGAGCATGTTCGAGCAACCAGCTTACCGTTGCATGGCCTGCTTCATGGTAAGCAATAATTGCTTTTTCGTCAGTTGTGATAATTTTATTCTTTTTTTCAAGACCTCCGACAATACGATCTACTGCATCAAGAAAATCCTGTTTTTCAACTTTAGTTTTCTGTTTTCTTGCAGCAATAAGTGCTGCCTCATTACAAACATTTGCAATATCAGCACCCGAAAAACCTGGTGTTTGTTTTGCGAGAAAAACTACATTAACATCTTCTGACAAGGTAAGCGGTCGAAGGTGTACCAAAAATATTTCTTTACGATCAATTACATCGGGCAGTTCAACGTGAATCTGACGATCAAACCTCCCTGCACGCATCAGGGCACGGTCAAGTATATCAGCACGGTTAGTAGCACCTAAAATAATCACTCCTGAATTGGTGTCGAAGCCATCCATTTCGGTAAGCAATTGATTGAGAGTGTTTTCACGCTCATCGTTTGATCCCATATTTGGGTTTCGTCCTCTGGCACGACCAATTGCATCTATCTCGTCAATAAAGACAATACATGGTGCTTTCTCTTTGGCCTGTTTAAACAAGTCGCGAACACGCGAGGCTCCTACACCTACGAACATCTCGACAAAGTCGGAGCCAGACATAGAAAAAAATGGTACATCTGCCTCACCTGCTACTGCTTTAGCTAATAATGTTTTACCAGTTCCCGGAGGGCCAACAAGTAATGCTCCTTTCGGAATTTTTCCACCAAGTTTGGTGTATCGTTCCGGATTTTTAAGAAATTCGACAATTTCTTCGATCTCCTGTTTGGCCTCAGCTAAACCGGCTACCTCTTTAAATGTAGTGCTTACTCTTGCTTCTTTATCGAAGATTTTAGCTTGAGATTTGCCAACATTGAAAATGTTTCCTCCGCCGCCACCGCCTTTGCTCATCCTTTTGAAAATCCAGAACCAGACAGCAATAAGAATCAGAGGAAGGAATAGCCAGCTTAAAATCTCACCGAAATAATCATGACGAATCTCGTAGGTTAAGGTAACCTTTGCATTTTCGCCATATTCAACCTGAGCATTTTCGAGGTTTTTTTCGAAAACATCAATTGATCCTATCGTAAAGAAGAAGTGAGGTCCAATCTTCGTAGGAGAACCTATCCCTTGATCGAGTTTGCTTTTGTATTTTTCGTAAGAGCTCTCTTTGAGATAAATGTCACATTGTGATTTGTTTACAACAACTACTTTTGTTACATCGCCGTTCTTAAGCATAGTATTTTTCACCTCTTGCCAACTGGTCTCAACAGGCGTACCGCGTGTAGTGTAAAACTGGATTGCAAAAAATGCAATAGCCAAAATTACATAAATGTAAATAGGGTTAAACTTAGGTGCGTTTTTTGCACTGCTGCCAGTTGGTCTTTTATTACCCTTTGGGATAGCAGGCCCACTGTCCTTATTCGTTTCTTTTTCAGCCATAATCTATTAAATGTCAGCGTCAATATTATAAATTTTTCCGTCTCCCCACAAACTTTCAAGATCGTACAACCTACGAATGGGTTCCTGAAATACGTGAACCATTATATTTGCATAATCAAGCAGTATCCATTGTGCTTGTTTATATCCATCGCGATGCCATGCAGGTTCTTTATTTAATTCTTCAACTGTCTCCTCAACTGAATGTGCAATAGCATCAACATGCGTATTGGAAGTTCCATGGCAAATAATGTAATGATCACATTCTGTGTTATTAAGTATCTGAAGATCAATGTCAATAATTTCAAGCCCTTTTTTGCGTTGAATACCCTCAATAATCGCCTCCATCAAATCTATTGAGCCTTCTTGAACGGCATGAATAACCATATAGATAATTTAAGGTACAAAGATAATTTTTTTGTCTGAAAGATAAATAAAGAATAGTTGAGTTAATCTTATGGAATAAAAGTTTTTACTTTGGTAACTCAAAATTGCATCTAAAAATGGACAAAATAATAGGTTCTAATATTGAAAGAATCCGGGAAATAGGATCAACCAATAACTATGCCGCACAACAGTTACTGACAAAAAGTCTGATAGAAGGAACGATTTTTATTGCAGACAGTCAGGTTGAAGGGCGAGGCCAGGTTTTAAATAAATGGGAAAGTGAACCAAATAAAAACCTGACATTTAGTATTTTACTCTATCCTGATTTTTTGGAAATCAACAAGCAGTTCGAGCTTTCTAAAGCAATTTCTTTGGGAGTTTGTGATTTTTTGAAAGACATAATGGGTAATACTTCAATAAAATGGCCCAACGATATTTATATAGGCAAGGGTAAAGTTGCCGGAATTCTTATTGAAAATTCTGTCAGAATAAATAAAATTTCTTCCTCTATTGTGGGTATTGGATTAAACGTCAATCAGCAGTTTTTCACCGGCGATGCTCCAAATCCGGTATCATTAAGCCAGATAACCGGAAAAGTTTACGATCTTGAAGAATCTCTTTACCGTTTATGCCTGAAAATTGATGCGAGGTATCACCAGCTACGCTCTGGGGAATTCGGGAAAATTGATTACGATTATACTGATTTGCTATACCAACAAGGTTACTGGTCGAATTATTCGGATGAGAACGGAGATTTTGAAGGGAAAATTTTGGGGGTAGATTTCATTGGACGATTGATGGTTGAAACCAGAACAGGAAAAATCAAAAAATTTAATTATAAAGAAATAGTTTTTAAATAATCATGATTTTACAGAATCATTCGTATTTTATTTTTGTCAGAGCCTCACTAACACGTTCTATGCCATCTTTCAAGTGTTTGTCAACAAGCATTTTAAACATAGAGTTAAGTTCAGCATGCAAAGTAATTTTCATTTTGCAGTTGGTTTCATCAACAGGCAGAATCTGAATCCAGCAATTAAATTGAAATGGTACAGACTTACTTCCGGCTAATTTAATCATCTTACTCGGTTCGCGCTCAACGATAAGAACTCCAATCGTACCAACAGGACTTACTGTAAAACTGCATTCATCAGCTGTGGATCTAAAATTATTAAGTTTAAAATCTGGTACATTTGGAAATTGCTTTTTAATTTCCGCCATTTTGGCCGGATTAAAAAGCTGTTCAAGGTTTTCGAGGTTCGATAGGCGGTCATAAACTGCTTTCTGAGGGTAAGGGATGATCTTTATGCTGCTGGTATATTTTTCAGTTCCCATTTTTTTTATTGAATTTTATATTTTTTGTAAATCATCGTCCCCAAATTTCAGGGTTTTTTCTCCATTCGTTCAGGCTTTCGAGTTGCGAATCGGTAATCTCACCCGAATCGTAGGCCATTTTAAGGAGTAAATTGTAATTACTTAAAGTTGTCAATTCAATGTTGGCTTCCAGAAAGTTTTTTGAGGCAAGTGGAAAGTTGTAAGTGAAAATAGCAAACATACCCAGTACTTCAGCACCATAGTTACGAACTGCTTCAGCTGCACTTAAAGAACTTCCACCGGTTGAAACAAGATCTTCAATGATTACAACTTTTGTACCAGGTTGAATATCACCTTCTATCAGGTTTTCCAGTCCGTGTCCTTTGGGTTTTGACCTTACATAAATAAAAGGAAGTTGTAATACTTCAGCAACTAAAACTCCATGAGCTATGGCACCTGTTGCTACGCCTGCTATTGCTTCAGCATTTGGGTATTTCTCACGAACTAATCTAACAAACTGATTACAGATAAAGGTCCTTGTCTCAGGGAAAGAAAGAACTTTTCTGTTATCGCAATATATCGGTGCTTTCCATCCTGACGCCCAAGTAAATGGGGTATCAGGTTGTATTTTTATAGTATCAATAGCAAGAAGGCGTTTTGTTACTTCAATTTGTAAGTTTTCCATGATGTTAAAACATTATATTTTATGCAAAAGTACGAAGTTTTTTGGCGTTGGAAAGAAGCTATTCAACGACAATTCTTAAGAAAATGTTATTTTACCATTTACTGACAGGTTTAGTATTAGTTGGTTTGGGTTGTTTAAAATTGAAATCTCGTAATATTCTCAAAAACAGGGGTTCGAATCCGTGAGATGGTGAGGTGGCCTGGGAGAGTTTTAAAGTCCCATCGGGTGCAATCAAGTAAAAGGCAGGTGTTATTGATGCGTTATAATTGATAATAAGTTGTTTTTGTTTCGATCCGTTAAGTAATTCCCATGAATAACCTTTTGATTTCCAAAGATTGGAAGGATTATCAAAATTATCATCAAGTGCTACTGCCACAACTTTTAATACCTGCCCTAATCTTTTTTCGATTGATACAATAGAGTCAAGCTCTGTTATGCAATCAGAACTTTTGCTGTTAATAAAACAAAGATAAGTGAATTTTCCGCTGAACTTATCAAGTGTTACAGTCTCTTTTTTTATGTTTTGTAGAGTGATGGGCGGTGCTTTAACTCCTACAACTAATCGCAAAATTTTATTATTGATTTCATTTACAACAGGTTGTAGTATAGAGGTTTTTGTTGCTGTTCTGGCCATTTCTAACGCTTTAATCACGCCTTCTTTGGAGAAAGTACCTGTATAGTAACCATCATTTAATCCTTTAAGAACAACAAGTTCTGCAAATTCCGTGATGTAACCCTTGTTTTCGAAAAAGCTTACTAATTCGGAATAATTACCTGAATTTGTGATATTAATAAGCTTACGGTTTGGAAGGTTTAGAGATTCCTTTCTTAAAAAATCTGTAAATATAGTTTCGAATGCTCTTTGATAAACTGGGTGATGGAGCTTAATTGGTTGGGTTGCAAAATATTTTTTTATTACGTTTTCAGAAGTTCGTTGATTTACAATATATTCCAGTTCTGCAAAAGAGTATTTTTTTAATGTGGAGAAGTAGAGGTTATTATCTGATGAGTATTTCAGTTCCAATCGTTTAATGATTTCATTTACAACAGTTTTAGATAATTTTTGATAGATTTGAACTGCGTTTATGTTTATTTCACGATTGAAATCTGTTTCAAATGAACGTATTGCATTATTCAGATTGTCTTTTTCTGTTCCACCTAAGCCAAACCAATAAGGGGTTGGTTTATAATATGAACTATGTGCTTCATTACTAGTGCGAAGTGAAAAGGGAGGGAGTGAAATTGTATAATTTTTACCGGTTTCAACAACCATCGTTCCGCAATATTTTTCAAGATCCGCATAAATTTCGATTGTTTCGTTGACTCCAAATTCCACAGAAAATGATCCGTCTTCGGCGATTTTGGTTTTAGCGAGCTCAAGTCTTTGACGGATAACGGGTTCTGCAATTGTATAAAAAGTAATCTCTTTTCCGCTGTAATCAGTGGCCTTTCCGGTAAGAATTGTTTTTTGAGCCATGACCTGAGCAAATAGGCACAACAGGAATAATACAGTACTAACAATTCTCATATCAATAATAATGAAATATCAATCTTCATAAAATTCTGAAATATCAAGACAACTTGGAAGGAAGAGGCTTGCATCACCTCGATGTCGCAGGATATCTCTTACTATTGTTGATGAAATTGCGGTGGTTTCGGGAGTTGTCAATAAAAATACTGTTTCGACTTCCGGGTGCATCTTTTTGTTGATTTGGGCAATAGCTCTTTCGTATTCAAAATCGGAAGATGTTCGTAGTCCTCTTAAAATATATTGCGCATGAACTCTTCTGCAGTAATCAACAGTCAGACCATCGAATTTTCCCACTTTAATTTTAGGCTCGTTTTGAAAAACCCGCTTGATCCAGTCTTTTCTTTTTGACAATGGATAGTAGGTTTTTTTGTTAGAGTTATACCCTATCATAATAATAATCTGGTCGAACAATGGTAACGCACGCGTTACGATGGATTCATGTCCCAAGGTGAAAGGATCAAAAGATCCAGGAAATATGGCAATTTTTTCCATGTCGGATATTTTATTGTGCAAAACTAATAAGAAAAATGTGACTATTCGAAGAAATTGGAAATATGACATTGTGGCAATTCGACAATTTTTGTTTTCTTTACGAGGTTAACAAAGGGTAAAATGATTGAACGAGATATAATTGGAATTTTTGGAAAAATGAATTCAGGTAAGAGCTCTTTAATGAACCTCATCACTCAGCAGGAAGCGTCAATAGTGGACCCAACACCAGGCACCACTTCAGATACGAAAATTACCATTATAGAAATTCATGGTCTGGGTCCGGTTAAACTGATGGATACAGCCGGGTTTGATGAAAAGAATGAACTTGGTGATAAAAAAAGAAATAAAAGTCTGACTGCTTTAAAAGAGTGTGACTTGATTTTACTTGTAATTAATCCCGCAACCATTGATTTTGAGACTGAAAAACAAATTATAAAAGAGTCACAGAAGCTTGATAAACAAGTAATTATAGTTTACAATATTTTCGACGAAAACGGCAGAGAGCAAATTGATAATATTAAAATATTGCTTCCTGAAACTCGTGTTTTTCGTATTATTGTTTTAAGTGCATTAGATAATAATTATCGGCAACCCCTTCTTGAAGTTATTCTTGAAAACTACATCCCCAAAAATACTACCATTGAATTATTACCTTTTGTAGAAAAGGGGGAGTTTTATATTTTGAATATTCCGATGGATGAAGAGACACCTACTGGGAGATACCTTCGACCTCAGGCTATGGCAGAAGAGTATATCACAAGAAAGTGGGCTTTTCCGGTTTCGTATCGAATGAATCTCACAAAAGCCAGAGTGGGTGATTTTTCTGAATGTGAAAGATGGAACACTTTTATTAATAGCTTCACCAAAAAACCAAAAGCAATCATTACAGATTCACAAGCTATTGACATTATGAAAGAGTGGACACCTGATGGAGTGGCTTTAACCACTTTTTCGATTATGATGATTAATTATACAAGCAGGGGGAGGCTACTGGATTTTGTGAATGGAATTGCTACTTTGAATTTTTTACAATCTGGTGACTTTGTGTTAATTGCTGAAGCTTGTAATCATTCACGTATCAGGGAAGACATAGGTACCGTTCAGATTCCCAATTTGCTAAAAAAATTATATCCTGATGTAAATGTGGATTTTACATTTGGAAGAGAGTTCGTTGATGAGTTGGATATAAAAAAGTATAAACTCGTAATCCATTGTGGGGGCTGTATGATATCGGGCCAACGAATGGTGGCCAGACTTCGTGATCTGAAAGCAACCGGAATACCTGTTACCAACTACGGAATTTTTCTGTCATTTGTTCAAGGTAAAGACATTCTTAATCAAGTGATTGCGCCGTGGTTATAGGTTTACTAAATAAAATCCTTTTAATTATTTTGGTGAATTATTTCATAAAACCCAGGCTATTTTCATTTTAAATTGCATTTCTTTTCTTTCTTTTCTTCTTATTATTGATTTCCAATCTAAATTGCTCATAATGTTTTTTCACACGTTCAACATACAAATTGTCATTCAACAAAACTTTAACAAACATTTCCAAAACTTTTGGCGCAATTGAAGATTGAGGACTCAAGAAGTTTAAGACCGGACCCTTTAAATCTGTAATTAAGTCTTCATCATCATTTCCGAGCCATTCTGCATAAAAATCCAGACTCTCTCATCCCTAACATATCACCGCTACCGTATCATTTCCTTTTACTACATTGAAAAACACTCTTCTACAATCACATTAATCGCAGAAAAGTTCGATAAAAACAAAACTTTAGTTGGAAGCCGGAATTCATTGTTATTTGAAAAAAGAGTGATATCTCTGGTTTCTTTTTTTGCTGTAACAGGACAGTACTCGTAAAACGTTACATAAGGCATATTTACACCTTCTTTACGCTTATCGCATTTAAGCCTTTTAAGCCCCTTTCGAGTTCAAAAGTAACCACATCCCCTTCTTTTACTGAATCTAACAATCCGTTAATGTGTACAAAATATTTTTCCTGTGTGTCGTTTTCTTTAATGAAACCATAGCCTTTTGAATCGTTGAAAAAATCAATTCTGCCAGTACGAACTGATACAACATCTTCCTCTTCTCTTCGGGGAACGCTTATTTCTATACTACTTGCGTTGACTTTCTTTTTCTTTGAAGGATCAGGTGGCGTATCGGTAAGATTTCCATTTTCATCAACATAGGCCAACATGTTCTCAAGTTCACCGCTACCCGAGTTTGTTTTACGTTCTTCGCGTTTTTGATTCTTTTCAAGTCGTTTCTTTAAACGCTTTTTTTCTTTTTCTTTCTTGTTAAAAGTGTCCTGCGATTTTGTCATTCAATATTAATTTAAAATGTTGACTAAACTATTCTATTTAAACAGTTTGGGTGCATAAAATACTCAAGGCAGCAACTTTTCCGAATAGTACTGATTTGATCAGTACTTTGGGATTGGGGAATACTTGAAAGATATTTGTATGTTTACCTTTGTGCAAAGTTACGAAAATATTCTGAATGGTTTACAAGTCAATTTTAAGTGACGTACGACTTGCGTCAAAAAAAGTATTTCAGTAAATTATTCAAATAAATAATAAACCCTGAAAATTTGAAGAAATCTCAGGGTTTATTGATTTTTTTGATGTTATAAGGTAAACTATTTTTCAGGAACGTTTTTCAATATCTCGACCAAAAAATCCCAGAATTTCTGTACAGAAGGGATATTTACTCGTTCATCGGGTGAATGAGGAGAACGCATAGTTGGCCCAAAAGAAATCATATCCCAATTGGGATAAACCGACCCAAGTATTCCGCATTCCAATCCTGCATGTATTCCCAGAACAGCAGGTGTTTTTCCAAATTTGTTTTGATAAATTTCTTTCATTTGCTTCAGAATTTGGGATTCCATATCGGGCTTCCATCCAGGGTATCCACCATCGAATGACACCATTGAACCACCTAATGCAAAAACGCTATCTACTTGTTCAACAAGATCTTCTTTTGCAGAATCAACAGAACTGCGTAAAAGGCATTTTACAAAAATTACCCCCTTTTGGGATTTAATAGTGGATAGATTTGTTGATGTTTCGACCATCCCGACCATCCCGTCACTCATTCTAATCACTCCATTTGGACACGCATAAACTGAGTCTATAAGGTCGTCCTGAACGCGTTCTTCGATGATCGATTTCGGCATTTTCGTTTCCTCTATAGTAAAACTGAGTGTTGGTTCAACTGCGCCTAATTCATTTTTAAAAATAGATTCGTATTGATTTACTGCCTTCTTTAATAAATCGGAATATTCCTCAGGAACAAGAACAATGGCAAAAGCTTCTCGTGGAATTGCGTTTCGCATTCCACCACCA
The DNA here is from genome assembly GCA_903834845.1 of uncultured Bacteroidia bacterium. GTDB lineage: Bacteria > Bacteroidota > Bacteroidia > Bacteroidales > Prolixibacteraceae > JAAFHB01. The sequence continues at coordinate 6,988 of CAILKW010000277.1, read as the reverse complement.
CTGATATCTGCAAGACGTATATCAAGTTCGCGGGTTGCATATTTTAAGAACCTTATTATCAATTTATTGGCATTACCCCTTCCAAGATTGATATCAAGTCCCGAATGTCCCCCTTTTAATCCTGAAATGGTTATTTTGAAAGGTTTTACACCGTCAGGAACAATTACTTCATCGTATTCAAATTCTATGTTTGCATTGATACCTCCTGCGCATCCTACATAAAGTTCACCTTCCTCTTCGGAGTCCATATTAAGAAGAATATCGCCTTTCAACCACTTGGGCTGTAGCCCAAGTGCACCGGTCATTCCTGTCTCTTCGTCGCATGTGAAGATAGCTTCAATAGGTCCGTGAATTAAATCTTTTGCTGCGATAACAGCCATAGCACTTGCAACACCAATTCCGTTATCGGCTCCAAGAGTTGTGTCTCTGGCGCGAACCCAATCGCCATCAATCCAGGCATCTATCGGATCTCTATCAAAATCATGAGCAGTTCCACTGTTTTTTTGCGGAACCATGTCGAGATGTCCCTGAAGTATAATCCCTTTTCGATTTTCTAAACCAGGGGTGGCAGGTTTCCTAATGAGTACATTTCCAACACTATCTTTTTCAGTAATAAGTCCCAGACTTTTACCGAAATCCACCATAAATGCCTGAATTTTCTCTTCTTTTTTGGAAGGACGCGGAATCTGAGTCAGTTTATAAAAATTTTCCCAAACCGCTTTTGGTTCAAGGTTGATAATTTCCTTAGCCATAACTATATTATTTAAGTGTAAAACCTCCTAATGTTTTGAACTTGAAGGAAACTCAAGTCCATATCCTTGTTTTTTGTCAGCCTTCTTCAACATAGCAGCCAAAAAAATCGAAATAACGCCGCAAAAAACCAACATCATAATTGGAATAGTGTAATCGTATGTCATTTTACCCTGACGAATTGCAATCAGATTATCGTGATTTGTTAAGTCAAGAACCGCCCCAATTCCCCAAAAGAAGAGACCCAGACCCCAATTTTGAACCGTGAACATGGTTGCATAAGCAGTTCCCAACCGTTTTTCAGCGACGATCTTTGCAACTGACGGCCACATTGCAGCAGGTACCAGTGCAAACGCAATACCCAAACTTACCAGTGCTGTATATCCTAAAGTAATGCTGTTGGATAATGAAAGCGATAGATGTGCGAAAATGAGTAAACAAGATCCCAGCATCATTAGAGAGGCAGCTTTTCCTTTCCGATCAACGAAATTTCCAAATATTGGGGTAAATACGATAGTACCAAGTGGTATTAATGATGCTGTTTTTGGCCCGTTAAGAAGCCAAACCTGTAAAATATCCCAGAAATTATAAACGATAATACCAAAAGCAGTTACCAAAGTAAAGGTAAATACCCTTCGAATTGTAATATCTTTAATTCGTGATGGAACGATTGAAAAGGCAAGGGCGAAAACAAAAAGTATTAGATAAACAGCAACAATCCCCAGTGCTTCACTTCCAAAAATCATAACTGAACCTTCGACGGGCAATTTCGATGTAAATCCGAATTTATTGATTAGCATATCCGGGGCATACTGAATAAACGGGAAAACAGCAGCATAAAAAGTTACACACAACAAGGTTATATAAATGAACGACTTGTCCGTGATTAATTTGACAAAATCCGATAAATGAAACTCTTCTTCATCAACTGGTACGCTTCCCGGTGCGAGAGCACCTTTATACTGACGATCGATTCTGGCATCAAAGAAAGAATAGATGATAAACATTAAAAACGATAGAGCTATTAATGTGGCTGCAAAAGTAACGGCAGGAGAAAAGCGACCACCACCAATATCAAGCGATGAAGCCATTCCGAGTGCTGTTCCCAACCTGCCAAATCCGATATTAATCGCCATTGCCAGAGCCATCTCGTACCCTTTAAACCACTTTACAATTGTTCGGGTGGCCAATACACAAAGAATCTCAAGTCCTGATCCGAACATGATCCTTCCGATAATCATCATTGTGAGGATTGTACCTTTGTCATCGCCGAAAAAGCCTGATGCAGCCAACGCTGTAGTACCTGCTCCAACGGTTGCAAGAATACCAAATGCATAACCGGTAAGTCGTATTCCCCATTTATCAAGAATAATTCCGCCAACCAGAATCATCCCGAACATATTTGCAATAGTCGTAAGCCCGATAATCCTACCAAACTCTTCACTTGAAAAGCCCATTTCCGACTCCATAATTCCTTTCAGTCCCGACATAAAATCCTGAAACCAATAAGTTGAAAATGTCAATCCTGATATCAAAATAAGTACAAACCAACGCATTGCAGCAGAGTCACGCGATGTTTTATTGATTACAATAGTCATAAATATATATTATAAAATTTCTAATTGATTTTTGTGGTGCAATGTAGTTAAAAACAGACAAATTATTATTGAAAAAAAACATAAACTGATACTCAATAGATTATTATTGAAATCTAATTTCCTATTCGTTTTATTGCTCCGGTAACTGGGTGAAATTCAATCGAATAATCACCATTTGTAAATTCATCAGGCAAGGAATTGGTTACCCCGTATTGAGCCATCGGAAAGCGAGCCTGGGCTAAAACATCGCTTCCGTTGAGTAATCGGGCAACAACAAGACCGGGAGTTTTGTAAAATAATCCATTTGTTGAAGTCCCGCCAGCAGCCTGGGCATCTTTCTGTTCTGATTTACGTGCAAGGTCAAGATTTGGCTCCATATCAAGCATAATCGGTTTTCCGGAAACATTACTTTCAGGCAAAACTCCTGCCGATGTTGAGAATCTGAATGCAACAGTTGCTTTATTGCCTTTGGCATCAGGAACAACTTCGAAAACATATTTATGAATTGATTTATACGACTTTCCAATAAACAGACTTTCGTAATCACCAATTATTTTATTCAGTTCATCCACCATAACCTGATATGCTTTTCCGTCAGGAGGAAGCTTATCGTAATCTGCAGCAAGCGCAAGCGCCTTACGTTTACGTAATTTCATAATATCATGGGCTGCTTCGGCGGCTTTTTCTTCTACTGATTTTGTTTTGTCTCCCGACTGTCGTGTACTGTCTTTCCCAACTATAAAAGAGTGCATCGACATTTCAGGCCAAACTTCACGAGGAACATCAATATTAGGAGTGAAAACTGTTGAGTATGTTTTTTCTGCATCGCCTTTTGCAGAACTGTTTATGCCAATAAGTACTCCGTCGTCCGAAAGGCTCAGCATTGATGCTATTGCGCCTGTCGCTTTGTGCACTTCATTAGGATCGGGCTCCCCGAAAGTCTCCATTTTCAAGTCGGTAATTTTCCATAACTCAGAATCAGATGCGGGAGTATTTTTTACACCTATATATTTTAGTGCATATTCAAAATATGGTCCATAAAAAAATTTCTCTTGAGAAACCTCCACAAACAGACGAATCCCTGTGCGGGGAAGCGCGTAAACTACTCCACCGTTAAAAACCACTAACTCGTTTGACGATTTCTTCTTTTCATCTTTTTTTTGTGCTGCAAGAGTTCCGACTAAGAGGAAAGATGTAAATAATAAAATTGAGATTGACTTCATCATTGTTGTTTAAAGTTAATATTATCTGAATATTCAGATTTTTCAAAATTGATTCCTTTTTTTTGGTTTTCCAAAATCAGGGCTTTTTTGTATAAAAGCAAAAGCATTACCAAGTTGATCCGCTATATCTCCTGCTGTTAATGATTCCTGAGATGACTCTGCCACTGACAGATCTCCTGAGAGTCCATGAAGATAAACACCCAAAAGTGCTGATTCACGAGGCGAATATCCCTGAGCCAGCAGCCCTGTTAGAATTCCTGTGAGAACATCACCACTACCACCTGTTGCCATTCCCGGATTGCCTGTACTATTGAACCAGCAATTACCGTTTGGGAAAGCAATTAATGTAGATGCCCCTTTGAGAACTAAAATAATCTTATGGTAATGTGCAAAATTTCTGGCAAGTTGTAATCTTTCGTATTCCGATTCGGTTTTGCCTGCGAGTCGCTCGAACTCAATAGTATGAGGAGTTAGAATTGATCCTTCAGGAATAAGTTTAACTATTTCGGGATGTACTGCAAGAATGTTTAGGGCATCGGCATCAATGACCATGGGAGCACGAAAACTTTCTATGAGCATACGCAGTGCATACACGGTTTGGTCAGCTTTCCCAATGCCTGGCCCAACTCCAATTGCTTTATAATTTGATAGTAAAGGAACGAACGAAATAAGATTTTCTGAGACATCCACATAAACCATTGCTTCTGGTACAGAGATTTGCATAATTTGATTTCCGGAATGCGGAATATGAACAGAAAGCAATCCTACGCCAGATCTTAGGCATCCTTTTGTCGCAAGAACAGCAGCACCCATTTTACCATAACTACCTGCAACCAAAAGTGCATGACCATAATTTCCTTTGTGGGTGAAATTTCCCCGTGGCTTCAGTATACGAGCAATAGTTTTTAGATCAGATAAGTTCCAGGGGGTTTCGGTTTTGTCAATTGCAGAGGGATGTAATCCGATAGGGAGGACTTCCCATTTTCCAGTGAAAGGCTCATTTTCTTTGAAAAAGAAGCTTAGTTTTGGAAATTGGAACGTTAATGTGTATGAGGCGTGTATAATTGCTTCCGGATCGTTTTTCCGATTATCCTCTCCCATTAATCCCGATGGAATATCAATTGAGATGACTGGAATGCCTGATTGATTAATGTGTTGGACAAGCATGGCAGGAAAAAGGGTGAGCGGACGGGTTAAACCAGTGCCAAATAGACCATCAATTATCAAATCATAATCTGATAAAATTGGAAGATGATCATCATTATTCAAATAATTAGTTTTAACAGCCTGTGCTTTTAACCGCTCAAGATTGATTAATAAACAATTCGTAAACTTCCTAAATGAATTAAGAATAAAGACTTCAACTGTAAAGTTTTTTTCGGCCAGAAGTCTGGAAATCGCTAAAGCATCGCCTCCATTGTTGCCATAACCGGCAAAAACGGCAATTCTTTGGCTCGAATCAAAGCGGGTTGTTACCCAGTCGGCAAATTTCAGCGAAGCACGTTCCATTAGGTCAATAGCTCTAATAGGCTCATTTATTGTGGTGTACTCATCGAGTTTTGAAACTTGTGCAGTTGTAAAAATCTTCATTCTTTTATATTTTACTATTTTCAAATGTAAGAAGAAATTTCAAAATATTATAACACCGAAAAAGTTCTATATATTTGCTGCAAATAAATTTTTTTTTAACTCCTTAACACAAAGATTATGCTTAAAGAACATCCCAAAGGGCTTATAGTAGCTTTTTTTGCAAACATGGGCGAAAGGTTCGGGTTTTACACAATGATGGCTATATTAGTATTATTTCTTCAAGCCAAATATGGACTATCAGCCGAAAAAGCCGGCAGTATTTATAGTTGGTTTTATTTTGCTATTTATGCTCTTGCTTTAGTAGGAGGAATGTTGGCAGATTATACTAAAAAGTATAAAACAGTGATTTTATTCGGTCAGATTATCATGTTTTCCGGATATATCCTGTTGGCAGTTCCGGGCTTATCACTTTCTATTACCATTGCCGGATTGTTTATAATAGCATTTGGAAACGGTCTGTTTAAAGGAAATCTTCAGGCAGTAGTGGGTCAATTGTATGATGATCCAAAATATTCAAAATATCGCGATTCTGCCTTTATGATTTTTTATATGGGAATTAATATCGGAGCTTTTTATGCCCCTTTTGCTGCAACAGGTATTCGTAACTGGTGGCTTAACGTGAATGGTTTTATCCATGACGGTAGTTTGCCAGCCTTATGTCATCAATATATAAATGGAACATTAAAAGATAATATAGAATTACAAACGCTTGCTGATAAAGCCAGTTTGAATGGCAATGTTACCGATTTGGCTGCCTTTGCACAAAACTATATTGATGTTTTTTCGCGCGGCTACAATTATGCTTTTGGAATTGCTGCTGGTGCTTTAATTGTTTCGCTTATAGTATATCTAGTATTTAACAAGTTGTTGCCTAACAAGGAAAAATCTGCAAAAGCTGTTGATTCACAAATAAATACAGGCGGATCGTTAAAAGGACTTTTTGCTCTTGTTATTGCGTTTGCTGTCGGGACAGGTATCTATTTCCTTACCAACAGAAACATTGATCTTGCTTTTGCATTCGGGCTTTTTATTGGCTTTGTAAGCTGGATGTTGCAAATAGCCACTAAGGAAGAGCGGCCAAGAATTACAGCTTTACTTTTAGTATTTCTCGTTGTGATTTTCTTTTGGATGTCTTTCCATCAAAACGGACTAACCTTAACTTTGTTTGCCCGCGATTATACCTTCAAAACAGTTGACGCACTTACAAGTCTGTTCTTTGGGTTTTATCCCATACATGCAGTTATTGGGGCAATTGCCGGTGTGGTCTTGCTTATGGGAAGGAATAATTCTGTAACATTCAGAAATGTAGGAGCGGTTCTTACTGTTGCAGGTGGAGCTTTATCGTACTATTTTTATAGTAAGGGAGAAGCACAAAATGCTATTTCTCCTGAGATATTCCAGTCGTTCAATCCATTATTTATTGTTGCTTTGACTTTTGCAGTTATGGGTTTCTTTAATTGGCTGAATAAAAAAGGAAAAGAGCCGTCAACTCCGCGAAAGATTGGTTACGGGATGATTATTGCCTCTATAGGCTTTGCAGTGATATTAGTAAGTTCAATAGATCTTATTTCTCCTTTCCAGCTTGCAGGTCAGCCTGTACCTGATTCATCACGTGTAACTCCATATTGGTTGATGAGTAGTTATCTAATTCTTACTATTGCAGAATTATGCCTGAGTCCTATGGGTCTTTCGTTTGTATCGAAAGTTGCACCTACGCGTTTTCAGGGACTTATGCAAGGTGGTTGGTTACTGGCGACAGCGGTTGGTAATAAGCTGTTGTTTGTAGGAACATGGGCTTGGGACAAAGTTCCTCTCTGGCAACTTTGG
>CAILKW010000276.1 GCA_903834845.1 uncultured Bacteroidia bacterium | reverse complement strand
CCAACTGCTACATCCTCTCCATATCTGATTAGTTGGGTGTTATAGGTTGCCTGAACAAAACTCCCGGCTATTTGCATTGCAAAGGGAGCCATACCAATAGTAACAATCTGCCAGATAATTGACCATTCGAGCTTCATATTTTCAATTTTAAGCCGAAGCAAAGATCTCTTACTCAAAAAATGTGAAACTACCCAAACCATCAATACGAACTGAGAAATAACCGTTGCAATGGCTGCACCTTTAACTCCCATTCCGAAACCAAAAATAAAAACCGGATCGAGGATTACATTTATACCGGCACTTACAATCATTGAGAACATTGCGTTTCGAGGACTTCCTTCAGAACGGATAATGTTGTTCAACGAAAAACCTACTACCTGAAAAACAGAACCTAAAAGTATGATATTCAGATAATCCTGAGCATAACCCATTGTTTGATCGTTCGCTCCAAACGAACGTAGCATAGGTGTTTTTACAATAAAACCGATCACTGTCACAACAAGACCCACGATAATCATCAAAACGAAACCGTTTCCCAGAACCCGTTCGGCAAGGTTAAATTCTTTCTTTCCCATATTTATTGAAATCCTGACACCGGCACCAATACCGATCAACATTCCGAAAGCAGCAACCAAAATCATAATAGGGAAAACTACCGAAAGACCCGAAAGCGCGAGAGAACCCACACCCCTTCCGATAAATATCCGGTCAACGATATTATATAAAGCATTGACCGATACACCAATAAAGGCAGGCCAGAAAAATTTCCAGATTAGTTTCCCAATATTTTTTTCTCCCAATTCTTTCGATCTTTCTTTATCCATGTGGGCGAATTATTTTATGGGAACAAAGGTATTTTATTTTATCTTTGTCAACATACTGTAAATCCATATATTGAAATATCGGATTGGAAAAGTAAACAGATGGTTTGAAGAATTAAGTTGACTTTATAAGTGATTAATACAATATAAGATACGCATGATTATTGACGAAAAAACCTCGAAGATCCTTTCAAATTTAAGATCAAAGAATCCTGAAATTGTTTTAGATGCAATTGAAAAGATCAGAGAATCAGGTAATGGTTCTATTTTGACTGATATTATTGAATTATTGCACGATAATGATAATATAGAAATTCAAAAAAGTGTTTTGAATCTTCTGTCAGAGCTGAAGGATAAAGAGAGTATCCCTGTTTTGATTACCGCCATAAAAAATGATAAATATACAAATGAACGCAAGGATTTGGTTGCCTGCTGCTGGCAAAACGGTTTAAGTTACAATGAATATCTTCCGTTATTTATTGATATGGTAATCAATGAAGAGTTTCAGTGTGCTTTTGAAGCCTTTACAGTTATTGAAAATATGTATGGCAAAATAGAAGATGAAGTAATTGAAAAAGAAATACTTAAAATAGAAAATGGGTTAAATAATTCCGATCTGCAAAAAGGTTATTTACTAAATGGACTATTGGCAATTATCCGGGATATTCCGGAAAAACAGGAATTTTCTGATTAATTTACCGGTGAACAGCGAAGTAAAAACAACAATAATCATCGTTTTAAGTCAATATAGAATCGGGTTTTTACCGGATTCAGGTTTTGTGCGTTTTGTAGTTTTTGCTTTTATGCTCTTTTTTGCGTTAAATCAACAGTTGAAAGGTCAGGATCCTGAATTTTCGCAGTTTTATGCCAATCCACTCTATTTAAATCCTGCATTTGCAGGGACAAGTGCATTACCACGGGTTGTTACCAATTACCGAAATCAATGGCCTAATCAGGGAAATACTTATGTAACCTACAATTTAACTTATGATAAATTTGTCAACAGCATCCGAAGCGGAGTTGGTTTTAGAATGATGTACGACAGGGAATTAAATGGTGTGATTAACAGCATTAACACATCAGTTATGTATGCTTATCATATCAAAGTGAGCGACAGACTTTTTTTTACGATGGCATTGGAGGCAGGTTTTAATTACAAACAATTCAACACCTCAGGATTAATTTTTCCCGGAATGATTGATCAGGGAACAGGGACAATTACCGGAACTTATCCTCTCCCATTTGAAGATGGAAAGAAAATTTTCCCCGACTTTTCTTTTGGCTTGGCAGGACAGAAAGATGATGTTTATTTTGGCATAGCTCTTCACCATCTCACCCAACCCGATCAGTCGGTGATTGAAGGTGATCAGGTAGGCCGACTTCCTTTTAAATTCACCCTTCATGTAGGGGCTAAAGGACATGAATTTCATCATGGGTTGATTTCCAAAAATTTCACTCTGTCACCCAATCTGGTTTACCGTCAGCAAGGATCCTTCAAACAGATTAATGCAGGTATATATATGCTGGAGGATTGGCTAACCTTTGGAGTTTGGTATCGCAATAACCTGTCGCTCAGACCTGATGCGATTATTGCCATGATAGGAATTCAAAAACCAAAATTTCAGATTGGCTATAGTTTCGATTTTTCACTATCGAATATTACAGCTTACAGCTATGGCTCACACGAAATATCTTTGGTTTTCTTTTTTGGGGAATATTATAAAAGAATGTTTAATAATACTATGTTAATTCCACAAATGTAAGCAAAGTACGATTGTTGACTAAACTTAGTAAACTACAGTAATAGTGCCTGTTTGGCGGTGGCTACGACCGAGGAAGTCGCTGAAATTGAGAATCCAGACGTATGTACCGGCAGGGGCTAAAGATCCATTTGGCATAATTCCGCTCCAGCCTTTAAACTCATTCCTAATTTCGAAAACTATATCGTTCCACCGACTAAGAATAGTGAGGTGATAACCATCGGTTGCAATACCCTCAGAACCAAGTCTGAATTCGCGGTCAACTACATTTGGAGCGTTTGGCGAAAATCCTGTCGGAGCAAAAATACGGTCGAAGGCAACGAGCAGGCGATCTGAAATGGTATCAGAACATTGATATTGGTTAAAAACCTCAAGCAAAACTGTGCGATAACCAGGAACTTTATAATAATGTGAAGGATCTTTCAGGTCGGAAGTCAATTTGTCTCCAAAATCCCAATAATACTCTTCAGCTTCAATGCTTTGACTCGAAAAATTAACAGTTGGTTTATCGTTGTAAACAATCTTATGATCCATAGTAAATGCTGCTTTTGGTTTTGGATAGACCCAAAGGAATTCTTTACTGATTATTGTATCAGTGCAGCCTGTAGTTGAAGATAATGCTGACAAAATAACGTCATACTTTTGATTTGGTTCACTATACTCGTGTTTCACTTGATCACCAGATCCGCTTGTACCATCTCCAAAATTCCAGCTATAATTCACCTTATCAACACGATCGGCTGTATTTCCTGATAATAAAGGTTCGAATGGAGTACAACCGGCATTTGAAGATGATTTAATTGAGAAGTCGGGTTTTCGTTTTACCAAAACTGTAGCGGTATCGCTTTTGCACCCATATTTCGAAACCACATTTAGTCGGATATTAGTTTGAGGTTTATTTTTCAGATCGAAAACCAATGGTCCCTGGGTTTTATTCGGATTATTGATAACCTCTTCGGTATCAAAACCAGATAAATTCCAGAAATATGTATCAAGCTGATCACCTGTACCTTTATATGATATTTGGTTATTACCTTTTTCGAGACACTCAGCATCAAGAGGTGTAAATCCTGCTGTAGGGATCGGATAAGTCAATATATACCCTAAACTATTCAAAGAATCAGTGCAACCTGTTGTTGAAGATAATGCAGTCAGAACAATGTCATATTTTTGATTAGGCATGTTGTATATATGCTTTATCTGAGAACCATTTCCATAAGCTCCATCTCCAAAATTCCAGTTATAACTTAATTGATCAACAGGATCATTAGCTTTTGCTGTAAATACGGGTTCGAATGGAGTACATCCGGCCTTAGAAGATGAATTTATCGAAAAATCGGGTTTCCGTTTCACAAAAACAGTGGCATCGGCACTTTGGCAACCATATTTCGAAATCACTTTTAGTCCGATATTCGTCTCTGGTTTGTTTTTCAGATTGAAAATCAATGGCCCCTGAGTTTCCTTTGGATTCTGTATAACCTCGTCATTATCCAATTTTGTAATATTCCAGATGTATCTGTCCAAGGCATCGCCACTCCCTAAATATGAAATTGATTGATTAGCTTTTTCGAGACAAACAGCCGGAAGTGGGGTAAAACCTACTGTAGGAATCGGTGCCGCAAAGACCATCTCTTTCATTAATACAGTATTGGAACAGTTTTTATCTGTTGTTACTTTTAGTTGAATATCGTATTTTCCCGGTTTAGCATACCCATGTTGTGGATTAGTCCCGACTCCTTTAGAACCATCTCCAAAATCCCAATCATAGGTGACGCCAGTTTCTGTATTCACAGCTTTGAATTCAAAAGCATTGGGCATACATAGCAAAGTATCTTTAACTGACAGGTTCAGAGTTGGAATAACACGGATGTCGCTTATTGAATGTTGGTTTGAACATCCGTTTTGTTCAACAGTCAGTACCAAATTTCGTAGCGACTGATTCACTCCAAGAGGAATTTTTTCTTTATTCCGACCTATTCCGCTCATTATAGTATCATTGCCAAAAACCCAGGTAAATTTCGCTTGACTAATATCGGCGTCTCCTTCATAAAATGCATCCAGATTATAACCATAACATTCTTCTTCACTTATTGAAAATTTGACTCTTGGCGTTTTGTAAAACCCAAGATTAAAACTTGTATTGGTAGCACATGAATATTCATCTTTTGAAGTTAAAGTGATTGGGTAAATACCAAAATCGGCAGGAGAAACGGAGGCTGTAAGTCCGTTAAATTTAACTTTTGGATTATTGCTTGATAGTAACCATGTTACATTTTTATCAGCTGAAACATTAACTGTTGTGGTAAAAGGTCCGCAAATAAGAGTTTCAAGTTTCGAAAGATCCAATTTGGGTTTATCGGTAAAGGAGACTTTAATTTCATCATAAGTTTTACATCCGTTTTTGTCTGTAACCTTGACACTATAAAGGCCATTATTTTTTACAATAACTGATGATGTTGTTTCTGCTGTTGACCACAAATAGCTGGCATACAGTGAGCCTGCATTTAATTTAATATTTGCAGGGTTACAAATTGTGGTATCGTTCCCTAAATTTACCACAAAACCTTCATAAAATCCAAGATTAAAAGCAGTATCTGTAGTACAAGAAAAGTCATCCTTAGCAGTTAAAGTCATTGGGTAAGTACCAAAATCGGCAGGTAAAACCGTAGCTGTGAGGTTGTTAATTTTAACTTTAGGATTTGTACTTTTCATCAACCATGTAACATTTTTATCCGCAGTAATATCCAGTGTTGAGGTGAACTTCCCGCATATTAAAGTTTCAATTTTTGAAAAATCCAATTTGGGTTTATCAGCAAATGAAATCATTATTGTATCTCTGGCTTTGCATCCAAATTTATTAATTGCTTCGACAGAATAAACACCTGGTTTTGAAATACTAATTTTTTGTGAAGTTTGAGTGGTGGACCACAAATAGTTAGTTAATTGGTCACCGGCATCAAGAACAGTTGTTGACTGGTTACAGATTGTGGTATCACCACCCAATTTAATTATTGGATTACTAACCTGTAGCTCAACACTATCCTTTAATTCACAACCGTTGTTAACAGAGGCCTTTACTTTATACCATCCTGGATTTGTAACTTGAATTGAAGAGGTAGTATCTCCGGTACTCCACAAGTATTTATCAAAGGCATTACCTGCATTCAATGTTAAGGTAGGATCCGATTCGCACCTTACCAGCACTTTACCATTGGCATTTATATTACTTCCCAAATCAAGCACCATGTCAAGATTATAACCTACACCATAACCATAGGCTTCAACACCGCCAAAACCATAGACATAAGCAATAAAACCTTTTCCTGCTTCAGTTGTTTCGATATAATGATTCCCTTTTGAAATGCTAACCTGAGCATACGAATAACCTGTACCACTTATTGAAATGAAACTAACGGTTTTGTTATCTAATTTTATTTTACCAATTGCATCATCCTTAACAACGACATTGATAAAAAACTTACTATAAATCTTTGCTGATTCATAAGCAACGAAAGCTACCTTTTCTCGGCTTTGATTAACAGCACTGACTATCACCATAAAGGGATCTCCATCTCCGCCAGTAAATAACATGTCAACACTATTCGAATTACTGTATTGAGCCAATAACACCGGCTTATCACTTTCGATAAGTGAAGGCTCGGTATATAACAAAGAAAATTCGTAATACTGACCTTTGTTTAGCAAAACAGAAATTTTATTTCCGATGCGAACAGTTGTATAATTTTCTGAGGCTAAGATTCTATATGTATCTTCATGTCTTGTCTTAAGCGGAACAGCGATGAATTTTCGACCCCAGGTTTGTATCGGCGGAATCTGTTCATATAAATGATCCCAAGCATTGGTTGCATTTCCGGGAACGGTTGTTGATAAGGAGCCAGAAAAAAAAGCAATTGGTTTATCACTGGTAATGTAGCTTCCGGTTAAGTCACCCTGTCCCGGATATAAGGGAATGGGTAGATTTTCAGACTGAACCTGATATAACTCGCCTTTGTTTAGTATTATTGAAAAAGCTTTATTTGCAGGCTTCCCTTTATCGGTAACTTTTGTAGGAATAATATTAACAACCGTGTTTTCCTCGGAGGCAACAATCATAAACTCACTGTTTCTTCCACTACCCGTATTGATTCCGTTTCCATTGATATGAGGAGTGTAACACATGGCATAGTACTCATCTCCAAGAGATTCCTTCGGAAAGATCATTGCCACTTCAGATGAACTATCACTCCAGTTGAGAGCATATACGTTAACTGGTAAATCCGAAACCAAATGAATTGCCTTTGACTGTACTGTTTCAGAACCTGTTGCCTCCACTAATTTCCAATCAACTAAAACCTTCACAGGAATATTTGGCAAGACAGATCCGGTGTATGAAGGTGTAACAGATTTTCCAATATAAATTTTGTAATTACAACTATAACTCGAAGAAAGCGTTACCTCGCAATAATGTCCAACCTGATAATTCCTCCCTTCCATAAAACCAAACCAAAATTCCTTTCCTTCCGTTGATTTTTGGCACGACCCAGCCTGTCCAAAGACTGAAATCGTGTAAAAAAGAAAGATGGAAAAAAATAGGCCTGTAGATCTCATACTTGTACTGATTTGGATGCGAATTTAGTTGAATTTTATATAAATGATAACAATTAATATACCAGAGTTACAGTTCCCGTCTGCCGGTGTTTTTTACCCAAAAAATCGGTGAAGTTAAGAATCCAAACGTAAATGCCTGCTGGAGCAAAAGTACCATTTTTCATACGACCATCCCAACCCATTATGTCACCAGTTGATTCAAAAACAGGATCATTCCATCGGCTAAGCACAATGAAATGATATCCTTCAGAAGTAATACCTTCGGAATTAATGAGAAATATCCTATCAATATTGCTTGGAGAATTTGGCGAAAAACCATTTGGAGGAAAAAGACGGTCAAAGGCCACTAAAACAACATGAGAAATGGTGTCTGTGCATTGTTCATCGTTTGTCACTTCAAGCACAACCTTTTGAGAACCGATATTTACAAAATGATAAGCTGGATTTTGCACCGCTGATGTGCCTCCGTCACCAAAATTCCATAACCAAGCAGATGCACCCACACTGCTATCAGTAAAATTTATATCAGGTTTATCGTTGTAAACCACCTTGTTATCCATGCTGAAAGCTGCTTCAGGCTTTGGATACGTTCGTATTAAATTATTATTAACCAATATATTATTACATCCGGTAATTGTAGATTTACCCGATAAGGTTAGATTATAATTTGTATCAGGCTGTTGGTAAATATGGGATACCTGCATTCCACTACCCGCTGAACTATCTCCAAAATCCCAGTTAAAATCAACCTTATCCACAGAGTCGTTAATTATGCCTTTTAAAACAGACTCTAACGGAGCACATCCTGTTTTAACATTTGATTCAATCGAAAAGTCAGGCTTTCGTTTCAATTTTATATTGCCTTGCACACTCTCACATCCAAATTCAGAAATCACCTTTAAACCGATATTTGCAGTAGGTTGAGTAGTAATATTAAACCTAAACGGCCCTTTTGTATTTTTGGGATTATCAATAATCTCTGACATATCGAAGTGTGCCAGATCCCAATAATACTTGTCCCTGTTTGTTCCAATAACTCCTGAGTAAGAAATTTCGTTAACTCCGGGATTCAGACAAACATCCGGGGAAAGGGAAAAACCAATATCAGGGATTGGAGCAACATAAACCATACTATCTATTTTGGCTTCATTAACACAACCTTGCCCGTTTGGCACTATTGTTGTAACCTTCAGCTTCACGTTATAATAACCACTGGTTTGATAAAGATGGGAAGTTTGTTTGTCCTTTCTTTCAACCGGAGTAGCATCTCCAAAATCCCAATCATAAATTACGACTTCTGTATTTACAGCAATAAATTCAGCCATAAATGGTTCGCACCCTATCTTATCAACTACCTTCAAATCAAGATTTGGAATAACTTTAATATTTTTTTGTATATATGTATTAGAACAACCATCCTGAGTAACAGTCAATGAAAGATCACGTTGAGCACGATTAATACCAAGTGGCACAACAAGTGTATTCAATCCGGTTTCATTTGCAATTATCTTATTGTCGAATACCCAGTTAAAATTAGAGACGCTAATATCAGCATCACCAACATAAGAGACATTCAGATTATAGCCGGAACATTTTTTTGCATCAACGGTAAAATCAACCTTTGGTGCTTTGTAAAAAGACAAATCAAAACTGTGCTTGCTGGGGCAATATTGGTGATTTGCTGTATATAGCATTTGATATTTTCCAAAAGCAGGAGCTCTAACATTTAACCTATTCACAGATACCATTTTATCAACGCTTTCGAGTGTATAACTCGTTGCATTTGTCTTAATATTTACACTACCGACTTTCGAGTCGTTACAAATCAGTTGCTCAAAAGATGAGAGATCAATTGTTGGATATTCATGAACAATAACTTTTGTTGAGGTGGTTGTCTTGCATCCATTGTCAGAAATAAGTGTTACAGCATATACTCCTGAAGCATCAACAGTGATTTTTTGGGTAGTGCCACCATTATCCCATTTATAAGTACCATTCTGATTATTACCAGCATCAAGGGTGACTGTTTTTCCCCTGCAAATATTTTCTTCTGCTTTGAGAAATGAAATGGGATTGGGATTTACGGTAACTGCATAAGTTGCAGAATTGTTACAGCTTCCTCGTACTCCGGTAACTGTGTATTTCGTTGTAATGAGAGGATTTGCAACAGGATTGGCTATTGAAGAAGAAGAAAGTGCATCTGACGGAGTCCAGTTAAAAGTTGCAGTAGAATAATCCGGTTGATTCAGCATAACACTTTCCCCGTTGCAAATTGCAGCAACGATTCCGGTTTTAAAAAACACTGTATTTACTTGCAAATCAAGGGTTGCACTTAGGTTTACAACAGGCTCTCCTAGTAGCCCTCCAAACTCTATTAAATATCCTGCCGGAGTATCATTTTCGCCATTACCACCTGCGTTGGGAAGGTCGTTCCACCTGAGCAAATTATCCGATTGATTTTTAGAAAATAATATATGGGCATAATCTTCGTTATTTGAATTATTTGGTTCGTCAGTATTCCAATTATTGTAACGATCCATATATGGCCCATTACCAGTTACTCCGTTTCTATAATTTAAACCAGTACCAACCCAGAATATATTATCGTCTTTGGTTAGAAGTCCTTCGGGGCCGGTCACCCAACGCCACTCTCCTTCATTTCCCTCGTCTGTTGCACCTATCCATCCAACTCCTTTCGTTCGTAGTTTGATAAAATCGTTTTCTGTCCTACTGGTGATAGTGGCGAGATAACCCCTTAATCCATAGTACATCATTGCATTAGATTCAGCATCAAGCCTTGCATTGTTCCATGAAATACGGGGAGAATTGACATAGCGATAAAAATGCTGTGTTTCAGGAAGATAGTCAACATCACTCAAGGAGATTGTGATCTTTCGGAAACCTAAAGTGGGTGAGCTTTTGCTATTTTTATAGTTGATTGTACGAATAGCTTCTTCGTAATCCTTAATATTTGAACTCCCCGAAAGTATCATAGTTTCAGGTGTAGGCCAGCTTTGTGTCAATTTACCTGAGTAAACCAACTCGTCTTCTCCCGGAATGTAACCCTGACTAAAAGAGATTTTCATCCCCAAAATAGTTGGATTCCCTTCAATTGTCAAATTTTTGGCTACTAAAACAGGATCCAAACAATACTGAACCGGAGTATTATTATTCAATTTAATAGTAAACGATGGATCTTCCCCCTTCGTTGTGCCAACGAAAAAGTTTAAAAACAGTAAAATCAGTATAAAATTATCAGTTTTTATTATTGGCGACATAAGTAGTGTCTCTTTAATAAACAAGGGTGACTGTTCCTGTTTGCCTGTGTGTTCGTCCCAAAAAATCGGTAAAATTGAGTATCCAAAGATAAACTCCGGCAGGAGCTAACGATCCATTAGACATAAGTCCCCTCCAACCTTTGACCTCATCCTTTATTTCGAAAACGATATCGTTCCAACGACTCAGGATAGTGAGATGATAACCATCGGTAGCAATACCTTCAGAGCCAAGTCTGAATTCGCGGTCGGCCATATTTGGTGCGTTTGGCGAAAATCCGGTTGGGGCAAAAATCCGGTCGAAAGCAACGAGTAGCCGATCTGAAATTGTATCAGAACACTGATATTGATTGAAAACCTCAAGTAAAACTGTCCGATAACCGGGGACTTTGTAATAATGGGACGGATCTTTCAGGTCGGAGGTTAATTTGTCTCCGAAATCCCAGTAATACTCCTCAGCTTCAATGCTTTGATTCGTAAAATTAACAGTAGGTTTATCGTTGTAAACTATTTTATTGTCCATAGTAAATGCTGCTTTTGGTTTTGGATATACCCACACAAACTCTTTGCTCCTTAATGTGTCTGTACATCCGGTAGTTGAAGACAATGCCGCTAAAACCACGTCATATTTTTGATTTGGTTCACGATACTCATGTTTTACCTGAATACCAGACCCTGTTGTTCCGTCACCAAAATCCCAGCTATAATCTACTTTATCAACCCGGTCGCTGGTCTTTGCTATAAATGAGGGTTCGAATGGTGTACATCCGGCATTTGAAGATGTGCTAATCGAAAAGTCAGGTTTTCGTTTTACCAAGACTGTTGCTGTATCACTTTTACACCCATATTTAGAAATCACATTTAGCCGGATATTTGTCTGAGGTTTATTTTTCAGATCGAAAACAAACGGTCCCTGGGTTTTATTCGGATTTTGAATTATCTCATCATTATCAAAATTTGCTAAATTCCAATTATAAGTATCAAGCTGATCACCAGTACCTTTATAAGATATTTGGTTATGCCCTTTTTCGAGACACTCGGCCGCAAGTGGTGTAAATCCTGCAGTTGGGATTGGATATGTTTGAACAAATGCCTTACTAAACAAAGAATCAGTGCATCCGGTTGTTGAAGATATTGCTTTCAGAACTATGTCATACTTTTGATTAGGAATGTTATAAGTATGCTTTATGGAATCTCCTTTCCCATAATCTCCATCACCAAAATTCCAGCTATAACTCAATTTATCAACAGTATCTTTGGCCTTTGCAGTAAATAAGGGTACAAAGGGTGTACATCCGGCAGGCGATGAAGAACGAATCGTAAAATCGGGTTTTCGCTTCACAAAAACTGAGGCATCGGAACTTTGACATCCATATTTCGATATCACTTTTAAACCGATATTCGTTTGAGGTTTGTTTTTCAGATTGAAAACCAGCGGACCCTGAGTTTCTTTAGGATTCTGTATAATTTCATCATAATCTAATTTTGTCAGATTCCAGATATATCGGTCTAAGGTATCACCACTTCCTAAATAAGAGATTGACTGATTGACTTTTTCGAGACAAACAACCGGAAGTGGTGTAAAACCTACAGTCGGAATGGGTGCAACATAGACCATGCTGTCTATTTTCACTTCATTTACACAGCCCTCGCCATTTGTCACGATTGTTGTGATTTTTAGCTTAACATCATAAAATCCATCACTTTGATAAATATGAGAAGGTTGCTTGTCTTTTCTTTCTATCGGAGTACCATCACCAAAATCCCAATCATAGACTACTACTTCGGTATTTTCGGCAATAAATTCTGCTTTGAAAGGTTCGCAGCCAATACTGTCAACGATACTTAAATTCAGATTCGGAATAACTTTAATGTCTTTTTGCGTATATGTATTAGGACAGCCATCCTGAGTAACTGTCAACGAAAGATCGCGTTGGGAGCGATTAATACCAAGTGGAACTACAAGCGAATTGAGTCCGATTTTATTCCCGATGGTATCTCGTCCAAATATCCATTTAAAGTTTGATACAACAGTTTCAGCATCTCCTACATATCTGGCATTCAGATTATAACCCGAACACTTTTTAGCATCAATTGTAAAATCTACCTTAGGAATTTTGTAAAATCCCAAATTGAAAGCATTAGTTGTTGAACACGAATATTCATCTTTAGCAATTATAGTGACAGGATAAGTACCAAAATCAGAAGGAGAAACTGAAGCTGTAAGTCCGCTAATTTTAACCTTTGGATTTTTGCTTTCAAAAAACCAAGTCACATTTTTGTCAACCGGAATATTTACCGTAGTAGTAAACTTTCCACAAATAAGCGTTTCGAGTTTTGAAAGATCCATTTTGGGTTTGTCGGTAAAAGAGACTTTAATCTCATCATTAGTTTTACATCCGTTTTTGTCTGTAATTTTGACATCGTAAATTCCATCTTTTCTTACAATAATCCCGGAAGTGGTTTCATTTGTTGACCATAAATAGCTTGCATACAACGGTACTACATTCAATTTAATATTTGCCGGATTACAAATTGTAGTGTCATTTCCCAGATTTATCGTTGGTGGTTTATAGAAAGCCAGATCGAATTTTGACTCACTCAGGCAATATAAATCAATAGCCTTAAACACCATTGGGTATATACCAAAATCGGGAACATTTACTTCCAATCCATTTACAGTAGCTTTAAGATTACCACTTTCGAGGGCAAAACCAGCGGCATTCGTTGTGATATTTACCGTGGTGGCTTTCGCATTACTGCAAATCAATTTTTCAAGTTTTGAGAGATCAATTGTCGGATAATCATGAATAATAACCTTAGTAACGAAGGTTCCGGGACACCCTTTGTCAGAATTCAGTTTTACGTCGTAACTGCCGGCAACTCCTACAGTAATAGTTTGTGTTGTAGCTCCATTACTCCATGTATAACCGGGATGAACACCAGGATCAAGTTTTATGGTTTGCCCTTTGCAAATATTTTCTTCAGGCTTAAGTAGGGATATTGGTTTTGGAATTATGGGAACTGTGTATGTAGCAGTATTTGTACATGTTCCCCTGGTTCCGGTGACGAGATACGTAGTTGTAATATTAGGACTTGCTACCGGATTAGCGATTGAAGGTGAAGAAAGTGATTCTTCGGGAGACCATAAGTATGAACCAGGTATTGGATTTTTGTCCTCCTGACTAAGCATGGTACTTAATCCTTCGCATATTGGGGTAATAGTCCCCGTTTTAAAAAGCACCGTATTTACCTGTAATTCAATAGTAGCAGTAAGATTTAATACCGGATCGTTCGGTGATCCGCCAAACTCAATTAAATAACCTTTTGAGGCATAATCACCATTACCGCCGATATTTGGCAAATCATTCCATTTATATGAATCGTTCAGATTAGAAGGAAATACTGTTATGTGGGCATAATCCTCATCTCCAGATTGGTTTGGCTCCCAGTTACTTGTCGCTACTGAGGAAGAATATGGCACATTCCACCTGTTCCAATTGTGAAAAGCGCCATTTACAGGACCATACAATGTAGGATTCGTTTTTGCGAGATAACCGGTTCCTTTCCAGAATTGAAGTCCTTTGCCGTTATCCAGCAATCCTTCCGGACCGGTTACCCAACGCCATTCACCTTCAGTTCCTGCATCAGAGGCACCAATCCATCCAACTCCTTTGGTTTTTTGTTTTATAAAATCGCTTTCAACCTGACTGGTGATAGTAGCCAGATAACCTCTTAGTCCATAATACATCATAGCATCCGATTTTGCTTCAGCATCGGCATCTGTCCACTTAAAATTCGGCTTTTCGACAAAACGATAAAAATGCTGAGTTTCAGGAAGATAATCTACATCGTTTAAGGATATTGTAATTTTTCGGGTACCTAAAGTCGGAATGGCTTTATTGTTTTTATAGCTGATTGATCGGAGATCATCAACATAATCCTGAAAATTAATTCCTCCCGTAAGCATCAGAGTTCCCGGAGTCGGCCAGCTCGCTGTCAGTTTACCGGCGTAAACCAACTCATCCTCACCTAATTTATAACCCTCACTGAAAGAGATTTTCATTCCCTGGATACTTGGTGTCCCTTCGATAGTAAATTCTTTTGCAATCAAAACAGGTTCAGTACAAAACTGAACAGGGTAAGGATTATTCAACTTAATTGCAAAAGGCGGATCGGCCCCTTTCAATATACTTACGAAAACGGTAAAAAACAGAAATATGAAAAACAGTATTCTCAACCTTATGTAATAAATTTCATTTATTCTCTAAATATGACATCGTTCACCAAAAATAGTACTGCCAACCCTTATCATTGTGCTGCCATTTTCAATAGCAATAAGGTAATCATCTGACATCCCCATAGAGATTTCGCGAAAGTTAGCATTTCCGCTAAAGAAAACCTCTTTAAGGGTTTGAAATATTTCTTTTAAGGTTGAAAACTCTTTATTTATCAGGGTTGTATCTTGTGTAAATGTAGCCATTCCCATGACGCCAGCGATTGTAACGTTCTCTAATTCAGTTAATTTTATCGAAGATAATAACTGTATTGCCTCCTCGTGCGAAAAACCAAATTTACTCTCCTCCTCGGCAATATGAAACTGAAGCAGACAAGGGATAACCCTATAAACAAGTTTGGCTTCATCATTGATGGTCTTTAATACTTTAAAACTGTCAACCGAGTGTATCATTGCAACAAAAGGAGCTATCATACGCACTTTGTTCGATTGCAAGTGACCAATGAAGTGCCATTCTATATCTTTCGGCAACGATTCCCATTTGCGGACTAATTCCTGAACTTTGTTCTCTCCAAAGATACGCTGCCCTGCCCTGTAAGCTTCCATAATATCCTCATTGCTCTTAGTCTTTGATACCGCAACAAGTTGAACACTAACAGGTAATGCCGACTTGATTTTAACTAAATTATATTCTATTGTCATTTCTCTGAAATTTCATTCAAATTTAGAAAAAAGTGATTGATTATTGCACTAAAAAGAAAATGAGATTCATCAATGGTAATTTATTGTACATAGAACCTCTCTTTCAATTTTTTTTAACTTTACACCCGAACAAAATTAGTTTGATTACAATTAATTTGCATGAAAAAACACCTTATTTTATTACTGATTTTTGTAAGCACAATAGCTGCATCAGGGCAACCAAAGGATTTTAAAACCGAGCTTTATATCGGTGCGAAAGGAGGATTAACTTTCTCAAAGGTAAGATTTTACCCTAATATTATGGAATCATTCCTCCAAGGAAATTCGGGAGGAGTTGTGTTTCGGCTTGTTTCTGAGCCTCATATTGGATTTCAGGTGGAGGTAAATTATATTCAGAAAGGGTGGAAGGAGGATACAATTGGGTATTCACGTCGTTTAAATTACGTAAGTATTCCCATAATGACACATGTTAATTTGGGGGATAAAGCATTTCGGTTCACGCTTAATTTAGGTCCGGAAGTTGCCTATATGCTTTCGGAAAAGGAGAATTTTGATAACGAGACTGCTCCTTTACCCACTGATGCCAATTATCGTACATATTTTGAAAAACCTACCGATACCCAACTTGATTTTTTGTTCACTGCCGGTGTAGGTATGGAGTACTATTTGAAAAGTGGCGGTGCTTTTGCACTTGAAGGACGTGCTTTTTACAGTCTTCCGAACCTTTTTAACCCTGATAATTATCCTTACAAAGTTTCGCAAAGTAATGGAGTTCAGGTATCATTAACCTATTTGTTTCAATTGAATAAAAAGAAGAAAGCTGTAAAATAATGATGTAATTTGAAATTTAATTGTTGAGTTTTTTTTGAAAAAACTTATATTTGGTTTTCTGACCTTAGTAGGTTAAGATTAAAAGAAAAATAAGATTTAAATCATTCCAATCCTATAAATCAGTTGTTCAGACATTTATATGCAACCCACCATATTGAAAACAGAATACACAAAACGTATCGAAACACGTTCCTTGTTTCTTGGCACACCTAATCCTTTACACAGCGAACAGAAAAACCGAAGAACTTACAGTCGCCTCCTCTGACCAAATAGCCGTTATCGTAATAAACATACCGACCCAACTCGAAGGTGGTTGAGTGCTCCGCTGCAGCCCACCAGTAACCGTAGTAACCAAAGTTGACGAATCTCCCGTTGTATTTACGGTAGCCACCCGGTATATTATTAAAATTGACAGTACCAGCTTCTTTAATTTTTAATCCTTCAACCAGAATTATCCATTCGGCAACAGTGGGTACATGCCAGCCAACAGGTGATATGTTTCGACTGTCGGCTACAGCGAACCAATTATATAAAGCACCATAATCTTCAGAGACTTTATTATTCAAGCAATAAGCTCCTGAATTTAGCTTTCTCCACCAGTCTTTTTTAGTTATCAAATTGGATATTGTGTCGCCATTGCGGTATCTGGTAGTTTTAAGGTTTTCTACCATCCAAACCTGTGTACCTATTCTTACAGAGTGATAGACATTACCATCAATATCAGTAACTGTTGTAGCCTGCTTGGTATCTTCATTTTGGGCGCTTAAAAAGATTGGTAACAGTAATACAGTGAGAAATACTGCTAAAAAACCAGACTTTGTCTTCATAGATTAATTTTCAAATTATGTTGACACAAAACTACACAACAGATTGATAATTACAAAAAAAATAAAGCAGGAAAATATTGGGGGATTTTATTGAATAAATGGTTCGGCTTTAGGAGAAGGGTACTACTGAATTATATGCAAAATGTCTCTGTAGCGGCAACATCTGTTTCTCTCTTTTTTCCATCTTCGGCTTGTATATTGAACTGTCCCAAATTATGAGACATTACCATAACGCCACTTCAAGAGTTTGCAACAGCTTGAAGGGCCGGGTAAGCGTAAATTATTGACGGCTTCACTTGGAGTGAAGCCGTCAATCAATGAACTCCCCGCAAACTATCAAAAATTACTAAAAAGTTGGCAGGAGTTAGAATAGGGATGCCGCGAAAAGGATGCAATGTCAGCAAATCAGAGTCGCCGGAAATTATGCATGCTGCCTCACATGCCAAGGCAAGCTCTAAAAATTTATTGTCATTACTATCCCGACAATCTGTTACTATTTCGACTGGTTCAAAGAGGATCGAATTTTTTATTATGAAGGCAAGTGCTTTTTGTCTTTTTTCTTGGTTAAGATACCTATCTAATTTTGACCTATATAACACTTCAGCGTATTCATTAATTACCATATTGGAAAGTGCTATTCTACCATATATGAGCACTTTATCAAAAGCCATCGCACTCGTAGAGTTGATAAGTAGATTGGCACTGATAAAACAATTGGTATCAAACACAAAAAAATTCTTAATCATCATTGAGAATTTTATCCAATTCTGAGGAAGTCAAACCTTTATTTGTCATATCATTTCTCAGTTCATTGAGAAAGTAAAGATAATCATCTGTTTTCTTATCTTTCTCTCCTTCATTTTGTCTCATTAATTCTCGGGAAAGTGAAAGATTGAGCTTATTTCCAATATCCTTTCTCTTCTTATCCGAAGCTCTCCGCCAGGCCCGTGCAAGTCTTTCATCTACTTCAATAACTATTCTTTCCATTTTACCAGTATCAATTATTCAAAAATACATAAATAAACTTTATCAGATCACAATTCAAAAACTTTTTATTTCAATTAACCAGTTTCTGAAAAGAGATTGCAAAAACCTTTAATGTTAGTCGGCATGCAGAAATATTGACGGCTTCACTTGGAGTGTTCCAGTAATTATTGACGGCTTCACTTGGAGTGTTCCAGTAATTATTGACGGCTTCACTCCAAGTGAAGCCGTCAATAGAAGTCCTTAAATAACCTTATTTTCGCGATTTTCCAACCTTAGTAGCCGGGATAATGAATATGAATTTAAACCTTATTTACCTTAATTTCACCCTTTGAACCTAATAAGGGACGTATGTTTATAGAAAATAAAATTTAGAAAAACCCCATTAAAAATGAATGAAACCTAACAAAAAACCACAGAGTGGTTGAACGTAAATAGCCTAAAGTGTAGTTTACGGAACCGGGGGAACATGAACGACACATCTCGGCAACCCCGAAGTGGGTTGAACCTTGCTTTAACCCAAGTTGCATTTTCAGTTTTTTAATATATTAATATACAGGACATAGCTAGGGTACTGTTCGTTGGCGGGACTACAAATAAATGCTCCTGCTACCCGACCTTGAGTACAGTTGTTTTTCGATAAAAAGGCATTT
>CAILKW010000275.1 GCA_903834845.1 uncultured Bacteroidia bacterium | reverse complement strand
TCAGGTTTCTGAAGCACTCAGGTTTATTCACACCCGATTAAGCAACGAAAATCTGAGCCTTCTGCTTTTTGCTATTATGTTTGTTTATTGAAAAGATTTTGCTGTTTGGTATTCATAGGCAAAGTACAACATCCTCTGGCACTTTAATAGTTCCCATGACGTAATTACTGAATGTAACACCTTTACAATCAACTTTTTTGGATTTAATCAATAACACCCAATAATCAGGATACTCTTTTTTAAGTTCCGTCACAGTCTTATACCGAAATATTTCTTCAAAATTTTTCATACATTTCAAGCTTTATACAAAGATACAAAGAAGATCTGCCAAAATAAAAATTGATTTAAAATACCAAAAATTTATTTCCGAAAAAAATTCCAAAAACACCCTTGCGAAAATTTACCTCATCGGATATAATATTCAAAGCACCAAAAAATAATCTGGTTTGCTCTTTGTAGTTTAAATATTTTGTGCATTTTTGGGCTATGAAGGAACGTTTTCAATATATGATTCAAAACACAAAATTTCAGCTTCCTGATGGATCAACAGGATTCATAAGCAGCGGATCAAAGCTAAAATATCCTGTTAAGTTTTCAAACGACAGATCTGTTGAGCTAAACGGTGAATCATTCTTTGAGGTAGTCCGTGACGAGGTAATTACTTTTCATGCCACTTTTATTGATGAACCACTTGGTGAATTGCTGAAACTTATTTCAATTACAACACCAATCACTTTTAAAGAAAGAAAGGAGGACAAGCCACAAAGATGGAATTTAACAGAAACGTAAGGTAGTAATACGTATTAGCAATTTAAAAATCAATCAATTCAGATAAAATAACGGGAAAGTGTTCTAACCACTTTCCTGTTGTAATAAGCAGTATCACAAACAATTATTGTTAAACCACTTAATGATTCAGAAGTATGCAAAAAAAACGAATCGGAGTATGTGCGGATTGCCGTTTACTCCTAAAATTTTGGAAAATTATTCGAATAAGTGTATTTTTTTTATGTCTTTTTGTTGCGCAATCCTATGCAACTGTTACTTACTCTCAGGAAAAGTTCTTCACGCTTAATATGCATGGAGCAAAAGTATCTGATGTTTTAAACAAGATTGAAGATGAAAGTGAATTTTTCTTTCTGTTCAATAAAAAACTGCTCGATGTTGAGCGCCAAGTCAATGT
Source organism: uncultured Bacteroidia bacterium (assembly GCA_903834845.1). Classification (GTDB taxonomy): domain Bacteria; phylum Bacteroidota; class Bacteroidia; order Bacteroidales; family Prolixibacteraceae; genus JAAFHB01. Next base: position 9,870 of record CAILKW010000275.1, on the reverse strand, counting down.
TGATGTAAAAAACGAAAATATAGGGAAGATCCTTTCTGAAATTTTCGAGAAGACCAATGTTACTTATTTTGTAAAAGACCGACAGATCATTTTAACAACTGAGGCAGTCATAGCAGAATCTGATATGGGTCAGCAGGCTACAAAGGTTACAGGCAAAGTAACCGATCAGACAGGTGTTTCAGTTCCCGGAGCATCTGTAACAGTAAAAGGAACAACCATAGGAGTAGTCACTGATTTAGATGGAAAATACTCACTAACCAACATTCCTGAAAATGCAACGCTGCAATTTTCGTTTGTGGGAATGAAAACAGTTGAAGTGAAAGTTGGGAATCAAACGAATGTAAATGTAACACTTGCTGAAGAGACCATTGGAATTGAGGAAGTTGTAGCCATTGGATATGGTACTGTAAAGAAAAGTGATTTAACAGGATCAGTAACCCAGGTAAAGGCCAAGCAGTTTGATACCCAACAGGCCGCCAACTTTCTTCAGTATATGACCGGAACAGTTGCCGGGGTAAGTGTTAACAATAGCACTTCTGCTTCCGAAAATGCCCAGATTGAGGTTCGTGGCCCTACCTCACTAAATGCCAACAATTCACCACTTATTGTCCTTGACGGGGTTATCTTTAATGGAAACCTTAACGAGATTAATCCAAATGATATTGAAAGTATTGATATTCTTAAAGATGCAAGTTCTGCAGCAGTGTTTGGTTCACGTTCAGCTGCAGGGGTTCTTATCGTTAATACCAAAAAAGGGACAGGAGACAAAGTTGTTATCAACCTCTCTTCGCAATTGGGTTTAACTGGTACAACCAACGAAATTCTACCATGCAATCCTGAGCAGTACCTAAATTACAGACAGGATTTTCTACGCAGGGTAAACCCTGCACTTCCATTAGGATATTTCAATAATCCCAATTCGCTTCCTGCAGGGGTTTCTCTTGATACATGGCAAAAATACGATGCTACAGTTAATGCCGATCCACAGGAAGCCTGGATGAACCGATTAAAACTGAAAGATATTGAGAAAAAAAATATCCTTGCAGGAAACACTTACGATTGGTATGATGCTGCCATGCGTATGGGTATCCGGCAAAACTATGACATCAGCCTAAATGGCGGAACAGGCGCATTGAAGTACTACTGGTCAAATGGCTATACCAACAATAAAAATTACATTTTAGGTGATGATTATCAGATTATCCGCACACGTTTGAACACAGAAGCCACAGTAACCGATTATTTAAAAATCGGTTTGAATTCGCAGTTTAGCAGCAAAGATGAAAGTAATGTGACAGTGAGCCTCAGCTCCATTATGGATCAAAGTCCTTATGGACAACCCTTTGATGACGCAGGTGTCCTTAAATGGTACCCACACGACGACTCGGTAATTCCCAATCCGTTTATTAATTATTATAACTATAGTAAGTATAATAAAACACAGAACTTGTTTGCCAATTTATTTGGTGAGTTGACTATGCCATTTGGTTTCAGTTTTAAAACATCTTTTATTAACAGATACGACTGGACCAAGAACTTTTATTACGATCCTTCTACAACACCAAGCGGGAACAAAACTTTAGGACATGCGCAACGCGTCAATTCATCGCTATACGAATGGCAACTCGATAATGTGCTGACCTGGAAGAAAAAATTCGGTATTCATGATTTCAATGCCACCTTACTTTACAGTTCAGAAAAGAAGCAAACATGGAGAGACCAGGCAGATAACATTGGTTTTAGCACCAGTGAGGCTTTGGGGTTCCATCAGTTAAATTCCGGTTCTTCACCTACCATTGTGGACAATGACACTTACAGTACGGGTACTGCCATGATGGGACGCCTTAATTATATCTTGATGAGTAAGTATTTTCTGACCCTTACTTATCGCCGCGATGGTTATTCGGCCTTTGGACAAGCTCATCCTAATGCTAATTTTCCTTCTGCTGCATTGGCATGGAATATAAAGAATGAGAAGTTTTTGAAAATTTCCTGGATAGACAACCTCAAATTACGTTTATCTTACGGGGTAAATGGAAACCGCGATATTGGAATTTATGATGCTTTGGCCCAATTGGCAACTACTAAATATCTGAGTGGAACAACAGTTGTTTCGGGGATTTACAGCGCAACCATGGCCAACACTGACCTTCGGTGGGAGAGGACTACCTCCTTGAATGGCGGATTGGACTTCGGATTCTTAGATGGGAGAATTTCCGGTAATATAGACATTTACAAAATGGTAACAACCGATTTGTTGCTTTTGCGCAGTTTACCCGCAATCGTTGGATATAAGAGTGTAATGTCGAATATGGGACAGTTGGATAACAAAGGATTTGAGCTTACATTGAACACCAGAAACTATTCAAAGAACAATTTTTCATGGAATTCCTCTTTGGTTTTCTCTTTTAACCGGAATAAAATTGTTCACTTATATGGCGACATGATAGATGTAAAAGATCAGAGTGGAAATGTAATAGGGACAAAGGAGGCTGACGACAGAACTAATGGGTGGTTTATAGGAGAATCCATTGACCGTATCTGGAATTACCGTGCACTTGGAATCTGGCAACTGGGAGAGGAAAATGCTGCCAAGTCTTTTGGCAAGGCTCCCGGCGATGTCAAACTATTTGACCCGGATGGTAATGGAATTTCGACTCAGGAAGATAAAGAGTTTTTGGGATACAGTGAACCAAGGTACAATGTCGGATTCCGCAACGATATTTCATTTCTGAAAAACTTTAACTTTTCTTGCTTTATCCGTGCCGATCTGGGACAGATGAGCTCCAATGGGCTGTTGATGCATACCAGTCAGTCTGAGGACCGCCAAAATGCCTACAATTTACCTTACTGGACTCTTGAGAATCCGATCAATACTTATACACGTTTGAATACTGTGAATACACCTTCTTTTACCCTTTATGAGTCAAGAGGTTTTGTTCGTTTACAGGATGCTTCATTGTCATATACCATTCCCCGAAATATCATGCAAAAAGCAAAGATTAATCGCTGCAGGTTGTACGTGAGTGGAAGGAATATATTCACCTTGACAAAATGGAGCGGCTGGGATCCGGAATCCGGCAATACTCCTATGCCACGCACATTTACATTTGGTATTGATTTAACACTTTAACACTATTAACTCATGAAAAAGTTAAATATATTTTTTTACATATTGCTCATCTCCAGTGTGTTCTCATGTGATAAAAGTTTTGTGGAGATTAAACCTCTTTCGATATTCACACCTGAGTCGATCTATAAGGATGAAATAGGGTTTCAAGGTGTCCTTGTTTCCCTGCGTAAAGGCCTCCGTTTTGAATATTATGGTCAGGTGGCAGCCATCGGTTGTGAATTAATCTCCTCCGACATTGCCATAACAGCCAATAAGGGTGCTGATGCCATACACAACTTCAACACACAACTTATGCCAACAGGTACCGGTGGCACTTTCAACTTTTTTGAATTATGGGATGCAGCATATAATCAGATTCGGAATGCGAATGTAATTCTTGCTCGGATTAATCAGGCTGTAATTAAAAATGAGACCTTAAAAAAAGAGATAATTGCCGAAGCAATGTTTCACCGTTCTTACTGGTACTATCGTTTGGTTCATGTTTTCGGAGATGTTCCCTTCCTTTCGCGGGAATATACAGAACCAAAAATAGACTTCTACACACACGCTCGTAAGAGCATCCTGAACAAGATTCAGGAGGATATGAATTATGCTGTTCAGAACCTCCCCTTAACAGTACAGCCGGGAGCCGTTTCCCGGGCAGCCGGTTTTCACCTTTTGACAAAGATTTGTCTGGCCAACAGTAAATTCAGTGAGGCTGTGACTGCTGCATCAGCAGCTATCAGTGGTGGAAATACATTGATGACTGGCCGTTTTGGTCAGGTGGCCTCAGATGCAAAGTATAATGTGATCTGGGACCTCCATCAGAAAGAAAACAAAAGTTTGGCTGCTAATAAGGAGGCTTTGCTGGTGGTTCAGGACAAGTTCGGTTTCCCTGATGCAATGGTAACCGGCGGGACAGCTGCTATGCGCCGCTATACACCCTGCTGGTGGAATAATTATATTCGGGATCCTGATGGGAAAAATGCCATGACCGATGCTTCCGGGAATTCCTACACCATTCTTTGGGGTCGGGGTGTAGGTTATGTCCGTCCTGTAAATTATTTTAATTACGATATTTGGAAAGACAAGACCGACTTGCGACATGACACCCTTATGAACTGGTTCCCAACTTCCAAGTATGTATATAATCTTGCATCCTCGAAATATTTTGGCAAAAGAGTTCAAATTAAATATTCTAATGCCACAGATACAATCCATTGCTGGTTCCCGTTTCCCTACTACAAAGTTTATGTTCCCGATGAGGAAGTACCTTTGCAGCCTGTTGGCGGTCACTCCGATTGGTACGTTTTCCGTCTGGGTGAGACCTATCTGTTACGGGCTGAAGCTTACTATTGGCAGGGGGATCTTGCCAATGCTGCCAAAGATATCAATGCGGTTCGTAACCGTGCCAATGCTGCTTCCATAACTGCCGCCGAGGTGGATATCAACTACATTCTTGATGAACGTGCAAGAGAACTCTATGCCGAAGAACCCCGTAAAACCGAATTGACCAGAATTGCATTCATTATGGCAGATAACAAAAAATTTGGCTATACAATTGAGAGCTTCACTACCAAAAACTATTGGTATGACCGTATTATGGAGAAAAACAGTTTCTACAAAGCAGGGAATATTTTGTGGGGAACCAATGTTTACAAGCTTAGTTCGTTTCATGTTTTATGGCCCATCCCTGCCAGTGCTATTGAATCCAACGCTGGTGGAGTTATTAATCAAAATATTGGCTATATCGGGAGTGAAAAGAACAAGTCTCCGCTTACGGTTATTGATGATAAGCAATGATTCAAACTGAAGATAATACTGTTTGAAGAAATATTTTATTGTATTTATTTGTTACGATTCCTCTGTGTAATTTAGTTTACGCAGAGGAATCTTCAGACTACAACAGAACTTATTCAGTTTTGGACTGATTATCCAAATATTTTTATTCTGCTGATTAAGTCTGATCAGAGATAAAAGTGTAAATTGTCATGATTTGAAGAGAAATTTCTGGTCTTAGAATTCCGTACAAGGAATTTTTTTACTCCTTATTATGTTTCAAATATTAAAATGATGGAGAAAAGCAAAAATAAAATCAAAAAAATTGAAAAAGGAACCATTTAGTGTCTTGTTTGTTGCCATTGCTCAATTATTCAGCTACACCGCTGATGCAAAAAAAAATGAACAAGTAAAACCAAATGTATTGTTTATTTGCATTGATGACTTACGACCGGAATTAGGTTGTTACGGATCTAAGGTAATTAAATCTCCAAATATTGACAAATTGGGATTTTCAGGGATTATTTTTAACAATCAATTTACCCAGATACCAACATGTGGGGCTTCAAGGACATGTTTATTAACAGGTCTGTTGCCAAAAACAAAAAAGCATCTTACCAATGAAGCACCTCAGATTTTTATCTCCGGAAAAGCGGAAGTCGCTCGGCCTGAATCGTTTATTCATCACATTAAAAGAAATGGTTACTATACTGTTGGAGTTGGTAAAATAAGTCATTCTGCAGATGGACTTTTATATGGTTATAATGATCCTGTTGGAACCGAAAGAGAATTACCTCACAGTTGGGATGAGCTTGTATTTGATCCGGGAAAGTGGAAAACCGGTTGGAATGCTTTTTTCGGATATGCTGACGGTGAAAACCGACAAAGTATGAAAGCAAACGTAAAACCTTATGAAAAAGGCAATGTTGACGATGATGGTTATGTTGATGGATTAACAGCTAAACTTGCCATTACCAAGTTAGAGGAACTTGCAAAACGAAAGGAGCCTTTTTTCCTGGGGGTAGGTTTTTTCAAACCTCATCTTCCATTTAATTCGCCTTCGAAATATTGGGATATGTATGATGAAGACAAAATCGAATTGACACAATCTCCGGATATTCCACTTAATGTCAACAAAGCAAGTTTGCACCAAAGTGGTGAGTTTAACGGTTACAAAGCAGGGGATGAAAATGCATCGCTTGAAAAGCCTCTTTCAGATGCTTATGCCCGAAAAATAAGACATGCCTACTTTGCTGCAATCAGTTATGTGGATGCACAGGTTGGTAAAGTTCTGGATGAGCTGAATAGATTGGGTCTGGCAGAAAATACTATTGTAGTGGTTTGGGGAGATCATGGCTGGCATCTTGGCGACCAACGGGTTTGGGGAAAACATACAATTTTTGACCGGGCACTGAGAAGTGTATTGATAATCAAAGTCCCGGGAAATTTATACCACGGAAAACAAATCAATAAGGTGGTTAGCTCGGTTGATATTTATCCTTCTCTTATGGAGTTATGCAACACTAAAATGCCAATTAATACTGATGGAACAAGTTTCGTTGGACTGATGAATAATCCTTCGTTATCTACTTGGAACCACCCTGCTTTAGGTTTTTTTAACAATGGAATCACAGTTAGAACAGAAAGATATCGGCTTACCAAGTATTTCCGAAAGGAAGAACCAACAATCGAATTGTACGATCATCTGACTGATCCTTATGAAAATATAAATATTGCGGGCAATAATTCCAACGTTATAGTCAGTTTAATGCCAATTTTGGAGAAGGCGAATACTGGCATATATGAAAAGTGATTATTTAAAGAATTTTGGAAAGAAGTTCTTTTGAAAATATAAACTTGATTTAAAATACCAAAAGTTTAATTTTTTCCGAAAAAATACAAAAAATACCCATGAGAAAATCTATCTCATCGGATATATTATTTAAAGCAACCAAAATATATGTAAGTTTGCTTTCTGTAGTATAAATATTTTGTATAATTTTTGGTTATGAAGGAAAGTTTACAATATATGATTCAAAAATACTCCGAAGGGACATTGTCTCTCAAAGAGCAGATTGAGCTTGCAGAACTATTGGCTGACAAAAAAAACAGTCTGACCGAGCAAATATTGCTTGATGACTGGAAGTTTAAGCTTGAAACAGATGTCATTTTTAACCAAAATCTAAAGCCATTACTTGATAAAATACATCGCCGCATCCACCTGAATGAAGTCAATAAAATTATGCAGATTAACTGGATACAAACCTTTCAGCGTATAGCAGCAATCCTGTTCCTTCCACTTCTATTATCATTTATGGTTTTTTATTATTCACAGACTGAAAAACAAATAAATTCTGTTTCTTACGCCGAAATTCAGTGTCCTCTTGGAGTTCGCACAAAATTTCAGCTTCCCGATGGATCAACAGGATTCCTCAACAGCGGATCAAAGCTCAAATTTCCGATCCAGTTTTCAAACGAGAGATCAGTTGAACTAACCGGTGAAGCATTCTTTGATGTAGTCTGTAATGAAGTAATTCCTTTTCATGTTAATACACAGTATCTTGATATTAAAGTTCTTGGTACTACCTTTAATGTAATTGCAAATCAGGATGAGGAAACAGAAGAGATTGTTTTACAAACCGGTAAAGTGGATGTTCTGTCGAAAAGCGGGAAACAATTGGCTGTTATGACTCCGGACGAGCACTTTATATTGAATACTGAAAAATGTACATTTACTAAAAAAACTGTAGTTGCATCTCAATATACCTCGTGGAAAGAGGGTAAATTAGTTTTCAGAAACGAAGATATGCAACAGGTAGCCCACAGGCTAAGCCGGTGGTATAATGCCGAAGTATTGGTTGACGACCGTTTACTTGATGCTTATTCTTTTCATGCCACTTTTATTGATGAACCACTTGATGAAGTGCTGAAACTGATTTCAATTACAACACCTATCACTTTTAAAGAAGAAAGGAGGACAAGCGACAAAGATGGAATTTATCAGAAACGTAAGGTAATTCTTCGTATTAACAAACTAAAAATCAATCAATTCAAATAAAAAGTAACAGGAAAGTGTTCGAACCACTCTCCTGTCGTAATAAGCAGTATCACACACAATTATTGTTAACCACTTAATGATTCAAAAGTATGCAAAAAAAACGAACCGGAGTCCCCGCGGGTATCCGTGTACTCCTTAAATTTTGGAAAATTATGCGCCTAAGTGTATTTTTTTTATGTCTTTTTGTTGCACAAACCTATGCAACAGTTACTTACTCGCAACAAAAGCTTTTCACGCTTAACATGCATGGAGCAAAAGTACTTGATGTTTTAAACAAGATTGAAGATGAAAGTGAATTTTTCTTTCTGTTCAATCAAAAACTGCTCGATGTTGAGCGTCAGGTCAATGTTGATGTTAAGAACGAAAATATCGGGAAAATACTTTCCGGAATCTTCGAGAAAACCAATGTTACTTATTTTGTAAAAGACCGACAGATCATTTTAACCACTGCGGCAGTCGATGCAAAATCTGATCTTGAGCAACAAAAGCCAGTAAAAGGCAAAGTAACCGATTCGGGTGGTGTACCTCTACCAGGTGTTTCGGTTATTGTGAAGGGAACTACTACAGGAGTGACTACAAATAATGATGGCATTTTCACACTCTCTTTACCTGCAGTAGCCAAAACATTGGTTTTTTCGTTTGTAGGGATGAAAACTCAGGAAATTGAGATAGGAAACAAAACTGATTTCAAAATAACACTGTCAGATGAAACTATCAGTTTAGATGAAGTTGTTGCTGTTGGTTACGGAACACAAAAGAAGGCTAATCTTACAGGTGCAGTAGCAGCAATAAGTAGTAAGGTATTAGAAAGCAGACCATTAACCAACTTAGGACAGGGGTTGCAAGGCTTAATTCCTAATCTAAACATAACAGTAGGCAATGGTCGTCCTGGCACCGGGGCAACATTTAATATCAGGGGTATAACTTCTATTAATGGAGGTTCTCCTCTTGTTTTAGTGGATGGCGTACAGATGGATCCTAATCAAATTAACCCAAATGATATTGAAAATGTTTCTGTGTTAAAAGATGCGTCTTCTTCAGCAATATATGGTGTTCGTGGTGCTTTTGGAGTTGTACTGATTACAACCAAACAAGGGAAGAAAAACACTGCTATGAATATTGATTATTCTTATGCATACACTTTAACCAGTCCTACCCGGTTGCCAAAAAGCATGAATTCTGTTGATTACATAAAAACCTTTTTAGAAGCAGATGCAACAGGTGCAATATCGGGTGGATCCAGAGGCTCGGCACCTTATAGCCCAACAAGCATGGATTTGCAAAAAGCAATAGAGTATGTCAATAACCCAACTCCTGCAAATTCTGTTTATGTAGATCCTGCCTTTCCAAATATGTACAGATACGTAGCAAATACCGATTGGGTAAGAGAGATTTATTCTAATGTTGCTCCTGAATCACAGCATAATATATCCTTAACAGGTGGAAGTGACAATACAACTTACAAGGCATCTTTAGGATATTTCAATCAGGAAGGATTAGCAAAGACCGGAAAGCAGAATTTTAATCGCTATAACGGTACCTTAAAGATTAATTCAGATTTAAAATCCTGGCTGGGAGTTAATTTTAGCATGCTCTTGAACAGGATAAACGATAATAGTCTTTCCCCAACTAATACAGGTGGAAGTGCAGAGCTTGCCGGGGGTGATTTACGTTCTATTATGCCTGTAAAACATCCTGACGGTAACTTCGCGGGGCAGGGTATCTTTACCAATCCGGTGGCAATAGCCACTTATAATGGCAGGACCATCACTTATTCTAATGATTTGTGGTTATCAGGAGGATTTGAATTAAAGCCAGCCAAAAATTTCAAAATAATTGGCGATTATACTTGGAATTCATATACCAATAATAAAACAGAGGCACTCAAAGCCTATAGTGAATATGGGGTGAATGGCGTATT
>CAILKW010000274.1 GCA_903834845.1 uncultured Bacteroidia bacterium | reverse complement strand
CACAAAATCGAATCCGAAGCGCAATATCCCGGACAGATCAAAGTCTCCATCATCCGTGAAAAACGCTCGGTAGCTTACGCAAAATAAGCGAGTATTAACCGCTAAACGATCGGCTGCAACAACTGGCAGCTCGGCAATGCAAAAGGGCTCCCTGAAAAGGCAGCCCTTTTGTTTGTGCGCGCGGCAAAACTCAAATTTGCCCTTTGGTTGACGCTATTTCATTGCCGGTTATGGCCACCGCCGCCTTCATGGCATAGGCGAAAGATTTGAAGAGAGCTTCGATTTTGTGGTGCGTATTCTCTCCATCAAGGATTGAAAGGTGGATATTGGCTTTCAGTGTTCCTGCAAGCGAAATGAAAAAATGCTCCACCATCTCCGTAGAAAATCCCTGAATCACCGGCCGGTTAAACTCCGCATGGAAGACACACCAGCTTCTTCCGCCCAAATCAAGGGCACAACGTGCCAGAGCTTCATCCATCGGGATGATTGCCCAGCCATAGCGTGCTATGCCCCGTTTGTCGCCAAGCGCCTCGGCAATGGCGCTCCCGAGCACCAGGGCAATGTCTTCAACGGTATGATGATCATCAACATCAAGATCTCCACAGCACTCCAGCGCAAGGTCAATACCGGAGTGTTTGCAGAAATTTGTCAGCATGTGATCAAGAAAAGCCACTCCCGAATTGACGGAGCTTGTTCCGCTTCCGTCAAGCGTGACGGTCGCGGTGATGTTGGTCTCTTTGGTGGTTCTGCTCGTCGTGGCGGTACGGACGATCCTTTTGGTTTCTTCTGGCATGAGTATGGGTGTTATCGGATAAATTTGTTGAAAAGGTAGATGACCAAGCTGAGCAGCAGAGAGAGCAGCAATGAGGTGCCGAGCGGAAAATAGAGCTGAAAGTTTTCCCGACTAATTTTGATATCGAGCGGAAGGTTCCCGAACCAGTTGAGCCAGCCCCATGAGCCAGCCTTGTCGGAAGCCATCATCAAAAGTCCGAAAACAACTATGGCGACACCTGCTATCACAACTATTTTCGCTGTATCAGCCATCGCGATTTGGATATTTTTGAAAAGTTGCTAAATTTAGGCCATCTTCACAGGAAGATACGATATTTAAAAATTTATTTAAGCGGCTGGAAATGCATGTTTTTATTGTCATTGTCGGTTTACTTGCATCGATTCTGCTGATCGGGGTCATTTTATTGCAGAGCCCCAAGAGCGGCAGTGGCCTGACAGGCGGGATATCAAGCCTTGGTACCGTTCAGACGCTTGGCGTAAGACGGACTGGTGACTTTTTAAGCAAAATGACGGCGATACTTGCTGCAACCGTGATGGTGATCTGTTTTGTTGCTGAATTCACCCTTCCCGGCAGAATGGTAAAGAACGCACCAGAAAGTATGATGCAGCAGGAGATTCCTGCTCTGCCCCCGGCTCCAGTTTCGGCTCCAGCTCCGATAAACACTGTGCCTTCTGCACCAGCGCTTCCTGCGATGCCGGTAAAATAGATTTTCTGCACCCGTGGCTCAATGGTAGAGCAATTGACTCTTAATCAATGGGTTGGAGGTTCGAGTCCTCCCGGGTGCACCCTAAAAAATAAAGACTTGCAGGTTTAGGCTTGCAGGTCTTTATTTTTTTATAGCGGTGGAAGATGCTTTGGATCAAGCTGCATGAACTGATTGATGGAGCGGGGTTTTCCCGTCCCTCTTCCATAATCACAAAACCGCACCCAAACCGCCATCATAAAAGGTTCAAATGGTAACCGTGGAGCAGCAAAAGGTAATTGAAAGGTAGCGGCAAATGAGCGAAAGCTGAGCAGGGCAGCAGCAGCGAATGCGGCTAATGAGGAGAGCTTGCGAATGTTGCTTGCCCATATCCATGCACTGGATATAAACCATGCATCCAAAAAAGAGATGGCGGCCATTTGTCAGCGCCTCCTTGATCATGCGGCTCTGGAAAATCGGCTCAACATCGAACTCACTCAAGCAGCAGCGAAAAGCGGCGAGTGGGAGCGGCTCAACAAGGAATCGACCACACTCTATGAGCATGGCGATCTTGAAAAAGCGGAAGCGGCAATCCAGCAGGCGCTTGCATTCGCAGAAAAAACCTATGGAGCAGAGGATCCTCATGTTGCCACCAGCCTCAACAATCTTGCAACGCTCTATATTCGGCAAAAGCGCTTTCAAGAAGCCATGCCGCTCATTCAGGGTGCTCTTGCCATCCGCGAAAAGCATTTCGGTTATGATCATCCGTCAATTGCTATCCCTCTGGGCAACCTGGCAGCCATTTACAGTGCAGGCGGGCTCACCTCAGTAGCAGAGGCGCTGGCACGCAAAGCGCTGGTGATGATCATCAAAGATGCAGGCTCACAGCACCCCATGACAGCCCAATGCCTCAACAATCTTGCCACAATCCTGATGGACCAGCAGCGTTTCGATGAAGCCGAATCGCTCTTTCGCAGAGCGCTGGCCATTCAGCAGCAAGTCCTGGGCGCTGATCATCCCGTCACCAAAGAGACTCAGGCAAATCTTGAGCAGCTTCAGGCGGCGAAGCGGGGGCGGGCGGGGAGGTGAGCAGTAGTTGTGCTTTTTTGTGCTGTCACGCAGTAGCAAGACACTCGCACTCCATTCAAGTTTCCCAAAAGGTTACTCTACCGCAGCAGAATTACAGCGCGGTTTAAAGGAATATTTCGTAATGTTCAAAAACAGGGGAAACATCAATCGTTGGGCGACAGTATTCCTGATAAGGCTTACCGTAGGCAACCATAGACGGTGCAAGAACAGGTAATAAGTATAAGAAGAAGAACAAGTAGACAGAAGAGTTAAAGGTAAAAGAGGGAAAGGGCTTGTCCTCTACATGAACAAGTCAGGACACTAACTTTAACTCAGCCACTTTTTGTCTACTGGATGTGGTTCACTTCAGTTTGTAATAGAATAGCAATCTTCAAAAATTATGACTGCATGAATAAAAATGAAATCAAAAAGCGCCTCCTTGAATTGGTAATAGAAATTAATACCTTGAAGCATCCAGAAATTGGTGAGTTGGTTTTTCATCAGCAAAAAATTGCGACAGGCAATATGAGTGTATACTTGTCACAAGGTATTGGTCGTATCTATGTACAGCCAAGTAGTATCGGGTGCGATATAAGTTTGAGCGGTCAGGTGATAGAGAAGGAGATGTATCCGTTTATGCGGAAGCTGTTCGGAAAAGAGTGCGATGGTTTTAAACAACGAAATAGGAACAGTGGTTGGGATAAGCAACCATTTTGGAGAACAGACAATTTTAGCAAAGTTCAGGAGTCTATTCACTATTATGTTAGATATTATTCCGATAAATAAAATGATTGTTGTTATTAAATAAACTACCCGCGCTGGTTTGACAATTCTAAAGCATTAAGGCGCGCTATTTGAAATTCAATAATACCTTTGTCATTATGAAAAAAAGAATCTCATTGATTTGTGTTGCGTTAGGGATTATGCTTACGGCGATTAATACAACAGCAGAACAGCCAATCCAAAAGAATTCAGAATTTACACAAGGCAATGTTCAAATGAACATTGCTGTTGGAAAAACAACCAAGGCCGAAATACTTAACATTTTTGGTGCACCTAATATTACGACAAGAGATGGTAGTGGGGCTGAGGTTTGGTCTTATCAAAGATCTGCTCAAATATCACAATCATCGACACGTGACAGTTATTGGACAGTTATACTTGGTGGGCAATATTCAAGAACATCAGGCTTTGAAACTAGTTCTAAAATGATGACTCTTATCATCAAGTTTAATAGTGTTGATGTGGTTACGGATTTCAATTCAAGAACGTCTAACTTTTAGGAGAAATAATGTATTTGTTAAGAATAATATATATCAGTATGGCATTGTGTTTGTTTTCGGGCATTGCTAATGCTGAACAAGTTGAGTTAATGCCACTCCAAATTCAGAATATACAGACAAGGGAGTATGAAAAGGGTGTTGATATTGTCTTTCCAAGTGTTGTTTCGGTTTTTCAGGATTTGGGGTATATAATAAAAACTGCTGATAAATATTCGGGATTTATTAATGCTGAAAGCCCTTCGCAAGGAAAAAATAGATTTTGGGGAGGAGCAAATACCACTCATACAGCTGCGACAGCTTTTATAGAAAAAATAGGTAAGATCACAAGAGTGCGGTTAAACTTTGTGGACATCTTTGTAAAGTCTTCTGATAGTGGAAGCGAGAAAAGGAATGATACTCCAATTCTAGATGCTACAATATATCGTAATGCATTTGAGCGAATAGAGAATGCAATATTCATCAGATCGGCTAATTAATTAGGGTTTACTGAACAAATCGAAGCTACATCAGACCGCCCCCTCGCCGCTTCTGCCTGCTTGCCCGCCTTGTGCCCGCGCGGCAGCACATCAGCGCCCGCTCTTTGGTCGCCGCCACCGCTGCGGAGTACCGCACCGGCAGCAGCTCTTTGGCGGCAAGCCGCCAGCCTCCGCAGCCTCCGCAGCGCCCGCACCGGCGCACGATGCACGCTGCTTGCTTGCCTGCCTGGCTTTTGCGCCGAAGCGGGCCCTGCTCCGGCAAGAAACAGCAAGGGCGGGGAATACCGCCCCATGCTGAAAGGGGCTTGCGCCCCTTGAACACAGCCACGCTGCATAAATCATGCTCCGGCATTAGTAGATAATTCGGTATACTACCTCATGGAAAATGTCTATAGATTGCATCCCATTTTCCGAAATCCAGTCCGTTTGACAATTTGTAAAAATATTATGCACCTTAAAGGTGTATAAAGCATGCCAGAATAGCAGGCTATATGTACCTTTGGGTAGATTATGGTGCATATATAAAGGAGTTGGGTGCAATTGTAATAAACTAGCGTGCATATTGAAATTGCTAGAATAAATGAATAAAAAAATAATAGAATTCATTAGGACAAAGGACTACAAATTCATTAAGAATATTGGTCAAGGAGGTACTGGAAAAACTGTGCTTTTAAAAGACGAGATTATTGATGAGACTTTTGTTTGTAAAAAATACTCACCATATTACGAAGAGCATAAAGATTTGTTTTTTTAAGAACTTTGTGGATGAGATAAAAATTCTTCATAATATTTATCATAAAAATATTGTAAGAGTTTTTAATTATTATCTATATCCAGAAAAGACAACAGAATATATTTTAATGGAGTTCATAGATGGTGATGATATAAAAAATTTCGCTTTTAATAATCCTCATTTAATAAATGATTTATTTCAACAGACAATTGGCGGATTTAATTACTTGGAACAAAACAAAATTTTGCACCGAGATATACGCCCTGAGAATATATTAGTATCAGATGAAGGTGTTGTCAAAATTATTGATTTCGGATTTGGTAAACAGATAAATTATACTGAAGATTTTGATAAGAGTATAACACTTAATTGGAAGTTCTCTCCTCCAGATGATTTTAATAACAAATTCTATGATTTCAGAACGGAGATATATTTTATAGGGAAATTATTTGAAGAGATATTAAGAGAAAATGAAATTGAAAACTTTTTATATAAGGGCGTTTTATCTGAGATGATAAAAACTGACTTTAACGAAAGAATCTCAGACTTTGCATTAATTGAAAGGAAGATACTATCTGATGAGAATATTGGGATTGATTTTGGTTACGAAGATAAGGAAACATACAAAAGATTTGCAAATAGTCTGACTTCTGTATTTAGTAAAATTGAGCAAAGTACTGGTTATATTACTGACACAGATAAAATCGTAACAAGTTTGGAGGATATTTATAGAAATTCAATGTTAGAAGATTATATCCAGAATCCGAATTCAATTGCCAGAGTTTTTGTAAATGGGAGCTATAAGTATTATAAACGAGTAGAATTCTCATTATATACTTTAAGAGAGTTTAATAAATTGATGAAATCCGTTTCGATAGATAAAAAAAGAATAATATTGAATAATTTATGGCAAAGGCTTGATACAATTGAACGTTATACAGATTATAAAGAGGATTTACCATTTTG
The DNA here is from genome assembly GCA_903834845.1 of uncultured Bacteroidia bacterium. Classification (GTDB taxonomy): domain Bacteria; phylum Bacteroidota; class Bacteroidia; order Bacteroidales; family Prolixibacteraceae; genus JAAFHB01. The sequence goes on along the minus strand of CAILKW010000274.1, from coordinate 3,824 downwards.
AAAAAACAACTGCACCCAACACAGGCTCATACGCCATAAGGGTTTCAGTGGTATGCCAGTGCATCGCCCACAGGCAAGGTTCGTATCGGGTGATAGGGAGACGTAGCCACGCAATCCCTTACGTCGCATAGCCTCAAACGTTAGCCCCAATGCAAGAAAACCAAGTAACCCGCTGAATCAAGAATGAAAATTAAAACGACAACAAAATGACAGAAGAAACATCTAAAAACCAAACTGAAAAAAATAAAAATGACATGAGTGAATTATTTGGCAATTTTTTAAATAAAGTGTTAGTTGAAAAAAAATCTATTTTCAATGATAACATTGCTGACATTTTAACACAAGACAATATTCAGAGTATAATTAATGGTTTCATAAACAATCCAATTGGTAGCGAAAATGAAGGGAAAAAGAAAGTTTTAAAACAAAATATTGATGAAAATGATGTTGATATTAAAGCTTATCAGTTAATTGAAGATATAAAAAAGACTAACAGTAAAAAGAATAAACTTGACTTTTTTGATAAAATAAAAAAGCAGTTTGAAAGTGCAGATAGTCAAACAAAGGAGCTATTTGCACATTTAATTTGGTTGAGATACTTACCAATTGCTGACACTAAGCCAAAAACCAAGCAAGAAAAAATCAAGTCATTTATTGGAAGTGTTGTAAACGAAGATTTATTTCCGAATGGTATTGCTTCATATGGTATGGCACAACAGCAAATCGACAATGAAATGGTGCATCTTGTTTGTTTGTTCTCTTATTTGCAATCAAAAGTACCTGAAAACCAAAGCATTAATGACATTGAAAAGGTAAATGACTTAATAATCAACTGGATTTTTGATAATAAGGACAAGTCTGATGATGTAAAAGGTTGTAAAACAAAGTATTTTGAAAACATTAAGAAGCAAAATAAAAAATGGGACGGGCGAATAGATATAAATAAACACTTACCAATTCATAATATGCTGTTACACCTTTGTAATAAGGACAAATACGAACCTATAGCTATTCAAAACCACAAAATCAGTATTGTAAAGAATCTTTATAAAGAATATCTTAAAAAAGACTTGCCTAGTGATTATACCTCGTTAAACAAAATAGATGAATACATCCTTGAGATAAAAAAACAAATTCCAGATTTCAAAGCTTTTTGGCACGAACCTATTGTTAGCAAATGGAAGGGTGGTTATGTGGCTAATTCTTATGAAATTCTGACAGATTATCAAAAGCAAATTATTTTATATGGTGCACCGGGTACTGGAAAAACATATAATGCAAAAGAATTGATTAAGGAATTTATCAAAGTTCATAATAATTCATTCTCTGAAATTAATGAGGATGATTTAAATGATTATAAGTTTCAAATAGAAAATGTAGAGTCACAAAAAGAAAGTGAATATAAACTTACAGGAAACTTAAAAGACAAAAATGTTATTTGGGATATCGTGCAATTTAATCAATCCTTTTCTTATGAAGATTTTATTGAAGGTATGAGACCACAAATAAATGGTGAATTGAAAATTGTAGATGGTATATTTAAAAAAATCGTAAATGTCGCTAATGATGAAAAAAATAATAAAAAATCATTTATTTTAATTATTGACGAAATAAATCGAGGCAAAATAGATAAAATTTTTGGTGAATTATTGTACTTGCTTGAATATAGAAATGAATCACTCAAATTGCATTATTCTGGATGTGATTTTTCAATTCCAGACAATCTTTTCATCGTAGGCACAATGAATACTGCTGATAAAAGTATAGCATTATTAGATGTTGCATTACGTAGAAGGTTTTGGTTTGTAAGGTGTGAACCTCAAGAAAGTGTATTAATAAGTCTCTTTAAAATAGATACCGATAAAAAAGTAAATAACGAAGATAACGCTGAAAATTTCAAAAGAATGGCTGTCAAATTATTTAGACTTTTAAATGATGAGAAAAATGGTATTTTAAAAGAATTGGGAGATGATGCTTCGGAATTAAAGATTGGTCATTCATACTTTCTAAAATTAATTAAAATAGATGAAAATGGAGAAGAAATTGAGCCAAATTTTAGCGATTTGAAAAACATTTGGTTTTATTCAATTATTCCGTTACTTGAGGAATATTGTAGTTTTAACAAAACTATGCTTTCAGAACTATTTACGAATAAACTTGGAAAGGAAAATGATTTATCATTACCAATAAATTTTACCATAGAAAAAATTGCAAAAATCAAATAAAATGGAATTGATTTTAAGCGAATGGATTGGAGCAAGTAATAATTATGTAAAACTAGACGATGATTCGATAATCGAATTAAATGTTCAGAATTATATAAGTTCCACCAATGAAGAAGAAATAAAGAAAATAATTTCAAAAAGAAATGAAATAACAGGAAAAAAAGAAATCTATGCAATTAAAATTGAGGATTATCTGAATGAATTAAAAATAATTTGTAAAGAGAATATTCAGAGCATCATATCTTGGGTTGAGCATAGAAATAGAATCGTTATTGAAACAGCCAAAATAAACAATTATCATAAAGCTAAATTAAACAAAGAAGACGTTAATCCTATTATTGATTTTATTGAGATTAAAGATGAACTCTATGTCAGAACATATCAATATGCAGCAGAATTTGAAATAAAACTTGATGAGAAAAATATAAACACATTAAAAATTAAACTTGAGCCGCGAAATCTTGTTAGTGAAGTAAATTTTATTAAAATGTTTGAAACCATCTTTAATTTTCATAGGCTTGAAAATATTTCGGGTGGAAAATCTAACTCATTTCTATTACTTTATTATCTCGCATTCATTGGACGGTTAACGGAGGTGTTGAAACACGGCTTATATCGCGAATATATTGATTTAGAAGAGAATTTAACTTTTTTAAAAGAGAGACTGAATATTTCAGAGCATTTAAGATTAAATAAATTCAATAAACACAGAATATATTGTGAGTTTTCAGAGCTAACTCCTAATAATTTAATTAATCAAACTATTAAAACAACACTTAATCTAATTCAAAAACATTTCAGCAGATACAAAATTTTACAACATGAAATACGGAAAATTAAATCTATTTTTTTTGATGATGATGTTAGTGAAATGAAATTCAATATTAATTCAATAAAAACAATACGATATAACAGGCAGAATAAAAGATATGAAGAGATTATGAATTATTGCCAGAATATATTACAAAATATAGGTAGCTCTTTTAGTGTTGAAAACAAAATGAATTATAGTGCATTTTATGTTGACATGAATGACCTATTTGAAAAATATGTGGAGAAAAAGCTCATTGAATCTTCAATAAATGATGTTATCGACATGGATTTTCTTAAAATTGAAAAAATTATAAAAGAAACCTCAAAGGTTGATAATTATTTCGTAGAAACACAAAATCAAGGTCATTATGCACTTGATGTAGAAAATATATTCACTATAAAACCAGACTTTCTTATAAAAGACTTTGAAGGAGAGGTAATTGCTGTTGCTGACACAAAGTACAAAAGGCTAAACAACAATAAAATTAAAAACTATGGCATCTCAAGTAGTGATGTTTACCAATTATTGTCATATGCGCACAAATTCAATACAAATACGATAATATTAATTTATCCTCAACCGCCTGACGAATTTATAGAGGATTTGTCTTTTACCATTAAAATTGACAATAATAATGTAAAAAAATTCAGCAATTCCAGATTTGGCCCGTACACCTTGAATTCATTGGTGTTTAAAATTTGACTTTCGTAATATTTTGAGTATCAAACAGTATTATTTCGTATATTTCCGGTAATTGTCTTACTCAAAGATATAAAGATATTTTT
>CAILKW010000273.1 GCA_903834845.1 uncultured Bacteroidia bacterium | reverse complement strand
CAGGGTATTAGGCCAAATTACATCTAATCCGCCTCCTTTTAGCATTACAGTTCGGTTGATCTCAATAAACCAACGTGGTGGCATTAAATTGGCCAGAATTTGCAAAACGAACGGCATGTTTTTTATCGGAAATATAAAACCTGAAAGCAGAATTGTAGGCATCATAAGCACAAAACCTGAAATAGCGAGTGCAGTTAGCTGATTATCAACAAAAGTTGAGATCATAATACCGAGTGACAAGGCAAGGAAGATAAAAAGCAGGATTTCGCCAAACAACAAAGCAAAACTTCCCAAAATGGGAACACCGAAAACCACTCTTCCTAAAAGTAATACAATCAAGGCGTTGATGATTGATAAAATCATATAGGGAACAACTTTCCCAAGAATAATCTGAATCGGTCTGAGTGGAGAGGCGAGTAGAATTTCCATTGTTCCTGTCTCTTTTTCGCGGGCAATAGTGATAGCGGTCATCATTGCCGAGATCAACATCAATATAACCGCTATTAATCCCGGTATAAAATTATAGGCATCGCGCATATTTTCATTAAACAACATCCTGACCTTTAGATTTATACCCGGCGGAGTCTGATTTTTCAGAAATTCATCTTTGATAAAAGAATTTGTAATTGCTGAAGTATAATTTACAACCAATTGTGCAGCATTGGGTTCGGAGGCATCGGCAATTACCTGTATTCCGGCTTTTCCCTCTTTCATAAGATTTTTGGCAAAATCGGGTTCGAAAATGATAATCTCCTTTACCTTACTGCTTTGGAACAAATCTTCATAATCGCTTTCTGAAGTTACATCGGCTGCCAATTGAAAGAATCCTGATGATAATAATCTCTGGCTTAGTCGTTTGGAAAGATCATCTTTTGAATTATCAACTATTGCAATTTTCACATTTCGTACTTCGTTGGTGAGTACATAACCAAAAAGCAAAAGCTGTGCAATCGGAATCCCGAACAAAATCATCAGCGTTCGCGGATCACGGAAAATATGGTAGAATTCCTTTCGGAGAAATGCAATGAATCTGTTCATCGTGCAATTTTTAAAAATACTTCGTCCATGTTATTTGCATTGTATTGTTCTTTAAGCTTTTGGGGCGTGTCGAGTGCCACAATCCTCCCCTCAGCCATAATTGAAACTCTGTCGCAATATTCAGCTTCATCCATATAATGGGTCGTAACAAAAACGGTAATTCCCTTTTCAACAGCTTCGTAAATCAGGTTCCAGAATTGCCGCCGTGTGATCGGATCAACTCCGCCGGTAGGTTCATCAAGGAAAACAATTTTAGGACTGTGAAGAATGGCGATAGAAAAGGCGAGTTTTTGTTTCCATCCAAGTGGCAGATCACCGATTTTTCTATTTTCGTAATCGGTAAGATCCAATCGTTTAAGCATTTCAGTGGTTCTTGCTTTACGCTCTGCAATTTTCATCCCGTAAACGCCACCGTAAAAGCGGATATTTTCATAAACGGTAAGGTCTTCGTAGAGCGAAAACTTCTGACTCATATAACCGATATTCTGCTTTATTTTTTCTGTTTGGCGGAATACATCAAATCCGGCAACGGTCATTTTGCCTGAGGTGGGAGAGGAGAGGCCGCATAAAATTCGGATAGCGGTAGTCTTGCCTGCTCCGTTGGCACCAATAAAGCCAAAGATTTCGCCTTTGTAAACCTCAAAACTAAGGTTGTCGTTGGCAACGAAGTTTCCAAACTTCTTCACCATGTTTTTTACGATAATAACCGGTTCTTTTTGCATCATTATTTCGCTTTTCGGTTATTCATTAACAGGATAAAAACATCTTCGATAGTGGCATCTGCCTTTTCTGTTGATATTTCCGATTCGCCGTTTTGCAGTAAAAATTTCTGTATCGAATCGGTAGTATGTAGTCCTTTTCGGGTTACCAAATGCAAAACTTGACCAAAACTGTTGACTGAAATCATATTTGGCAATTTATCCAATGATTTTGAAGTGGCATATATTTTCCGGCTTCGGACTGACCATAAATCTTGGTCAAATGACTTCGCCATTTTTTGCGGAGTTTCTACCGACATCAGATTTCCCTGCTGAATCAGTGCAATTCTGTCGCACATTGAAGCTTCGTCCATATATGGGGTTGACACAAGAATTGTTATTCCAATATCTTTCAGTCTTTTAAGCATTTCCCAGAATTCCTTTCGTGAAACAGCATCAACACCAGTTGTAGGTTCATCGAGAATAAGAATTTCAGGTTTATGAATCAGTGCGCACGAAAGAGCCAGTTTCTGTTTCATACCTCCCGAAAGTTTACCGGCTCGCCGTGTTTTAAATGGCTCTATCTGTTGGTATATATCCTTAATGAGGTAGTAGTTTTCCTGAATAGTTGTACCAAAAACCGTTGCGAAAAATTTCAGGTTTTCTTCCACAGTAAGATCGGGATAAAGCGAGAACCTTCCGGGCATATATCCTGTGATCAACCTTACTTTTTTGTAATCGGTAACAACATTTAATCCGTTCATTGTGGCCGTACCGCTATCGGGAAGCAGCAACGACATCAGGATACGCATCAGAGTTGTTTTTCCGGCTCCATCGGGCCCAATCAGCCCAAAAAGTTCACCTTTTTCGACCGAAAGTGAAACCTTCTCAAGGGCAATTGTTTCGCTGTACTGTTTATGAATATCATTTACAACAATCATTTTGAAGTCGTTGTTAGAATATTATTTCTCCCGGCATTCCAAGTTTAAGCGATCCATCGTTGGGAACACGTACTTTCACTGCATACACTAATTTAACACGTTCTTCGCGCGTCTGTATAATCTTGGGTGTAAATTCAGCCTCAGATGAAACCCATTCAACAGTTCCCGAGATTTCCTTAATTCCCTGATTTCCGTCAATCAAAACTCTGACCTGTTTACCGGTTTGAATTTGAGTCAGTTGCGGTCCGCTTGCATAAACTCTAAGTATCAAATTATCAATGTTGGCCATTTTGTAAAGCGGTTTACCCGGAGTTGCAAGTTCACCGGTTTCGGCGTATTTCTCCAAAATAATTCCCGATATAGGAGCTTTTACTATTGAAGAACCAATTCTGTCGTTCAATACAGCAACCTGTGCATCAACAGCTTCGGCATTTTTCTCAATGGCTGAAATTTGAGCAGTGTATGCTTTTTTCTGCTTACCTGCAAGGGAAATCTGTCCGTCAATGTCATCCATTTGCTTTGGTGTTGCAGCACCTTCGGAGAGCATTTTTTGAATTCTGACCTGGTCTTTCTGAATATTGGTAATCTGCTGATCCGACACTGCAATTTGCGCAAAAAGTCCGGCCTTTTGTGCCAGAACTGCCTCTTTTTGAGCTAACAACTGATTGCGCTGAAGGACGAGATTCGCCGTGTCGGTTAAAGCCAGTACAGCACCCTGAGTTACCTTTTCACCTTCAATAAATGCGGTCATCAAGATTTTACCGCTATTTTCGGATGAGACAATTACCTCATCTGTTTCGAAGTTCCCAAAGGCATCGGATTTGGTTTTATTGTTAGTGCAGGATCCGAGAATGATGATAATTGATAAAAATAAAAGTGTTCTCATTTTCAAATGGTTATAATTTGTAATTCGTAATTTTTAATTTTCAATTCGTAATTCGTAATTCGTAATTCGTAATTTTTAATTTTCAATTCCCCCCTTAATGGTTGAATAATTTACCGAGGACTGTACTAACTGAACCTTTCGTGTTTCGAGGTTTGCTTTGGCTTGCAGTGAAGAGTTCAGATCGCGCAGATAATCGGCTGAGGTAATTGTGCCGTTTTCAAGAGCAATTGCAGATCGTTTGCTGATCTGATCTTTAATTGTAACTAATTGTTCATCAGTGCTTATCAGACTTTTAAGTTTTTGGGAATTGTTCTCTTCCTGGCTTAGCGACATTTTCACCGAACGACTGAAATTGTTGAGATTGGTTTCGATCAAATCTTTTTGAAGTTTTAT
>CAILKW010000272.1 GCA_903834845.1 uncultured Bacteroidia bacterium | reverse complement strand
GTTGAAACACATGGCTATTTTTAAATTTTAAAAACTATTATTAACCCGATGAAACGCAGAACTTTTTTAATTCAAAGTGCAATCTTTTCAGCAGGATGTGTCGCAGCAGGTAATACAACTGTTTTAGGTACTAATTCATTGAATCATAGACAGATCCTTTCGGATGCCGATCTTTATAAAATATTTAAAAACCCTGATTCGGTTTACCGTCCCTTTGTTAGATGGTGGTGGAATGGAGATAAGGTAGAAGCAAAAGAGCTTGTCAGAGAATTACATTTGTTAAAGGAAGCAGGCATTGGCGGAGTCGAGATTAACCCTATTTCATTTCCTTCTACCGGCGATAATCTTGGTAAAAAGTCACTGAAATGGCTTAGTAATGAATGGATTGATATGTTGCAGGTGACTTTTGCGGAGGCTAAAAAACTTAATATGACCTGCGATCTGATTGTAGGATCAGGATGGCCTTTCGGAGCTGAAACCCTTATAGGCGAGGAGCGGGCGCAAGTAGTAATCATTGATGCTGAGAAACTTGAAGGTCCAACCATTTATGAAACATCGCAATTCAATCTGTTTAAAACTGTTGATCCGGGTGTAACAGATCCATGCTCAAGCCGGACCTTTGAAATTCTTTCGATTAAACTGGTACCTGATCCCATGAGCAGTTTAGATCAGGTTATTGAACTATCTGACAAACGAAAGGATGAGATTATTCAAATTGATGTACCAGCCGGAAAATATGTGTTTTATGCCCTTATAAGGGTGAATTCGTTTGCCAACGTGATTAACGGAGCACCTGGAGCTTCCGGTCCTATCCTTAACCACATGGATAAAGTTGCAGTCAGAAAATATCTTGACCGCATGTCGGATACCATTCAGAATAAAACAGGTCCCCTATCTAATCACCTGCGTGCCTTCTTTACCGACTCAATGGAGCTGGAAGGATGTAACTGGACCGGTGACCTCTCCGCTGAATTCCAAAAACGCCGGGGTTACGACATTATGCAATACCTCCCTTTTATTATGTTTAAAGTAGGTCGTCTGGGTGGTGTTATTGACGAAAAGTATGGTGCAGTAAAAACACCAGAGTTTGCAGAAGATATTAAACGTGTTCGGTTTGATTTCGAGCTGACAAAAGCAGAGTTATTGAATGAACGTTTTACCAAAACTTACCTTCAGTGGTGTAAGGATCAAAATGTTAAATCGCGTGCTCAGGCTTATGGACGTGGATTTTTTCCTCTCGAAAGCAGCATTGGGTATGACATTCCTGAGGGTGAATCCTGGACTACCAACTGGCTGAAGCACCGACTTGGCGAAGAGATGTCGGACGAGGACTACCGCCGCGGACGTGGTTATACCATGATTAACAAATTTGTCTCTTCTGCTGCCCACCTTACCGGAAAAAGGGTAGTGAGTTGCGAGGAAATGACAAATACGTACATCGTGTTCAATGCCACTCTCGAACTACTCAAAATTGGTTCAGACCAGACTATTATGTCGGGTATTACCCATTCTATATGGCATGGATTCAACTATTCACCTCCGGAAGCTCCATTCCCGGGCTGGGTCCAATATGGTTCCTATTACAACGAGAATAACAATTGGTGGCCTTTCTTCAAATACCTGAACAACTACAAGGCACGTCTGTCATCACAGCTTCAAAATGCTGATATGTTTGCAAATATCGCCATTTTGCCTGCCACTTATGACTTATGGGCAGAAATGGGAGTGCAGACAGATCCGTTTCCGGAGAAACTCAACATACCTTACACCTCCATTATTTGGGAATCCATAAACAAGAACGGAGGTGCTGCCGACTATATCACCGAGATCATCATAAATAATTCAGAAGTAAAAAACGGACAACTCAGCTATGGATCACGTAAATATGGAACAATATTTCTCGTTGAGGTAACAAGTATGAACGTTGCAACTCTGGCAAAACTGCTGGATTTTGTTTCTACTGGCGGACGGATTTTCTGCATCGAAAAATTTCCCGAAAAATCGCTTGGTTTAGTAAATCGTAACGAACGCGACTTGGAAGTAATGTCATGGGTAGCAAAACTCAAAGCATTCACTGACCGCTTTATTCTGATTAAAAAACCTCAGGACAATCGTTTTCTCGAATGGTATAAGGATGTAATGACGCAGTACAATATTCCACATTATATGGAAATTGAAAACCCAAATCGTTTTGTAATGCAAAACCGCTATCAAAGTGATGATAAGAGCGAGATATTCTTTTTTGCCAACGCACATATTCATAATGGACACAAGACTAAGATAACCTTCTCAAAAGAAATTCTCAAGGGGCGTTACTGTTGGTTATGGGATTTAGAGAGCGGCGACCGCTTCCGCATTTATCCTGAGAACGGTAATTATGAGCTTGAACTTGGTCCTGCAGAATCACGAATGATAGTTTTCAACAAAGAAAAAAACGGACTTAAATGGAATTCTATACCTGTGTCGAGTACAAACAGTAAGTTTCTGAATATAGGTTGGAATCTTGAGCTTCGTCACAGCCGCGAAGGTTGGGTAAAAACCATGCTTATGGATGAACTCAAAGACCTCAAAGATACTGAGTATGTTAACTTTACAGGCACAGTAATCTACCGGTGCAAAATCAGCATTAGCGAAGTAGCACCTGTCTTTCTGAATCTTGGCAAGGTGTGGGGTGTCTCTGAGGTATTGGTCAACGGTAAGGATTGCGGCGTAAAGTGGTACGGCAACAGGATTTATAATATAGCCGACAAATTACTGAAAGGTTCAAATGAGATTGAAATCCGCATTACGACTACAATGGGCAATTATATGAAGACACTGACAGAAAACGAGACTGCACAGAAATTTACCGTTCTTAAGACTAAAAACCAGCCTATTCAATCCATGGGGTTAGTAGGTCCTGTAACAATTTATTAACTGTGAACCATCAAATTATTATTAATTGACAGTATGAAAAAATTAAAAAGTTTTACCTTACTCCTTATCTTGTTTTGCTTTCTGAATCTTTCTGCGAAAGACTACAAAGCATCAATGTTCGGAATCAAATCGAACGGAACGACACTGAATACCTCTGCTATCCAGAAGGCTATTGACTACATTAGCGAAAATGGCGGAGGTCAGCTCATATTCTATGTTGGTCGTTATCTCACAGGAACTATTCAACTCAAATCCAACGTAACCATCAGATTGGAAGAAGGTGCTGTGTTGGTGGGTTCAACAGGCATTTACGATTACAACATTAACAGCCCTTACTGTGCTTTGATTTCTGCCGAAAAACAAGAAAACATAGGAATCACTGGGAAAGGGGTTATTGACGGTCAGGGACGTGAAGTAGCCAACAACCTAATTGATCAGGTACATAATGGAATTATCATGGACGAACTAAAAAACGATCGTCCGGCAACACGGCGCCCTTCTTGTATTTATCTTCGTGAATGCAAAAACGTTGAAATAGTAGGTGTTGTAATTAAAAATGCCGCTTTCTGGGTGCAAACTTATGACCAATGCCAAAACCTGAAAATTGATGGTATTACTGTTGACAGTAAAGCTTTTTGGAATAATGATGGTCTCGACATTGTGGACTGTAAAGACGTGAAAGTTACCAGCTCCTTCTTCGATTGTGCCGATGATGCCATCTGCTTCAAATCGCACGATGCAACAAAAATATGCGAAAATATTGAGGTGCGTAATTGTGTGGCTCGCTCGAGTGCCAGCGGAATCAAGTTTGGGACCGTTACCTCAGGGGGATATAAAAATTTCAAAATCATCAACAATAAGATTTATGATACCTATCGTTCGGCTCTTACAATTGCTACTCCCGATGGGGGAGTAATTGAGAACATATTCGTGGATAGCCTTTACTCTTACAATACAGGCAATGCGATTTACCTCCGTATTGGTGCCAGATGGAACAATGGCCGCACAGGTTCAATGAATAACATAACCATACAAAATGTCTATGCTGAGGTTCCGAAAACCAAACCCGATGCAGGTTATGAATACGAAGGTCCCATAGAGGATTTACCCCGTAACATCTCTCCGGCAAGCATTGTAGGCCTTGCGGGTCAGGATATTACGAATGTAACTTTGCGCAACATCCAAATTGTATATCCTGGCGGCAGTAACCCAAACTATGCATATCGTGGTATAAAACCTGCTGATCTTGACAGCATTCCTGAAATGGCATCCGCTTATCCTGAATTTTCACAGTTCAAAGAACTTCCTGCATGGGGTTTCTATGTTCGTCATGCAAAAAACATCATCTTTGAAAATGTGACACTGACTGTTAAAGCAAAAGACTATCGCCCTGCTATTGTACTTAATGATGTGAAAGATGCAACTTTTTATAATATGAAGTACAATGAACCGGGTGGGGTTAAAAAACAACTATATATTTATAAATCAACAGGAATTGTGCAAAATAAAAAATAAAGACAATGGTTAAGGCAAAATTATTTTTAGTAGTCAGTTTACTGATATTCACTTTAAAGCTGTTCGGTAAAGATTATAATGTATCGGATTTTGGAGTGAAAGCAGACGGTATTACTGTCAACACTTGTTCGATTCAGAAAGCTATTGATTTTATCAATGAGAATGGAGGAGGTCGTCTGGTATTCAATGCAGGCAACTATGTCACAGGCAGCATTTACCTCAAATCCAACGTCACTTTGCATTTGATGTATGGGGCAACGCTACTTGGTTCGACAAATCCATTCGACTACGAAAAGAACAAACGCATAGGCTGGATGTCAATGATTTTCGCCGTTGATCAGGAAAACATTGGCATTACCGGAAAAGGAACGATTAATGGACGGGGATTTATAACAGCCAACAACATGGTGGACTACATCCACAGAGGTATTTACACAGATCCGCTTAAGCTTGATCGTCCGAATGAGACCAATCGTCCTCAAAACATATACTTTCGTGAATGTAAAAATATTACCATCACAGACATTACGCTCAGAGATCCTGCAAGTTGGAATCAAACTTACGACCAATGCAAAAATCTTTATGTTGATAATATTATTGTTGACAGCAAATCGTATTGGAATAATGATGGTATTGATGTTGTTGACTGTGACGGTGTTGTGATTAAAAACTCTTATTTCGATGCGGCGGATGACGTGATCTGCTTCAAATCGCACGATGTAAACAGCATCTGCCAGAACGTTGTAGTTGATAACTGTGTGGGGCGTTCAAGTGCCAACGGTCTGAAATTCGGTACAGTATCCCGTGGCGGTTTCCGCAATTTCAAAGTAACGAATCTTACGATTTTCGATACTTACCGGTCTGCAATTACTTTTGCAGCTGTTGACGGTGCTCTGATTGAAAACATTGTTGTTGACGGTGTTCGCTCTATTAACACCGGAAACGTTATCTATCTTCGTGTAGGAGATCGCTGGAGCAAGGGGAAAAAACCCAGCATGAAAAACATCATGATTTCAAATGTATATGCCGAAGTTCCTTTTTTTAAACCTGATGCTGGCTATAACTACGAAGGACCGATTGAAGATTTACCGCGTAATATCTCTCCCGCAAGTATTATTGGCCTGCCGGAATACAAGATTCAGAATGTGAAGTTGAAAAATATAGAAATTATTTATCCCGGTGCCGGTAATCCACTCTATGCCAAACGTGGGCTGTCGAATGTCGAACTTGACAGTATTCCCGAAATGGCTGCTGCTTACCCTGAGTTTTCGCAGTTCAAAGAATTACCAGCCTGGGGTATCTATATCCGTCACGCTGAAGGCATCGAATTTGAGAATGTAACCTTCACCGCTTTGAAAAAAGACTACCGTCCTGCCATAGTTACCGACGATGTTAAAGGAATTATTTTTAAAGAAATGAAATTCAACGAACCTGAGAGCATTGGTAAACAGCAAATTTTTCAACACAAATAAGAAAATGTCAAAAATGAAAATATTCTTAATCGTACTTCTATCTTTTTTTACCCTGATTATTTCAGCCAAAGACTATAAAGCTTCGATTTTTGGAGTAAAATCAGACGGTGTAACACTGAATACACGATCCATCCAAAAGGCTGTGGACTATATAAATGAAAATGGAGGTGGCCAATTAGTATTATATGTAGGCCGTTACCTTACAGGCACTATTCAGCTCAAATCGAATGTAACCATCCGGCTTGAAAAAGGCGCAGTTTTGGTTGGTACTACCTCCGTGTATGACTATGTTGTTGTCAATGGAACAAAAGCAATAATCTCTGCGGATAATCAGGAAAATATAGGCATCATTGGGACAGGGGTAATTGAAGGACAGGGAGCAGCTGTAATTGATAACATCAATGTTCAGATTCAGAAAGGGTATCTAAAAGACAAAGTAAGTCAGGTTAGCCCTTTATTGATTTATATGAATGGTTGTAAAAATGTGACAGTTGAACAGATAAACCTGTGGAATGCCCCTGCCGGTGCATTGTCGTATAACGGATGCAAAGATGTAACCATTAGTAAAGTATCAATAAAGAGCAATAATGTTGCCAACAGTAAAGGCATAATGCTTTCCGGTTGCGATGGTGTAAGTCTGACTAATATATATTTTGACACTTCTGGTGCCGAACTGAGTTCTTTCTTGCCCTCAAAAAACGTAACAATTGTAAATTGCAGTAATTCAAAGGGAAAGAAAACTGAGATCAGGAATTTTAAATAATTGAAATGAAGAAAAGAATATTCATACTGATTGTCATAAGCCTGATTTCAATTGCGACAAATGCACAACAGCCAACACAGTCAGAACGCCTCGCATGGTGGCATGAAGCGAAGTTTGGAATGTTTATTCATTGGGGAGTTTATTCTTTGTATGGAGGTATTTACAACGGTCATCAACAGGCACGTGGCGATGCAGCATGGATTTTGAACAGATGTAAAATTCCTGTGGCAGAATATCGCGAAACTGCCAAACAGTTTAATCCGGTGAATTACAACCCTGAATTCTGGGCAAAGATGGCTAAAGAGGCAGGGATGAAGTACTTGATTATTACAGCTAAACATCATGATGGTTTTGCTTTGTTCCACAGCAAGGCAAGTAATTGGAATGTTGTGGATGCTACTGTTTATGGCAAAGATTTACTGAAGCCATTGGCCGAAGCATGTCGGAAATACGGTATCAAGTTAGGCTTTTATTATTCTCAGGCTGTTGACTGGACTAATCCCGGAGGATCCGCAGCACGAAGACTGATGAGCGAAGGATGGCCAAATCCTGACTCTACAAAAATTGATAATTACACCAAAATTCATGATGGGAAATGGGATCCAGTTCAGGAAACTTCTACTTTCGATGAATATATCGACAGGGTAGCAGTGCCGCAGGTACAAGAACTTTTATCAGATTACGGCGATGTTTCAATATTATGGTGGGATTATGCAACACAAATGAAAAGTATTGAAGGTGCTGCTAAACTGAAAAAACTTCTGTCACTGCAACCCAAAATCATTACCAATGACCGATTGTACCCCGATTTTCCGGGAGATACAAAAACTCCCGAACAAGCTATTCCTGATCAAAGTTCGGTAGCAGGTCAAAACTGGGAAACTTGCATGACCATGAGCAATTCCTGGGGATACAAGAAAAATGATACAGGATGGAAATCAACAGAAACTTTGATTCGCAATTTGGTAAAGATTGCCTCCCGTGGAGGAAACTATCTTCTGAATGTGGGGCCTCGTCCAGACGGTACTTTTCCTGATGAATGTATTCAGCGATTAAAAGAAATTGGGGAATGGTTGGAAGTGAACGGTGAAGCTGTTTATGGTACTCAGGCAAGTCCGCTTGGATTGTTAACCTGGGGGCAATGCACCCAAAAACCGATAAAAAACAATACTATTTTGTATCTTTCGGTTTTCGATTGGCCTAAGGATGGAAAACTTACAGTTCAGGGACTAAAAAAGGAGGTGATAATGGCAAAATTGCTTGCTACGGGAGCAGATCTTATAACCACCAAAACTGCGGATAGCTTGATTATCAGTTTGCCTGTAACAGCTCCTGATAAAATTGTAAGTGTAATAAAACTTGAAGTAAAAGGAAAAATATTTAACAAATAAAATCTTATATGAGAAATTATTAAAAAAACATTCTCGAAACAACATAATCAACCGAGTGTAATATTATGGTTTTTATTGGTCGGAATATGTGCAGGATTTGCAATTTTGTATTGGTGAAACTGTGCAAGGATGTATATTTTTTAATATCATTTAGGAAAAATTAAATATTTTAACGGTATTTAATATTTTTTACTATATTTACAAAATCAAATTTGGAATTTTTTAAAACCGTAAAATATTAAATACTAATAAATCAAGAATTGAACAATAGTTCTTGTAACGAAGAGAAAAACAAAATTTGATTGCCTATGGAGAAATGTCATTCTAACTTAGTGCTGAAAATCAAAGATATGGAAAATATTTCTTTGAAATTCACAAACCTTTTCATCTCAAGAGATAGAAAAGTATCGGTTTAATTTATTGATAATTAAAACATTACAAATTTATGAGATTAAAACTATGCACCAATCGACCTTCAATAAAAAATTGGGTCGGTAAATCATTAGTAGTTATGCGGATGATATTATTCATCATGCTTTTAAGTGTAACACAGATTTTTGCGGTAGATTCAAATTCGCAAAAGGCCGCAGTCAGCTCAGATAATTCCAATGGTATCGCTTTTGCTGAGGTTGACAGGCAGATTGTTCTTTCTAAGGAAGACATTTCATCACAACAAGGCAAAAAAGTTACTGGTAAAGTTACCGATCAGACCGGTACATCGTTGCCTGGTGCTTCTGTTGTCGTAAAAGGTACTACAATAGGTGTTATAACTGATACAAATGGAAATTACTCACTTGATGGCATATCTAATAATGCTACGTTGAGTTTTTCGTTTGTGGGAATGAAAACACAGGAGGTTGCTGTCGGAGGAAAATCTACGATAAGTGTAACGCTCGAAGAAGAAACCACAAGTATCGGCGAAGTAGTCGCAATTGGTTATGGTACCATGAAAAAAACTGACGTTACCGGTTCCGTTTCCAGTGTAACACCGGAAAAACTGGTTGACAGGCCAGTAGTAAACGTTGGACAGGCCCTGCAGAACAAAATCGCAGGTGTTCAGGTAATTAGGCAAGCTGCTGGTGATCCGGGCGGTAGGCCTCAAATTCGAATCAGGGGTACAAACTCCATTAATACCAGTGCTGATCCTCTGTTTGTTGTGGATGGAGTTGTTGGTGTGATCAATGCCTTGCAAAACATCGATCCTCAGGATATTGCAACTATGGATGTTTTAAAAGATGCGTCTGCTACTGCTATCTACGGTACACGTGGGGCAAACGGTGTTATCATTATAACAACCAAGCGTGGGGCTGCAGGCAAAGTAAGAGTCAACTACGATGGTTCAGCCTCAGTTAGTATCAAGACTAGAAGAAACGACGCAGTCAATGCCGACCAGTTTATGTACCTTTATGAACAGGCATTTAACAATACGCCTAAGTATGGAAACCTGGTAACATCAAAGGATTTTCGCGGCCCAAATGCAGGAAATTCATGGTCAGAGATGCCATATTTGTTCGAAAAGGTTGCAAAAGACGCGTATTTACCTGGTCTTAATTTTATGGGTAACGATGGAAACTATTATAAACCAAGATTTAACACATTGTTGGAAGATGAAGTTTTCAGAACCGCTTTATCACATAAGCACCATTTTGAAGTGAGCGGCGGAACGGAAAAAGGAAAATACTCTATAACTTTAGGTAGTAACAACGAGGAAGGCCTTTTAAAAGAATCGTTCAACAACCGGTTAAATGCCAGGGTGACCATTGACAGTGAGCTTACTAAATGGCTCAAAATGAGTGCCAACCTAGCGTATGCAAAAAGTAAATATGATCGAATGAGTAGTGATTTGATGAGAAATACTTCGGAATATTTTGCTATTTTGCCAGCATATCAGTATCCTAATGATCCTGCAATTTTTGGAGCTTTTGCAGGAACATGGCCTACTGCCAGGGACTTTAATGTTGGTGAGAATCGGCCAGGTTCAACTTTTATGCTAAATCAAGACGAAGGCTATTACCTGCAAGACGAATTTACCGGAGCATTGGAACTAAATGCACAAATTACACCAGACCTGAGTTTTAAAACAAACCTCTCCGTAGATAACAGGAATCAGACAAGTAGATGGTACAGTGGAGATTATCAGGGCAGAACCAATTCAAGTTCAAATGGTACCCATGATATATGGGGATATTGGCAAACCGAAAACTATTTCAACTATAATAAAAAAATAGGTGATCATCAAATAACAGGTTTGCTTGGGCTTTCATGGTCTAAAAATACATATGACGGTTTAAGTGCAAATGCATCCAAATTCTCTTCAAATTTTTACCAATGGAATAATTTAGGAGCGGGTACCAATCCACCTACAGTAGGCTCCAGCAATACCATGGGTGCGTTAAACTCTTATTTTGCCCGTGCTACTTATAGCTACCGGGGCAAATATATGTTAACAGCAACTGGGCGTTATGACGGTTCATCAAAATTCGGAACAAACAACAAATACGGTTTTTTCCCTTCTGTTGGTGCTGCATGGAGAATCTCCGAAGAGGGTTTTGTGGCCGACAGCAAAACAATATCTAACCTTAAACTGCGTTTAAGTGCCGGACAAACAGGTAACCAGGAAGTTGGTAATTATATCACACAAACGTATATTAGTACCACCAATGTTTTATTGTCAAATGGCTACAGTGCAGGCCTTTATCCGGGTTCTACAGGTAACGATAACCTGAAATGGGAAACAACAACACAGTACGATATTGGGGTAGATCTTGGCTTGATTAAAAATAGAATTAATGTGACGTTAGATGTTTACCAAAAAACAACCAACGATATGTTGTTTAGTCTTCCGGTTCCTCAATCAACTACAACAGGTAGTGCCTGGGTAAACTTTGGTTCGGTTAAAAACACCGGTATCGAGTTCACATTGAGCACAGTCAATTTACAGGAGAAAAACTATTCATGGGAAACTCTCTTTACAATATCATCCAATAAAAATGAAATTACGGAACTCGGCCCTACAGGTGCCGACATTTACGTTTCTAATGCAGCGGGTGAAGGAACCAGCGTTTATAGAGTTGGAGAACCTATCGGATCATTCTTTGGATTGAACCGAATGGGAACCTGGGGCACACTAGAAGCAGTACAGGCAGCGCGTTATGGCAAAGTGCCGGGAGATCTGAAATTTGAGGATACAAATAATGATGGTAAAATTGAGACGCTGACTGACGGTAAAGTTATTGGTCACGCATATCCGAAATTCTATGGTGGTCTGAACAACACATTTACATATAAAAACTTTGATGCAAGCATAGACATCATGTTTGTAGGCGGAGTTGATAAAGCTATCGTGCATGAGTCTGCAGAAGACCGCCAATTTGTAAATGGCATGATGAACTCAGTTTTGGATGGATGGCGTCCTGATCATCAGGAAACAATGATAGCTCAGGTTCGTGCCGGTAATGCCGGTGCACGCTACGACTCTTACGCTGACACCCATATGATTTGGAACGCTGCCTACATTAGGGGGCAGTCGGCTTCACTCGGTTATACTTTCCGTGGAAAGCTTGGTGGTTTAGATAAATTGAGAGTTTATGCCACTGCAGATAATTTCTTTTTGTTAACCGCAGTTAAACTTCCTGGTTATGATACTGAAGGTAGTTCTATACAGCAAATTAACGGTAGGGTTCCAAATATTGATAAATATATGCATCCGGTTCCTACAACCTTCAGCTTGGGTGTTAATGTCACTTTCTAATTGTAAAAAATTTAATATTATGAACTACAAAATAAAAAACAGTATAGCATTAAGATTCACCATGCTTTTGGTGATATTCTTGATGGCGCTTGGTGGTTGTACGGACTTTCTGAAAGAAGTGCCTACAGGATCATTGACCACTGCAGCAGATCTGACAGGTATAGAATACAAAGAACCTTTTACAGTTGGACCTTATCGTCGGTTGCAAGATTGGACCAGTGGTGCGGGAGATTGGGGAAATAATATTCCCTCTACAATTGAGTACCCCACCGGCGGGGCATACACAACTGAGCCGCACGTTCAGTTCGATAAATTTAGTACCAATCAGGTAACAGGTAGTTTACTCGACGATTACAATAATCCTTGGCTGTATTGGTATTCAGGTGTACAAGACTGTAACCTCTCTATCCAGCAACTTCCTTTGATTAAGATGCCTGTGACCGATCTTAATAAGGCTTTGGGTGAAGTACGTGCATTAAGGGC
>CAILKW010000271.1 GCA_903834845.1 uncultured Bacteroidia bacterium | reverse complement strand
GTCGGCGGAGTAATTTTCTTCATCATGGGTCAGGATATGTTACAAGCACGACTTGGAAATACAAAAATTACAGAATCGGAAATGGAAAAGCACATTACTGATATTTCGATTACCCCTTTGGCAATTCCCATGATCTGCGGGCCGGGTGCTATTACAAATGCTATTGTTCTAATGCAGGATGCCAATAATTTTGAAATGAAATCTATATTGATCGTTTCAATTCTGATTATCTGCATTATCACTTACCTTGTTTTACTTGCTGCATCACCAATTATGAAAGTATTGGGTGAAACCGGGAACAAAATAATGCTTAGACTCATGGGGTTGATTATGATGGTAATAGCAGTTGAGTTCTTTTTTGCTGGTTTAAAACCTTTTGTCAAAGAAATGTTGAGATAAATTGGAAAATTTGTCAATGAGACAATTCATTATTAAAATAAGATTAATTAAAAAGTAGTTTCAGAATTACCACTATAAACAATCGCAAACCCCAATATGTTAAGATACCTGTTGGAATTCATCTTAAAAGATATTTAACAATAATTGGATAGTGTCTTAAATTTAGTTTTTATCACTAAATTTGTTCGGTCAAAAAGCCGGAATCCGGTCATGATTTTTTATAGAATTATGAGGCATGTTTTTTATTTAATTCACTGATTAATTGTATTCTTATGAAATTCTATATTTCGTTGCTGTTTTCGTTTGTTATTCTGATTTCTGTCAATCGTTCTGCATTTGGGGTAATGGCTAACCCTCGTCCCGTACAGATTATTCAGCCCGATGGTACTAAGATTACCATAATATTAAAAGGTGATGAACATGTAAAATGGGCCCAAACTCTTGATGGGTATTCAATTTTACGCAATAACAAAGGTGTTTTTGAATATGCTACCCTCAATCTTAATGAAGATTTAGTCCCTTCGGGTATTCATGTAAAAAATCCTATAGAGAGAAGTTCTTTAGACATTGAATTTCTTGGCAAAACTAAAAAAGGGCTTATTTATTCTAAAAGTCAGATAGGGCTGATGCGAAGTATATCCAAAATGTACCAGTCCAGCGTTCAGAAAGCCTTTCAAACAACAGGTAACAAAAACCTGATTTGTGTCTTGATAGGTTTTACCGATAAGGCATTCACAAAAACCCAAGCAGATTTCAATAATCTTTATAATCAGTTAGGCTATACTGAAAATGGAGCAACAGGAAGCGTAAAAGATTTTTATCTTGAGAATTCATACAATCAATTGAATCTTTCGGTGACAGTAGCCGGACCATATACGGCATCTCATAATATGGGGTATTATGGAGGCAATGATTCGAATGGGGAGGATTTGAGACCTCGCGAATTGATTGCAGAAGCTGTTAACTTAGCAAATCCGGATGTTGATTATTCAAATTTCGACAATGACCATAATGGCAGTGTTGACGGAGTGTATGTTATATTTGCAGGTTATGATGAATCAGGCGGAGCCCCAGCCAATGCTATTTGGGCTCATGCCTGGAATTTAGCCACTACACTAATTCTGGATGGAAAAGCAATAAGTGACTACTCTTGTTCTTCAGAATTAAATGGAAACTCAGGGACAGATATCACAGGAATTGGAGGAATATGTCATGAATTCGGTCATATATTAGGTTCACCAGATTTTTACGATACAAATTATGGAACCAACGGGTCATATATTGGAACAGGGGATTGGGATATTATGGCAAGTGGCAGCTGGAATAATGATAGCAAGACCCCTGCACATCACAACGCTTACACAAAAACAATGGTTTATAACTGGGCCTCGGCAACAATTTTAAGCTCAGGTTCTCAAATTACACTAACCAATGCCGTAGAAAATCCAAATAGTTTTTATCGCTATAATACGGCAACAACAGACGAGTATTTTTTGATTGAAAACAGACAAAAATTAAATTTTGATACTTATATTCCAGGACATGGTATGATAATTTATCATGTTGATGGAAATTATATCAGTACAGCCGATAACAGCATAAATGCAGGCAGCCATCAAGGGATGTATCCTGTTTGTGCCAGTGCGACAGGTAACCCTACCGCTACTTATGGAATAATTGACGGAGGAGGATGCCCATTTCCGGGAACCGCAGGCAAAACCTCCTTTAC
Organism: uncultured Bacteroidia bacterium; assembly: GCA_903834845.1. Classification (GTDB taxonomy): domain Bacteria; phylum Bacteroidota; class Bacteroidia; order Bacteroidales; family Prolixibacteraceae; genus JAAFHB01. The sequence goes on along the minus strand of CAILKW010000271.1, from coordinate 727 downwards.
AGATGTAACTATTCCAAATTCACTATCATGGGCAGATGAAAATACAGCAAAACCGATTCAAAATATTATCGAAAACAATACTTACAAAACGGTATCTTTTGCATTTATGGGTGGTGTAACATGCACAACACCAGAATCTCAAGCCTCTGATTTTACATCCTCAGCATTGGCTGATAATTCCATGACTTTGGAATGGATCCGTGGCTCAGGCAGTTCCATTTTGGTTATTGCAAGACAAGAAAATGCAGTAAATGAGATTCCTGTAAACGGAACTCACTATACCGCAAATGCCTCGTTTGCAAGCGGGACAGAAATAGGAACAGGAAATTACGTTGTTTATAATGGAACTGGAACATCTGTGAATATTTCATCATTAACATCAGGAACATCTTATTATTATTCTATTTACGAATATAATACAACAACAGACTGCTACTTAACACCTGCATTAACAGGAAAAGCAACCACAACAGGAATATCCCCAAAATTGTATTGTGCAGCAGGCTCTACAGCAACAACTTACGAATATATCTCGAATTTAAAATTTGGAACAATAAACCAAAAATCGTTAAGAGGAACTTCAGGGTATCAGGATTATACTTCGCAAATTACAAATATGCAAATTGGTTCTATTGACTCAGCTGTTATCAGTGTTTCAAATTTTTACAAAACAGATCAGATATTGATATGGATTGATTGGAATCAGGATAAAGATTTTGAAGATGAG
>CAILKW010000270.1 GCA_903834845.1 uncultured Bacteroidia bacterium | reverse complement strand
TTGGAGAAAGACCTGATTGTTAGGATTAAAGACGGCGACAAGACGGCTTTTGAGTTGTTATTTCATTTTTATTATCCCGGTTTGGTCATCTATGCTTCACAATTTACAGCAGACAGATGTGAAGCAGAAGACATTGTACAGGACTTTTTTGTAAGGTTTTGGCAAAAGCTCCAACAAATTTTACCTGACGATTCCCTGAAAAATTATTTCTTCTCATCTATAAAAAATAGCAGTCTGAACTTCCTGAAGCATAAAAAAATTGAAGCTAAACACCTGAAAGAGCTAACCTACCTTTCAAATAACCACTTTGCTTATAACCCTGATTTGTATTTCGCCACCGAACTTCAGGAAAAAATAAAGAGTTCCATAGAAAAGTTACCTGATAAATGTCGTGAAATTTTTATCAAAAGCCGGATACACGGACTGAAAAACGAAGAGATAGCCACCGAACTAAACCTTTCTAAACGAACAGTTGAGACACATATAAGCAATGCTTTAAAAGTACTACGCGTCGAATTGAAGGATTATGTGGGCTTAATGATATTACTTGGAATTCATCATTTTTAGACTTTTTGTTTACGTGTGTTTTCTCTTTCAGTTGTATTTAATATCTGAAGCGGAAATATGACGCTTAAATATTTTTAAAATGAGATTAATAGGAATTGTCAAATACTTAAAAGTAAGAGCCTATGATAAAAAACATACATAACTGAAAAAGGAAGGAAGTGCTCTAACACCTCCTTCCCGATTACCCTTTTAAGGGCAGATAAATTTATAGTTACAAAATTAAATCATACAAAATTATGCAAATTTTTTTTAACAAATTGTGCTTATTCATAACAGAGCACAAAAAAAAGCTTTTAGCTTTGCGAAACACCCTTTTTATTGTCTTAATCAGTTCATTCCAAGTACTTGCAGGGATAGGTTATGCTCAAATCACACGCCTCTCGCTCGATCTGAAAAACTCTACTGTGAAACAGGTACTTCAACAAATTGAACAGAAGAGCGAATTTTATTTTTTGTACAATAGTGAATTAATTGATGTTCAGCGAAAAGTTGATATAGTGGTCATCAATGAAAAAATCGATGTTATTCTTACAAAACTGTTCCATGACGAAAAAGTGGAAGTTTTGGTTCGGGATCGGCATATTGTTCTGACTCCGCTTGGTGAGAATACTACTCAACAACCACAAAAGCAGATAAACGGTAAAGTCACCGATCAGGCGGGTTTGCCAATACCCGGAGCATCAGTAGTGGTTAAAGGAACTACAACAGGGGTAACTACCAACAATGACGGAAATTTCACATTGACTTTGCCAATAGATGCCAAAATACTGTCGTTCTCTTTCGTTGGGATGAAAATGCAGGAGATTGCCATTGGAAACAGGACATTAATGAATGTGGTTTTGGCCGACGAATCCATTGGTATTGAAGAGGTTGTGGCAATTGGTTATGGCAATGTCAGGAAACGTGACTTGACCGGTGCTGTTGTTTCAGTGAAGATGAAAGATGCAAACCTGAATGCCAATACAAGCGTTATGCAGGCACTTCAAGGTTCTGTACCCGGATTAAATATTGGACAGGTTACAAAAGCGGGCGAAGATCCTTCATTAAAAATTCGTGGATATACTTCACTTTCTGCCGGACAGACACCTTTGATTGTTGTTGATGGTGTAATTTTTAGTGGCAGTATTTCCGATTTAAACACAAGCGATATTGATAGGATTGATGTACTGAAAGATGCCAGTTCCGCCGCAGTTTATGGCTCACGTTCTGCCAATGGTGTAATTATTATCACTACAAAGAGAGGTACTTCAGACATACCGACATTCAATTTTAATACTTACCATGGCGTTCAGCAAATGGCACACAAAGTTCAAATGGCAGGGGGAGTCCAATACGCGCAGAAAATTCTGGATTTTAGATCTGCTACAGGATTGGAAGCTGATCCGGCAAAAATTGAAAATTACCTACAGCCACTGGAAATTGAAAACTACCGGAATAAAACCTATACCGACTGGTTTGACCTGTTGACGCAAACTGCCCCTATTGACCAATATGACTTAAGCGTTTCAGGCAAAACAAGTAAAACCAACTACTACTTATCGGGTTCACATACCTCTCAAAAAGGGGTTGTTATTGGAGACGATTTTAAACGTACAACGCTGAGAGCTAACTTCTCGAACGATATCACAGACTGGCTGACGATTGGAATGAATACATCCTACAGCCACCGTGATTATTCGGGACAAGCGGTCGATTTTACCTCTAATGCAGCTTTTGCAAGCCCTTTGTCAACCGTTTATTCCAACAAAGCCACAGGTGAATTGAACTTGTATCCACATAATGACATGATTACCATTAATCCCCTATCTTGGGAAAAAGGTCAGGATGCCGAGATACAAGACAATTTGTTCGCAACACTATTTGCCGATATTAAAATTCCCAAAGTTGAAGGACTAAAATTCCATTTTGATTATTCAAACAACTTGCAGTTTTATAAACACAATCTGTTCTGGGGTTTAAATACATCCCAGGGGATTAACGCACCCAATGGTTTAGCTATAAAAAGCAGCTCTGAAATGCGGAATTGGTCAATCAATAATATTTTATCGTATTCGCGAAAATTCAAGAAACACGCTGTTGATGCAACTGTTTTATACAGCAGGGAAGGGGCTCAAGGTGAATCCACCGATAATACGGCAAAAGGTTTTTCAACCACAGCACTTGGATGGAATTCGATAGAACTCGGGAATGTTCAGATTGGCAACTCAGGTGCTTGGGGCAATAGCAGCGAAGCTTTTATGGCAAGATTAAACTATGTCTTTAATCTAAGGTATCTTTTAACAGCAACTTACCGGCGGGATGGATTTTCCGGTTTTGCCAAAGGAAACAAATATGCCAATTTCCCTTCGGTATCCCTTGGATGGGTTATTTCGGAAGAAAACTTTGCAAAATCACAAAAGTGGCTCAGTTACTTAAAATTGCGCACCTCCTATGGGATTAATGGAAACCAGGCATTAGGGTCGTATGGCAGTTTATCGCAAATGTCAACACTTAATTATGTATATGGCGATGGTGGGAATGCATCGATCGGGATATTTCCGAACAGTTTGTCGAATAGTAATTTAACCTGGGAAAAAACAAGTTCGTTAAACCTTGGCCTTGATTTTGGGATATTTGATGGCAGGATTTCAGGGGAACTCAATATTTATCAGGGAACGACAAGGGATCTTTTGGTCAAACGCAGTTTGCCTTCAATGACAGGTTACACCAATGTATGGACCAATCTGGGAGAGTTGGATAATAAAGGTATTGAAGTTGCACTTACTACCGTAAATGTTTCAGCAACTGATTTCAGGTGGGAAACCAAATTTTCCTTTTCGCTGAACCGTAATAAGATTGCACAATTGTACGGCGCGGATGCCAATAAAGATGGAAAAGAAGATGACGATATAGGAAATAGCTGGTTCATTGGGAAATCGATCGGTGCGCTTTATGATTACACTTTGGATGGTATTTACCAGTTGACCGATACTAATATCCCTACAGGATTTAAGGCTGGTACTTTCAGGTTAAAAGATGTAAACGGCGACACCAACATTACACCTGATGACCGATCTGTTATTGGCTATTCTGTTCCCAATTACCGGGTCAGTATTTTTAATGAGTTGAAATATAAAGATTTTTCCTTGTCGTTCATGATAAACTCGGTACAAGGTGGAAACAATTATTATATGATCAACAATGTTGGTGGATTAAGCACCAATAACTACTTTTCGGGAGCTGCAGGCAGGGTTAATATCCCCAATATCAGTTATTGGACACCTACTAATGCAAGTAATACGGTGCCACGGATCGACTACTCGCCTAAATATGCGCATGGTATCTATGAAGACCGCAGTTTTGTAAGATTGCAAGATGTTACCCTTGCCTACAATTTTGACACAGCAATTTTGACGAAACTAAAGGTTACAGCACTAAAGGTTTATGTGAGTGCCAAAAACCTCTACACCTGGACTAAATTCACCGGTTGGGATCCTGAAGCAGGAACTGAAATTGGTGGAGGCTATCCGGTCATGCGTTCGATAGTAGCCGGTTTAAACATTAATTTTTAACACTGAATGACATGAAAAATAAAATATCTATCTTTTTAGGAAAATCAGTTTTGCTTCTGTGCTTGATTTTTTTTACAGCTTCGTGTGATGAAGCATTTCTTAAGGAGGTCCCAAAAGATTTTTTAAGCCCTGAAAATGCTTATACAGATTTGGCAGGCTTTGAAACTGCAATAACTGCACTACATTCAGATGCAAGGAATATTTGGGCCGAAGCCGATGCAGCAAGCTTTTTCATTTTACCCGGTTTAGGTGCTGATTATGGTGTTTATGGCGAAAACCTTACAAGCGGATTTCGAATGGATTATTCCGCATTTTCGGCAACCGATGTTTATACCAAAGAACACTGGACCAGAATTTATAAGATGATCAAAGATGCCAATACGATTATCAGCCGCGCCGAGTCGCCAGATGTAAAATGGTCAGCAGAAAGTGTTAAAGCGCAGGAAGTTGCCGAAGCTAGGTTTTTTCGTGCATTCGGATACAGGTTATTGGCCAATTTGTTTGGTGGGGTTCCTATCATAAAAGAAGAAGTTACAAGCCCCAAGATTGATTTTGCCCGCAGCACCAGAACCGAAGTTTACCAGTTTGCCAAGGATGATCTCGTATTTGCAGCTGCCAATCTTCCTGAAGCTGAAAAAGCTCCAGGAAGGATCACCAAAGCTGCTGCCAACCATTTGCTCTCCGAAATCAACATTTGTTTAGGCGACTTTCAAGGCGCCATTGATGCTGCATCACTTGTTATTAATAATACCAATTATTCGCTGATGAAAACACGTTTTGGGCGTAGAACGGCTGTGGCAGGCGATGTTTACTGGGATTTGTTCCAGAGGGGTAACCAAAACAGAAGTTCCGGCAACAAAGAAGCGATTTGGGTAGTTCAAATGGAGTATAAAACTGCTGGAGGTGGCTCTTTGCAATGGAACGGTCTTACAATGGGTTACGAGCCTGAAAGGGCATGGGGTGCAAGGTATCATTCAATTAAAGATCCGGATGGAAAGAACGGATTTGTACTCTCTGACGAATTGGGTCGCCCTGTCGGATGGGTCGTACCTACTTATTACCTTCAGCAAACTATTTGGCAGTCAGACTTTAACAATGATATGAGAAATTCTGCTTACAACATAAAAAGGCAATACTACTACAATGACCCAACCTCGAAGTATTTTGGGCAACTGGCAACACAAGCAACCTTAGCTTCTCAGGAGATTAGGTATTATCATCCCACTTTTATGAAGGTCACCACTCCATTCGATCACCCTGATGGGATTATCACAACAGGACAGGTTTGGAAAGATATTTATGCCATGCGTCTGGCTGAAACTTACTTGTTGAGAGCGGAAGCTTATCTTGGCAAAAGCGATAAGGTAAATGCGGCAGCCGATATCAATGTAGTCAGAGCAAGGGCAAATGCTACGCCTGTGCTTGCTGCAAATGTAGATATCAATTATATTCTCGATGAACGCGCAAGGGAATTGGTTACAGAAGAATTCCGCACCTGTACTTTGATGCGTCTTGGGCTAATGGTTGAAAGGACAAAAAAATACAGCCAAATACTCAAAGGCGATGGCGCAATTGTAGCATCCACGCCAAGTTTGACCATTAAGGATCATCAAAATTTGTGGCCGATTCCGCAAACCGAAATCGATTTGAATGGAGGTGCAAAACTGGACCAAAATCCGGGCTATTAAACCTGAAATAATTAATTCAATGAAAATGGCAGGCTTTTTCTGGCCTGCCATTTTATTTTTCATTTTCAGGTTATTCATAATTAATGTATTTTAGAATTTCGAAACAAATAAAATTATGAAAACATTCAAAAACATTCTTTTACTTGTATTTACAGTCAATTTTCTTGTTTTTTTTGGGACTTTATATGGGCAGCAAATCCAAATTAGTCCCATTCCCGGTCGTCTGAAATGGTTCAATGATGCCAAATTCGGGATGTTTATACACTGGGGACCTTATGCCGGCAAAGTGGATGATGCCTCATGGCCAGTAATGTTGAACCAAATTTCGGAAGAAGAATATGCAAAGTTTCCGCAATCGTTTAATCCTGATAAATTTAATCCCGATGAATGGATTAAACTTGCGCAGGAAGCCGGACAGCGGTACATGGTTTTTACAGCCAAGCATGCCGATGGGTTTTGCATGTTCGATTCAAAGCTGACCGACTACAAAGTCACAAATACCCCTTTCAAAAAAGACGTTCTGGATATGTTGGTCAAAGCCGCACGAAAAGAAAGAATGCCGTTAGGATTCTACTATTGCCCTGTCGATTTTGGTCATAAAGATGCACGAAAAACCTTTACACCACAGGATTTCGCGCTTTACGAAAAGGGTAAGGACACCATACCAATGCCCCAAAATCCAGAGTGGAAATTGTACCTCAATTATATGAACGGTCAGTTAAAAGAGCTACTTACCAATTATGGCGATGTTCCGTTGCTCTGGTTTGATGGATTGTATAATCAACAAAAATATGATCCGCAAAGAATGTATAATACCGTTAAGGCGATCCAACCAAAAACTATCTCTAATAATCGCCTTGGGAATTTAGGTGATTATCAGACACCTGAACAGTTTATTCCTGAAGGTATTCCGACAAAAACGGATGGAATCAATCTGATAGGACTGGCAATTGAAAATAAGGAAAATACAAAAAAATTAAAGTTGATACCCGAATCGCCAAAGGATTTTCAACCATGGGAAACATGCATGACAATTAATTGCTGCTGGGCATATAACCAAAAACTGGATTACAAATCAGATACACTGTTGATCAAAACGTTAATTGAGGTTGCGAGTAAAGGTGGAAATTTTCTTTTGAATGTTGGACCAAAACCTGATGGCACAATACCTGAAGAATTTGTAGTACGGTTAAGATCCATCGGTAAATGGTTAAAAGTTAACGGAGATGCTATTTACGGCACCACTTACGGCCCTTTTCAGAATTTATCTTTTGGGAAAAGTACTTCAAAAGGGAAAAAGATCTATCTTTTCGTTTATGATTGGAGTCCTGTGTTAGAATTTCCATGTTCAGTAAAAGTTTACAAGGCAAGTCGCACAACGGGCGAGAAGATAAAGTTCTCTCAGGCAAACGGAAATTTAAAACTCTCCTTATCAAAAAAATCCTCTAATGGAATTGCCTCGGTTATTGTACTGGAAACGAGATAAATGATACTTTAGGAAGCAACATTTAAATCAAAAATATAATGATAATAAACGCGTTAATTATTTTGGTTGTTTTGATAGGTCACAGTTTTCAATCACCAGGGCAGGAAGTCCCTTCCAAAGATTATTCCGAAAACTACCAAAAAGTGATAGAGCGCACCAATTAGTGGCGAGGAGGTCGTGGGATCAGACCCCGCCCTCGCTATAAAGAGAAAAGAAGTATTTACGTAAAGTAATTAAATCAAATCAAATAATTATCCAGGAATAATTCAAACAAGAAATTCGTATCCGGGAACCAACTTAACTTTATATCCATCCTTTTCGAAAATATCTTTCTGGTTGAAAGTAACGATCACCCCTTCTGTTATTTTAAAGAATTTCATTGCTTCCAAAAGTCCTGAATATTCTCTTTGAAAATTTATATCGTCTATCCTAAAGCAAACCTGTACCAACTCCTCCACTTTGTTGCGGTTAATGGCTACGAAATCACATTCTCCTTTATCCTTGTAAAAGTAAACCTTGTCGTATTTCCGCCTCAGGTGGAGGTAAATCAAGTTTTCGAATCGTTGTCCCAGGTTATCGGTAAAGAGAGTTGCAACTTGCGTTATAAAACCTGTGTCCATCGAATAAACTTTCTTTGGATTACGTGTCTGAGATTTTAATGAATAACTGAATTGTGGCACAAATTCAATGAGATAAGCATTGCTAAGAAAGGTAAAGTACTCAAGAAAAGTTGTTGCCGACTTGATCCCGTACATGCCCGAAAGCTTTGTTGCCGAAATTAAATTACCAACATTGGTCAACAAATAAACGGTAAGTTGACGTAAGACCTCAATATCACGTATTGATTGACGGACCGAAATATCACGGATCAGTATATCGTCTATTAACTGGCTAAGGACCCTTCCTTCGCCACTCCTGACAAATTCCGGCATCCCACCAGTTACTAAATATGATTGTAATGAATCCTGATTCCCTATTAAGCCTTTAAATGTCATAAATTCCTTGTAGGAAAAGGGGAAGAGTTCCATTGACAGATGCCTTCCTGTTAAGTTTGTACCCAGTTCACGACTGAGCAATGAAGCATTTGAGCCGGTAATAAAAATCTGATAACCTTCGCGGAGCAATTGATGGACAAACATTTCCCAATTATGAACGATTTGCAGCTCATCAAAGCACAAAAGCTTTATGCCTCGCAAAACTATTTCATTGTATAATCGGGTAAAATCGGTAGTGTCGAATCCTGCCAGACGGATATCCTCAAAGGTTAAAAATATGGACTCCGGATAAGTACCATAGATCAGTTGGTGCAACAATGTGCTTTTGCCACACCGCCTGATCCCAGTAATTATTGTGGCATAAGATTCAACAATTGGAATCTGTGCAAGTGCTTCCCGATTGAGCAAATTACCCTTTTGTAAGACTAATTCCCTTTGACTATCAATGATTTTTGCTATTTGATCCTGCCTATACATTTAAAATTCAATTATTTTCTTACAAAGATATAAAGATATTCATAATATATGGATGATATTGTCCAAATTATTTGGATAATATCTTCTAAAATATTTAAAAGAGAACAATTTTAAGATTTTCCGAATTTTAAAATCTTATAAAAAGGTTTAAAAATTGAATAAATGACAGAAATAATTACTTTTGAACTACTAATTCGATCAGTTACAAAATATCTGACATTTAGTTTTCAAATTATGGGAATGGGCACGGTACTTACTGTTGATATGACTGAAGAAATAATTCGCAGACTGAAAAAAGATGATAAATCAGCTGTGGATGACCTATTTAAGTACTACTACCCACGTTTGTACCGTTTTTCCGTATCTATCCTGAAGATTGAAAATGACATTGATGATATACTTCAGGAGGTTTTTGTCAAAATATGGCTTAACAGGCAAAAGATCAATAATGCTGAGACATTTAACTCATACATCTTTACCATTACGAAAAACGAAGTCCTGAATTTAATCAGATCAAAACAGAAAGATCAGTCTTTCAGGGACGAGCTTTATCTTAGGTCAGTGGCAGAAGAGTACCATACTCCAAATCCTGTTGAATACAATGAAATTAAAGAAGGGATTGACAAAATAGTTGAAAATCTCACCGAAAAAAGAAAGCAGTTATTTGTTTTAAGTCGTACAGAAGGCCTGTCAAACAAAGAAATTGCCCAGCAACTGAATATTTCCGAAAAAACCGTCGAGGACCATATCACACACGCTATCAAACAAATAAAGAACTCATTGAAAGATATGGGAATCATCTCGATCCTTTATTTATATCTTTTTTTATAATTTTTACATACTGAGCAGGGGATACCTCGTCCTCTTGTGTATTACCATCATAACATGGAAAAACAATTTACAAAATATTTGAACGGCACAGCCAACCCGGATGATTTTTCCGAGGTTTTGAATGCTATATGTGCACAGGAAGACAGGGGCAAAGTGTCAGCTGAAATCCTGAAACTGTGGAAAGAGACCCTAAAATCAGCAATTGAAAACAAAGAAAACAGCCAGTTGCTCGATAAAATCCACCACCGTATAGCACTTGAAGAATCGAAAGCTGTTGCCACAAGGTTTACCCTGTACCGAAATCTGTTAAAAGTTGCAGCAGTATTAATTATTGGTTTAATAACTTCGACAGCAATACTTTACAACAAACCTGAAAATCAACTTTATACATCAGCAATCGAAAAAGTTACTACACCTTATGGGGCACGAACAAGTTTTATTCTTCCCGATAGTTCTGAGGTGTGGTTAAATTCTGGATCTGCCATCTCTTTTCCCCGACAATTTGGTGAAAATCGTAATGTAGAACTTACAGGGCAGGCCTATTTTAAAGTTGTAAAGGACGGAAAACAATTTGTAGTAAAAACCAGCTTTGGCTCTATTGAGGTAATGGGAACCACTTTTGATGTAAAAGCCTATTCAAACGAAAATTTCGAAACTACATTGATTGAAGGGTCAGTAAATGTCGTAAGCAATTCAAACAAGGTAGCAACTTTGCAACCAGGTCAGCAAAGTGTAATCACTCCAGCGAATAATTTTTCGGTTTATAAAGTAAATACCGATTTGATCACTTCATGGAAAGAAGGAAAGCTAATCTTTGAAAAAGAACCTTTTGAAAACGTTGCCACAGCATTGGAGCGGTGGTACAATGTAAAAATCGAATTACAAGGTGAGAAATTGAAACGATTAGGATACACAGGAACCATTGAAATGGAGACCTTTAGCGAAGTTCTTGAACTGATTAAGTCCACAACACCTATAAAGTATAAGTTTGATAAAAACACAAGGATATTAAAGATATCGGGTAAGTAAAAACCTCATTAGCTATTAAACAGATGAATTATTAACTAAAAACTCAAAAAATGAAGAAATTAAAACTTCCACCGTAAAAAAATAAAGGTGAGAATGGCCGTTCTCACCTTTAAACCAGATTCGATTTAAACACATTTTATTATTTAAACCAATTGCAAAGTTATGAATAAATTGCTACGAAAATATGGCAACCAGCCATTATTATATCAATTTTTAAGAACAATGAAACTGACTATTTTTATTTTAACAGTGTCAATTTTAAGTAGTTTCTCAGCAGAGACTTATTCGCAGACCACGAAATTGACCATAAACCAGAATAACTCAACTTTGCTAAATGTCCTAAAAGCTATTGAAGGACAGAGTGAGTTCAAATTTTTCTACAACGAAGGAGTAGAAGTCAGCAGGTCTGTTTCCGTTGAAGCAACTCAAAAATCTGTTACCGACATCTTAGATAAAGTACTATCAAGCACGTCCATTAAGTACAAGGTGCTTGGCCGTCAGATTGCGCTCTACGATAAAAAAGAGATGGAACCGTTTATGAGTGAACAACAGGACAGAAAGGTTACCGGTAAAGTTACCGACCAAACAGGAGCCTCAGTTCCAGGAGCATCGGTAGTTATTAAAGGTACGACCAAAGGTGTAGTTACAGGTTTAGATGGTAGCTACACTTTAGCCAATGTTCCTGAAAATGCAACTTTGCAATTTTCGTTTGTGGGGATGAAAACACAGGAAGTTGCAATTGGGGCAAAAAAGGCTTTGAATATCATAATGGTAGAGGAAACGATAGGCGTGGATGAAGTGGTGGTTACAGCCCTTGGCATTAAACGTGAAGAAAAAGCACTTGGATATGCTGTGCAAAAAGTCACAGGAGAAAGCCTGCAAAAAGTTTCGGGTACTGATGTTACTACCTCTCTTACCGGAAAAGTAGCTGGACTTTTGGTTAAAAACTCAACAGATTTTGGAACTACTCCTGTACTTTCCATTCGTGGTGAAAATCCTTTATTGGTAATAGATGGAGTTGCTTATGCCAATAAGACACTTGCCGATATATCTTCAGAAGATATAGAATCAATGAGTGTACTGAAAGGGGCAACGGCATCGGCACTTTATGGTTTTAGGGGTGCAAGCGGCGCCATTTTGATTACAACCAAAAATGGCAGTATGAATAAATCCGGAATAACTATAGATGTTGCAACTAATACCATGTTTACAGCCGGATTTTTGGCTATCCCCGAAAAACAAAGCGTCTATGGCCGGGGCAGCAATAATATGTATGACAAAAACTCCAATAATTCATGGGGAACTGTCATGGATGGAACAGTACGCTCACAGTGGGATCCTGTTTTGAAAGCATATAGAGATTATCCCTATCTGCCCATTGGGACAGATAATTTTGCCAATTTCCTTGAGCAAGGGTATGTTACCAACAACAATGTGAATGTTGGCTTCAAAGGAGATGTCGTCTCCTTGAGAAGTTCACTTAACTGGACTGAGAATAAGGGACAATATCCCAATTCCAAACTGGACAAATATACCTACACATTTGGCGGTGATGTCAATTTAGATAAATTCAAAATGAGTTCAAACGTATCATACGCCCGGAAAACATCACCAAATCTTGGGACGAATGGTTACACCTCCTATGATCCGATGTATGCATTGTTAATTTATTCAAGCGCTGACTTTAATATTTTGGACTATAAGGACAATTACTGGCTTGTACCAGGCCAGACGCAAAACTATACCTATGCGCAAGCAGCAGGGATGAACAATCCTTATTTTGACCGGTATGAAAAGACGAATCAGATTGCCCGTGATATTTTTAACGCCGATTTGTCATTGAGTTATCAGTTTACGGATTGGTTAAAAGCCAGTTTTCGTTCAGGTCTCGATTTTTATACTGATAAAGGGCAGATCAGGACTTCGTGGGGTTCCTACGTATCTTCGGGTAATACAGGTGTACCGGGGAACGGTTCTACCTGGAATGGTACATTGACAGGAGGTTACAATGTAGGGCAAACGCAGGGTATTAGTATAAATAGTGACTTATTACTAACAGGCAATAAGTCATTTGGTAAATTTAACATGGAGTATCTTGCCGGAGGAACCATATTTTTCAATAAAAGTGATAATATAAATGGCAATACAAACGGTGGAATTTCAGTTCCCGGGTTTTTCTCGTTAAAAGCATCTGTAACTGCAGCCACTGTTAACGAAAATCTTTATAGGGTACAGGTTAATTCCCTTTATGGCCGTATGGGAATATCATGGAATAAATTGATATATGTTGAGGCAACTGGTCGTAACGACTGGAGTTCAACCTTACCAGCCGAAACCCGTTCCTACTTTTATCCATCTGTAGCGGGGAGTTTTGTAGTTTCAGAACTTTTACCGGAATCAACCAAAGATTGGCTTGATTTGTTGAAGGTCAGAAGTTCCTGGACCATGTCGAAAACTCCAGCCGGTGTTTATTCAATAAATAGTTCTTATTCGGTTGCAAGTCCTACCTGGAATACCCTGAATGGTGCCGCTCTTCCTACATCTTTATATCCTGAAGGCCTTATTCCGGCAACTGCCAATACATATGAAGTTGGATTACAAGGCATGATGTACAAGAATCGTTTGATGGCTGATGTATCCTACTACAGTAAAAGGATGTACAACGGCATCATAACTGGTCCGCTCACGCCGGCTTCCGGATATACCGGTGTATATACAAATACGAAAGAAGAAACCACCCGCCGTGGTTGGGAAGTAACATTAAATGGTTCTCCAATCAAAAATAATGACTGGCAATTCGATCTGGGTCTCAACTGGTCCACTTTTGCACGTTACTATACCAAGTTAGACCCTGTTTATTCAGCCGTAAGACCTTGGGTACAGGTTGGTGAGCGCATAGATGCATATGTAAGCCAGGATTTTCTTCGTAAGCCTGGAACCGGAGAACTTATTGTTAACAGTAGTGGAAGAATTGCCTATAGCGGATATAATGAAAATTTTGGCTGGTCCGATCCCGACTGGCTTTGGGGTGCAAATGCCAATTTAAAATACAAGAACTTCAGTCTGTTCCTTTCTTTCGATGGCGTAGTAGGCGGGTTGATGGGCACAAGAACTGAAAGCTATATGTGGCAAATTGGAGTTCATCCCGAGTCGGTTACACCGGAAAGAGCACTCGACGTTGCTACGCCGGGTTCACTAAACTATCTTGTACAAGGGGTAAAAGTGGTATCAGGTACATATACCAAGGATGCAAACGGTGTTATTCTCACTGATACCAGGGTTTATGCTCCAAATGATGTAAAAACCTCTTATAAAAATTATGCGTATGATTTGCACAGCAGCAGCGCCTGGGGAGGTGCAACGAGTCGATTAGATACTTATGACAAGACTTTTTTCAAACTGCGTGAAATGTCACTTACATATAATGTTCCGGCAAAACTGTTGCATGGTGTGGCAAAAGCTGCTTCAGTTAGTTTTGTAGGGCAAAATGTACTGTTGTGGTCAAAGGATTGGACATATTCGGACCCTGACGGTGGTAGCGAAGATTTTGCTGACCCATCCGTACGATATCTTGGTGCTAATATTAAAATCACATTTTAATCAAACTTAATCCAATGTAACAATGAAAAAGATACATATATTAATTTTAGCAGTAATTTCTCTAACAGTTGCATTTTCGTGCAGCAAATTTGAGGAATTAAATACGAACCCTAATGCAGTATCAACAGTTTCACCTGAAATGCTTGCGACACAGTTGATGAAAAATGCATACAGGTTTTGGAATCCCAATTCAGCAGATTTTGCATCCGGAAACTTATGGTGTAAGCATACGGCAGTTCTCAATGGAGCCAATCCATACCAGTATAATTATTCATTCTGGCCTTATGGTGGCTTCGGGGGAACCCAGGCATTTCCTACACTCAAAAAAATGGAAGAATTTGCAATAGGAAGTCCGGCAGAATCCTCATTTCAGGGCTTAGCGCTGTTTTTTAGAGCTGGCGCTGGTGGAGCTACCTTCGAAATGGGCGATATTCCTTATTCCGAAGCGGGAAAGGCTGAAGAAGGATTAACCAGGCCCAAGTATGATAAACAGGCAGATATAATCGTGGCTATGCTGAATTACTATAAAGCCGCAGAGGAAAAATTTGCATTAGGCAAGAATTTTGGTGCCTGCGATATCATGTACAATGGCGATGCCAGCAAATGGCGTAAACTTTGCAATTTGTCACAGTTAAAGTTGATACAGACGATCAGTAAAAAAGCTACTGCCGAACAAAAAGCCCGGTTTGCTGCTATCGTAGCAGCGGGCAATTTGATGACCAGTAATGCGGATAATTTTCAATTGCTCTATTCTGATAATCCCAATGCAACTCACCCTTATTACAACGGGGAAGGTCAGAGGCTCAATAATGGCGTCTCAAAATTAGTGGTGAATGAATTGAAAAATTTGAAAGACCGCAGGTTGTTTTATTTTGCGGAACCGGCAAAATACCTGATTGCAGCCGGCAAACTGGAAACTGATTTTGATGCCTATGAAGGCGCACCTACCGAATTGTCTGCCGACAAACTTGCCGTTAATAACCAGGCCGGCAAGTATTCGTTGATTAACATTCGCTATACCCTGCTCAAAGCGGGCGACCCTTTTCTTAAAATCAGCTATGCTGAACAATGCTTCATTCTTGCTGAAGCTGTCGAGGAAGGCTGGATTACAGGAGACGCAAAGGCATACTATGAGAACGGGGTAAAAGCACAGCTGACCTATTATATGAACCTGCCTTCTGCTCAATCAGGGTATCACAACATGAAAATTACCCAAGCTTATATTGATGGTTATTTTACCGGTGAAGCTGCATATAAAATAACCGGAACCAAAATTGACCGATTGCGCCAGGTTTGGACACAGCGGTGGCTGCTTGATTTCTTTACAGGTACGCTGAATTATTATAATTTTCTACGTACCGGGTGGCCTCTGTTCCCGCTTGACCCGGCTACCAGCATGAATCCGGAAGATAAAACAAAAGTCCCACAGCGTTGGAAATACCCGACAACTGAACTAACTCAGAATCCTGATAATTATAAAAAGGCCATTGATGAGCAGTTTGGGGGTAATGATGGGATTAATGAGGTTCTATGGTGGTTAAAGTAATTCGTACCATTAACATTGCAAATCAAGTATATAAAGAAATGTGATGCTGAAAAACTGAAGAAAATGGAGGAGTCACCAATTACCTCCTCCGTTTTTATTTTCACATTGATTGTTAAATGATGTTCTTCAATGGTCTATTGTTATTTTCAGTAAAATCAGTTCCATTTTTACCATCACTCGGTAATTCTCAAATTATTATTTATTAATCAATTAATCCATATATAGTTATGCAAAAAATTATATTGGTTATGGGTCTCCTGTGCTTTACTGTAGTCAGCCATTCAAAAACCCAATTCACGGAAAAGAAATGGAAACTCGTTTGGAGTGATGAATTCAACTACAATGGCCTTCCCGATAGTACAAAATGGACCTTTGAAGAGGGAGGACACGGCTGGGGAAACAATGAAAAACAATATTATCTCAGAAATTCAATTGAAAATTCTGTCGTCAAAAATGGGGTACTACATATTATTGCTCTTAAAAAAGAGCATAAGAACCTTAAATATACTTCCGCAAAACTGACCACCTATGGGAGGTTGTCATTACAATATGGTAAAATTGATGTGATGGCAAAGCTACCAAGAGGGAAGGGGAACTGGCCTGCTATCTGGATGTTGGCTGAGAGCATTCAAAAGAAGAGCGAACCCTGGCCACTTTGCGGCGAGATTGATATCATGGAGCATGTGGGTAAGAATCCCAATTCAATGCACACTTCGCTTCATTCAGCCTTGTACAATCATATAAAAGGGACTCAGATCACTCATTTTGAAAAACTCCAGGATGTTTTCGATACCTTCCATAAGTATGGAATTGAGTGGTCAAAAGAGTACATCAAGTTCTTTGTGGATGACAGGTTGTTTTTTGAATCTTACAAAGGTCAGGATAATAGGGTTGCCACCAACGAGGGCTGGCCTTTTGATAAACCATATTACCTGATCCTTAATCTTGCCATCGGAGGTAATTGGGGTGGAGAAATAGACGATTTAATTTTCCCTAATGAAATGCAGATTGATTATGTGAGGGTATTTCAACCAAAATAATAAATAAGCAAAACGATTAATCATGAGAAAATTATTATTGTTAACTGTTTTTATAGGTTGCATTTTTGTAGCAAAAGCTCATGAAAACAGGGATTTACTTCAGCACAAATCGGATATTGCAATCCTAAAATCCAGACTGTTGCTTAACCAGAAATGGGTGACCTATCCCAAATATACAGACCGTAACGGATGGGACGCACTGACTTTAGGTGTGAAGGATGAAATCATTAAAAAAGGTGAAGCCGCACTGAATTACGAGTGGAAGGTTGTAAAAGCGACTGATTATCTGGAATTTGATAAGAGCGGGTCACGAACGATCATGGAAATTCCGTTCAATAGCAATAATTCAGCTCTAGCCGATCTGGTCCTGGCTGAGCTTGCCGAAGGGAAAGGGCGATTTATGGATCAGATCGTGAACGGTGTATGGCATACTTGTGAAATGACAAGTTGGGTACTTTCAGCCCATATCGGCAGGGAGCAAAAAGAGAAAACAGCTCTTCCCTCGTTCAAAGGAAATATCATAGATCTTACCTCGGGTGATATGGGGGCATTCCTTTCATGGACCTGGTTTTTCCTGAAAGATGAGATGGATAAAATACAGCCCCTTGTGGCTGAGCGCCTTCGTAAAAATCTACAGGACAGGATTCTCGATCCGTATATGAACCGAAGTAATTTTTGGTGGCAGGCTTTCAATGCTACACCAAAAACGATGGTGAACAACTGGAATCCGTGGTGCAACTTCGATGTGCTCACAAGTTTTCTACTCCTTGAAAATGATCCTGATAAACTTGCTACTGCCGTACAACGCACGATGATTTCGGTGGATAAATTCATCAATTATTACCACAGCGATGGCGCTTGCGAAGAAGGCCCTTCCTACTGGGGTCATGCTCCCGGCAAATTGTATGATTATTTGCAACTTCTTTACAATGCCACGGGTGGAAAAATTTCCATTTTCGATCTGCAAATCATTAAAAATATGGGCGAATACATTTTCAGGTCCTACGTCGGCAATGGCTGGGTTGTCAATTTTGCCGATGCCTCTGCAAAGGGTGGTGGCGAACCTGGTATGATTTTCCGTTTCGGGCAGGCGCTGGGAAGTCTGGAGATGCAACATTTTGCTTCCTATTTGTACGAGCGTGACAAGGATCCAGAATATTTTAACGCGGGCCGGGATCTTTTTCGTACGATGGAGAACCTAAGATCCCATAAAGAACTAATTCAAATCCAACCATCTGTATCACAAGCAGTCAGTACCTGGTACCCAGAAACCGAATTCTGCTATATGCGCAATCAGAACGGTTTTTTTGTTGCTGCCAAAGGAGGGTACAATGCTGAAAGCCATAACCACAACGATATGGGCTCATTTTCACTGTATCTTAACGAGACGCCAATGATTATTGATGCCGGAGTCGGGACCTATACCCGCCAAACCTTTAGCGATGAAAGGTATTCGATCTGGACCATGCAGAGTAATTATCACAACCTCCCGATGATCAATGGCATAGCACAATCTCCAGGAGCGACTTTCTGTTCCCGGAATGTCAGTTTTGATGCTTCAAAATCGACTTTCACCCTGGATCTCTCCGGAGCTTATCCGGCTGAGGCAGCTGTTGAAAAATGGCAGAGGAGTTATCACCTTGAGGCAAAAGAGGGGTTGATTATTGAGGACGTTTTCAAACTGAAATCCATTCAGGCACCTAATCAGCTCAACTTTCTGACATGGGGCAAGCCTGAAATCACCTCTCCCGGAACAATCATGCTTGAAAAAGAGGGTGTCAAATGTAGCCTAGTTTACGAATCGAGTCAATTTGAGCCTGTTGTTGAGGTAGTGACCCTTTCCGATAAAAGATTGGCAAATGTGTGGGGTGATCAGATTTACCGGTTGTCACTTTACGCAAAAAAGAATCAACTTTCAGGAAGATACAAGCTATTAATTAAAAAATGATCGCCCTTCATGTTTGATGTCAATAGGTGAAAGATCATGATAATTCTTTCCTCTAAAATTTGCATAAATTCTGTCCAATAGAAAGATAGTGATTAGTTTCCTGGTTTAGGATCGTTTTGTTTTTTTCCAGCCCCCTTTGCCGGAAACGGTTAGGGGGTTTTGCAAAAATGGTGAAACGGGAAGTTTTATAACAGGTCAATTTTATAATAACTGTTTAAATGATTATGAATGATATAGGTTTGCCAATACAAAAAACATCACAAATACAACCTTTTATTTCCAAAATAAACAAATATTGTCACTTATAATCAAAGATAACACAAATATTATCTCATATAGCCTATTGCTGTGTTTTTGCTTTTATTACCCTTTCGATATAAATTAGTTTTGCACTTTGAGGATCTTCATAGGCATTACAATCCTGCAAATAGGAATTCAGATCGTAAAAATCAGATCCATAAAGGTTGTCATTAAACTTATGCAATTTTTCCATTATACGAATATAGGTATCCGGATCTTTTGTTCTTGAAAGTTTCCTTAATGCAAGCAGATAGTCTTCGCGGTAAACAGTAGGGACTATAATCCTTGATTGGTCACCCCTAAACAGTTCCGCGTTCATCATGATCCTGGCAATACGCCCATTCCCGTCCAAAAAAGGATGGACTTCGCTGATCAAAAACATCATGAACAACGCCCTGGCCATAGGTTCCTTTAAGGCTAAATAATACTTAAAACTATGTTGAAGCGTTCCATTAACGATCTTATGGTCAACAAACAACGTATTTCCTGCCTGGTTGTTGACCTGTTTAAAAAGCCCCGGATTACAATGCTCCCTTTCGCGCATTAATATACTGTACCTGTTTTGAAGTAATTGAAAAAGTTATTTAGGTACATAGTTAAAATATGGTGAATCAGGAACTTATGGAGTTTAAACCATATCTTCTTCCAGCCACTCCACGATATTCCTTTTCTTTTTCGAAAAATTAATGCCAATCAGCGTAATAGGTTTGCCGTACGACAAATAAGGTATTGCATATCCTTTCTCTTTGATCTGGGCAATGGCAACATTGGCGGGTTGGTTCATTTTAAACTCGAAAATATAGATATGTTCGTTGTTTACAATTACAGTGTCGATACGGCCATTGTTGATTTGCACTTCGTTGTGGATTTCAGCTCCGAGCAACCTGAAAATAGAATAGATAATGTTCTGGTAGTTTTCCTCCATGTGGCTGCGGTTGGCATAAGGGATGGCGGCAATATGGCTTTTAAGTACTTGTTGCATGGTGGCTGTATCGTTGGCAAGCATGGCTCGCTGCAATTTTGCGATTTCACTTGTAACCTTTATCGGGCTTCTCTCTGCAAGCGAACCTACAAAATAGGCCTGAAAGGCATTTTCGATTTCGTAGTTCGGGAAGTTCAATTTATAATAGGGTTGACCCATCATTATTGAGCCGCTCTCGATGGTCAGGTAACCCGTTTGCAGCAACAAAGGCAAAATGCTCATATTGGCCGCATCGAACGAATCGAGCATAACACCCTGAATTTCATCTTTTATCTCGTTGTAAAAATCAAATTCCTGTTGTTTAAGCACCTTAAAAATAAAAGAAGGGCTACCAGTCGAAAACCAATAATTTGAAAACTCGCCACCTTCATTAAAAAACATTCCCAGCGAAACAGGATTGTAAACAGTAGGGGCGTTTTTGTGAAACCGGAATCCATTGTACCATTTTT
>CAILKW010000269.1 GCA_903834845.1 uncultured Bacteroidia bacterium | reverse complement strand
TAAAAATATCTTTATATCTTTGAGTAAGACAATTACCGGAAATATACGAAATAATACTGTTTGATACTCAAAATATTACGAAAGTCAAATTTTAAACACCAATGAATTCAAGGTGTACGGGCCAAATCTGGAATTGCTGAAACGGCTATAGGATATTAGTCAAGCTTGCTGACGAAAAGAATTTTTGTGATATCAGTGATGTCGGAGTTGGAGTCAGTCAAATCTTTCCGATTCTGGTTATGGGGTTATTAAGCAAACAGGATTCTACGATGATTTTTGAGCAACCTGAGCTTCACCTACATCCTAAAGTTCAAACTCGGCTTGCTGATTTCTTCATTTCAATGTCATTGCTCAACAAGCAGTGTATTGTAGAGAGTCATAGCGAGCATATCATTAACCAACTACGATTTCGAATTGCTCATGATTCTAACTCAAGTGACGTGAGAGAATCTACTAAAATCTATTTTGTTGAAAAGAATGAGAACGCACCAAAATTCATCCCTATTGACATCAATGAGTATGGTGCCATTCCTGACTGGCCTGAGGGCTTCTTCGACCAAACTACGAAAGAGATAATTGATACGATACGCATTGAGGCTCTGAAAAAAGGGTTCCGGGAAAAATCAAATTAATTGATAGTTATGATCACCAAATTATATTTGCAAAACTTCCGTTCGATCAAGGATAAAATAGAGCTTCCTCTTTCGCCTTTAACCGTGTTTGCAGGAGCTAATAGTAGCGGCAAAAGTACAGTATTAAAGGCGCTTCTTCTTATCTCGCAGACATTCAGGCATAGAGACAAAAACTGTCCGATATTATTAAATGGGCCACTCGTTTCACTTGGTAGTTTTGATTCTATTATAAACTCGGAGAAATCAACGACTGAGATCATTTTCGGATTCGACATTGGTGCTTCCCATGCTTACCAAGTCACAACTGGCAGTAGATATAAGAACAACACTTTTTTTGTAAAGAGTGGCACCTATATCTTCAGTTTGATAGAAAAAGATGGTTCAGATAAAAATAAAATCGAGATAAGTAAACTTTCATTCAGGATTCTAAGGGGACAAGATATTTGGAACTTCGGTTTTGATGGACAATATGAGGACTACTGGGAAGCTCCTCAATTTGAAGATGAAATTTATCTTGATAAAAAAGGCTCAGGCTATCTATCAAGACGAAAAATATTTGATAAAACAACTGAACTGTTTATCCCGCTTTCGATACAGTCAATCAATCACCATTTCAATAGAACGGATTTTGAGATAACCGAGGCAGATGAAAAACTTACAGTGCCCAATTTATTGGGCATGGACGAGGCTTTTCGACGAGGCATTCGAGATAACTTCATTGAAAAAGTGCTGTATATCGGCCCTTTGAGAGAGGATCCGAAGCCATTTTACAGTATATCATTGGCATCATCAATTGAAGACATAGGAATCAGAGGCGAGAATATGCCCCAAATCTATGACCAGAACAAGGATCGATATATTAACTTTGTATCTCCGAAATGGTTTTCTGACAACGCCGGTAGCAAGATAAGTGCGGAAAGTAAAACTCTGGAAGAGGCACTCAGCGAATGGATGGCTTATCTGGGTATAGGTCATGGAATTAAAACTGTTGTTACTGATTATTGGGGAGTAATTCGTGTGGCAATGAACCTGGAGAAAACAAAATATAGAAGTATCAACCATGTAGGAGTTGGAGTAAGTCAGGTTTTACCCATTCTTATTCTTGGACTGCTCTCAAAAGAACAGTCGACGTTGCTCTTCGAACAACCTGAACTCCATCTGCACCCAAAAGTCCAGTCAAAGCTTGCCGATTTCTTCCTGTCCCTGACTCTTATGAAAAAACAGGTGATCATCGAAAGCCACAGTGAACATATTGTTAATCGCCTCCGGTTAAGAATGGTACAGGGGCTCGAAGTAAACGGTAATACCAATTTTATTGCTGACAATACAAAAATATATTTCTGCGAAAAAAAGAATTCAGTTTCAAAGTATAGTGCCGTTCGTATAGACAGTTTTAACTGTGGGAATGAGTGGCCTGAAGGATTTTTTGATGAAAACGAAACACTCGTTGAAAGAATTACGAAGGCGGCAATCAAGAAGCGTAAAAACAATTCGAGTAATAATTAATTAAATCCTTTTAATCGTTAGAGATATGCTTCCATTACGCGTTATTCTTGACCCAAGCGCATTGGCTGTTTCACGTATTGGTGAGAATAAAAAAGAAGCTTTACAATATATCGATGCATTGATTACCTGGGATCTCTTCAAATCCGAACCTCTTTCGATACTGAAGGTCAGTCGTGAGTCACTGAACGCATTATTTATTGACGACGAATATCTTGACCAAAAAAAACTCTCGTTAAAACTGAAGCAATGCAATGTTTATGAACACAGTTCTAACGACCTGATCCAGTATTTCTATAAACTAACTTCCCATCTTTCTTACCTTGAAGATGACAATATGCGAATTTCCGATTATGAAGTCAAGATTGATTCAATTACTCCTGCCATACCAGAAAACACCATAGGCCCAAATTTACAGGCACTTTTCATTAGGACATTGCAACGCTTAATTGTAAAGCCTGACCAGTCAGAGGAACCTCAGACTATTCTTGCTCAGCACATTATCGATAGTTCTGAAATCAATACAATATATAGTCTTAACTCTCTTGACTCGAAGCCTCAGGCTCTTCATAATAGGTTTCTTTTGGCGAGGGACTACCAAGATATCCTTAAGCATCTGGATATTGGCCAACTTTTTCACTCTTCCCTTAATGAAGAAACTCTAAAAATCGCCATACAATTGGTTTTTGATCGCTATAATAAATCGACTACCCCTTCTGACGAGATTCCCCCATACAAGATTGGGAAAAAATTCATCGATAGGTTAAATGAGCTGAAAGTAACGTCAACTCTTCTTGAATCGACAATAATATCCATGCTGGACTCTTTACTTAATCTGAACAATGCTTCCGAACATAGATTGAGACAAGGGAAATCGGGGGCTGAGCAATTCCGAAAAAGAAAAAATGATGGTGCATTAGGCATGCGTAGGGATATCACTAGAGTTTATCACCTTCATTATTGGCAAGGAGATAAGAACTTTATCGAATTTGCTTGGGTTTCTTTCCCACATGATGACATGGTGTGTCCTGAATAGTTATTTGAAATAACACATTAGAGGATATGCGCCAACCCGACAGTATAATATTTAGTCGATAGCCAATAACTGGAAAAAGCTAATTGTTCGGAAAAAAATGGCGCACACTACCAACAAGCCGACACTATTGTACCACATATTCATTTATTTTATCCTATAAAAACAATTCATCACCAATGTTGGTAACAGAATTAGCACAAAAGTTGGGGGTTGCTCCTAATGAGTTATTTGTATTCTTTGAACAGACTCAACAACAAATACCGCATGAATTAAATTTTGAATTATCAAATGAACTAATAAAAAGTGTGGAAGAAAATAAGCTTTTTTTTGAAGTGCGCAGCACAGGTAAAATAGACGTAAATATTGGGGATGCGACTAACGAAATTAACGATATAGAACTAAATAAGTTGTTAGACCAAAGCAGTTTAAAGCTAATAAAAAAAATCAAGCAAGTTAATAATCTTGATTTTTTAATTTTATCAGGCCGATTAAAAAAGGTTATTAATGAAAATTATGGATTTTTTGAAGATATTTTAGATACATACGACAATAATATTTTTTATCCAAAATATAACGAGAATGAAGATGTACATAAAATCACTGAAATATTTATTCCTGACGCTCGAGAATTAATAGAAAATGAGAGATATCTTTTTGAGGGTGAGATTGCAAAAGATTTGGAGAGAAAAAGAAAAGGAAATCCATACTTGCTCCAAACAACAGTAGTAAAAGTACAAAAGGCTAAAATTTTAAGTGAACTTGAATTGGCTGTTAAAGAAAAAGAAGGTAAGCTAAATGAAGCGTATCGAAATATTGAGGTAATAGAGGAAGAGTATGATGAGAAAGTACAAGATATTAAAGAAAAAGAAAAAGAACTAACAGCTTTGAATGACACTTTCGAGATAACTAATATTAATTTATTGAAAATGGAAGATTTACTTAACAGTTTAAAAGATAGAGCTTCTCTCTGCAAAAATCTTCAATTTTTAAGTGAAGATGATGAGTGCAAATATTTAGACCTTTTATCTATCAAAGAGTTTAAACCTACTAATCATCTTGATTTTGAAAATGATTTTGACAAAAGTTTTTCAAAACTTTCCGATCATATTCATGCGTATCTTTATTACAAGAAAAATTTAATCTATACTCGATATCAAATAAGAAATTTTTTAACATTACTTAGGACACATGACATTATCGTTTTAAGTGGATTGTCCGGTTCAGGAAAAACTCAAATTGTAAAAGCATTTGCAGAAGCATTAGGCGGAATTGCCAAGATAATTCCAGTAAAACCAAACTGGACAAGTTCGGATGATTTGATTGGCTATTACAATCCGCTACAAATGTCATTTTTGCCTACACCATTTACAGAAGCAATAGTCGAAGCAATTCATAATCCAAATCAACTTTATTTTATTTGCCTTGACGAAATGAATTTGGCAAGAGTAGAATATTATTTTGCTGATTTTCTTTCAAAATTAGAAGAACGAGGAAAGCAACCTGAAATTGAATTATATGCAAATCATGAAGAAGAACTTTTTGTTTCTGAATTCAATACCTTCCTCAATCTTATTGAAAGCTGCATTAAAGGTAAAAAAATACAATCATGGCAAGATTTTTTGGAAAACGAGGAAGCGAGAAAAACATTTTTTCAAATGTTAGGCAATACAGAAAAAGAATCTATGTTGCAACTACATGCAAAAATGAAAAGACGATTAATTGATATTTTAAAATTTCCTTCTACAATTAAAATACCGGACAATATACATTTCATTGGGGCTATAAATGTTGATGAAACAACTCACTATTTCTCTCCAAAAATCCTTGACCGAATCCATGTGGTAAAGTTTGATAACCCTTTACTTATAGAAGAGCAAGTAAATGAGTGGTTTAAAAAAACAGAAACCGAAAAAGAATTAATACCGGTTTATGTTAAACCAAATTTATTCTCTAAGAGAAACGAATATCCAATTGTAAATAATTCAGAACTTTCTGAGGTTACTCACCAACTAAGGGAGATAAATGAACAATATTTATTAGATTTAAATATTGATTTTGGAATTCGCTCAATAAGGCAATCACTCCACTATGCTGAAATCAATAAATCAACTTATAATTATAAATATGAAGATATATTTGATATTTCGTTAAACACAGTTATACTTCAAAAAATATTCCCAAGATTCGTATTTGATGGTAGTGAAACTGCTAAAAACGGGGAAAGTAAAATGAATGTTGTAAAAAATTTGCAAAAATTTCTATCAGAAAATTTCCTTAATTTCTATAATAATTATGAGTCTGATGAAACGGACATAGGGAAATCAAGTAGCGACTACTTAGAAGAAATGATTAAACAAGCAGATAGAAATAATTCGCAATTTAATTTCTTCGCATAATGTTGCCCTTTGAAGTGATTTTAATTTCTATTGATTGGGAAAGCGAAGATAGTGTTAGAAATATTATACAAGCAAAGAAGTTTTTAAAGCCTTCAAAGATTATTGGAAACAAGTATGAATACGACGTTGTTCTCTACATCAAAGAAGATGCATTATATTTTCAGTTTGCAATTAAAACTAACTTCATTCCTTTCCTTAAAACGAATGAAGGGAAATGGCTTAATGAAAGCCGACTTTATAACATTCAAGATGATCTATGGATCATTAAAGGTGAGTGGAGACTAGGACAAAGAGGGATTTATTATCACTATTGTCCGTCCATAAACACAATTGGTGAAATTCAAATTGGACTGAGAGATAGTTTTAAAGACCCATATTATATTATTATTGATATTAACAGTAATATTGACGATTTCGATTTTCCCCAACTAAAAAATGATTTTGAAGGTGAGCTTTGGGATCTTATTACATCAAACAAGTCACAGGTGTGTTCAGATAAAATTGAAATTAGATATTGCGAAAAAAAATTTTGTTATGCTGAAAATCGATCAATCATCGAATTTATTAAAGCATTTGACCACATCTCTAAAAATCCAAAACGAGAACTTTCTCATACAAAAGAATTTCGCAAGTCAGAAAAAGTAATCCCTATTTCAGAGACATATCGTAAACTATCTATTGCTGGAACTGCAACACTTTTGCCTTCAAAAGCAGTTTTAGAGAATCATGATATTTATGAAAACAGATTTGTTTGTGTTATGCTTCATCGTATTCACAAGATTATTTCTAATAATATAAAATACACATCATTTCAAATTAAAGGGTTAAAAGATAAAATCGAAACTCTAAATACAAAGATTACAGTACTTAAAGACCCTGACCCGAAAGTAAATCCGGAAAAAATTAAACATGAAATTTTAGCACAAGAAGAATATTTTAATGAGTGGAAAAAGCAGTGGGAAAATAGAAAAACAAGATTTGTCAATAACCACAACAATATTGCTGAAAGTTTCAACGAACTTGTATTTCAAATTTCGGGAGTAAGGATATTTAACGGCACGCTAACATTTTGGGGCAACAAACTTAACGGAAAGGATAAAGGTTGGAGTGCTCTTGAATTTGAAACTGACCCTGATAAATTATTTGAAGATGGAAAGGAAATAACTGTTAAACTATTTGCAGCGTATAGAAAACAAACAATAACTGTTGGAGGAAACCAACGGAATAAATATTCTGTTTCTGCAATACAACAAGGAAGCTTTGAGTATCTAAGTTCCTTTCAAGATAAAATCATCCAACGACAGAGAGAAAATTATACTACGCTTAATAGTAATAAATGGAGACAATTTTCAATTCTTTCGATATCTGACAAGAACAAATTTATTCAGGAAAGAAATAATCAGGTTCAAACACTAAACAAGAAAATTGATAAGATAAATTTTCAGATTAAAAACATTAGTGAGTTTAATAATGAGCAATCCGAACTACAACCATTACTTGAGCAAAGATTGAAGACAAATTTTTTCAGAAAAATTAAGTGGAAGAACTTTCAGGGCTTTAAACCTTCAATGACTTTCATTCAAAACATTATATACAGAAATGCACTTCGTTATTATAAAGAGGTGTTAAAATCAGAGGGAATTGATATTGAAGTTTTTGGCCTTTACGAAAATGTCACTTTATTTGGATTAAGAGAAATGCCACAGGTTTATGAATTGTGGTGTTTGGTTACATTAATAAAAGTGTTAGAGGATAGTTTTCACTTTTCACATATATCAAAAGACCTATCAGCCTTTTTAAAAACCATAGACCCAAAGAAAAAAACGATTGCAGAGCATTTTAAGTTTGATTTTAAAGGTATCTTGGCTGGTAGACGAGTTACTCTTCATTATCAGAAACGCAGTGTCCTAAATAAAATACCTGATTTTGTGTTAGAAGTGATATGTAATAATCAAAAAATTAATATAGTCCTCGATTCCAAATTTAAAAATTACAATTACAAGAAGTCCATAGTATACGAAACTATAGCCATGAGGACGAAATACGGCGATTCCAATAATTATGTTTTCATTCTTCATCCATGCAAAGATGGGGCATTTGAAGATAGGAATATTAAATATACGAATTACGGTGGTGAAAGAATTATTTATGTTGAAGGTGAAAAACAGAAAATAGAATATCCGATTCATGAATACGGCTACATAGAATTTAAACCCAATTTGACCGATACCTTAAAAAAACTTATAGCAATGAGTTTTGAATACTTACTTGAGCCCTCTAATAATGCAATGCAAAACAATAATATTATTGACCCTAAACCAGCAAATGAGATGTTTTGTCTTAATTGCGGTGGGACTGATATTGAGATAACAGAATTAACCGATAGAGGCTCACGCAGACATCATTATAGGTACAGTTGTAATAATGTGGATTGCGGACACAATATTTATATTGACTATTGTTGGAATTGCAAAACTAAACTTTTTAAACATGGTTTAAATTGGGATTATCATTTAGAATCAATCTGGAGCATTTTTGATATTCGTTGTCCAAAATGTGGAATGACAGTAGCTGATAGACCTTTAAATAATAATTATTGAGTTCTTTAGTCATTTTGTTAATCAACAGTTTCCCAATGCATCATCTAGTTCGAAATTTAACTTGAAGGACGGTATGCAAGTCAACGGCCAGTACATTAAGTCCTATGATAGGGCTAAAGAACAGTGGGGCTGGAAGATGATTGTAATGGGTTTGAAAATTTGAATATTATAAAGCAGTTACATTACTTTTGACTTAAACTATGAGATCTGAAATTGATCAAATTATAAAACATATCGAAGCAGGAGAATATACTTCAGCAAGACTGGGTTTAAAGGAAAGAATGCAAGACATGCAAGAGATGCCCGAGGACATGATGCTGACTCAAGCTTATTCTTTTATCCATGCAGCAGAAGTTAAGAGCCCGGAGCCAATAAAAGGGTTTTATCAAAGGCTTGCGCTGTTGCAGTTTAGAGCCTGGATGAGGCAATCTGGTGCAGAGGAGGAAATCCGTATGTTACAAGAAATAGCTATTTTGGTATCAAATTCATTAAATAATATAAAAGTCAAAGGTTTGTCTGGGAAGGAGATATCGTTTAGGTTTTGCCCGATTCCTGCCGGCACGTTCCTTATGAAATCGAACGAAGTCAAGATTGATCAGGGTTTCTATCTGGGAACGTACCCGGTTACCCAGGAGCAGTGGGAAGCGGTCATGGGTAACAACCCCAGTCGTTTCAAGGGAGAAAGTTTACCGGTAGAAACCGTTTCCTGGGATGATTGCCAGATCTTCATACAAAAGCTCAATACTCTCTCAGGTAAACATACCTTCCGCTTGCCGACTGAGGAAGAATGGGAATATGCCTGCCGGGCAGGTTCAATTCCATTAAACTGGTGGGGCGTTCATGCAGGACAATTGGCAGAATGGGAATGGTATGATTGTAACTCTGGCCAAACGACCTATCCGGTCGGGTACAATCAGAATGGTTGGGGGTTGTCTGATATGACCGGTAATGTATGGGAGTGGACGGATAGTTTGTATAACAGTTCTAACCATGTGATTCGTGGCGGGCGCTGGAGCAATCTCACTACGGATTGTTGTTATGCTTATCGTGGCTACAGTGCCCCCGGCAACCGACTCGAAACCATTGGCTTCCGCTTGCTTTTGGTCCAGTAGTCAGATAGCAACTCATGTCGCCTTTCCTTTTGAGCGCGAGGGCTGTACCAGCTTTTGGGTGTGTGGCAGCGAGGAACGCAAGGTAGCCAGTGAGCCAGATGGAGCGCTTCGCCTGCACCGTATCACACGTCAACTTCAATCTCCAAATTATTATGAAACCTATTGCCAACGACCATAACCAGCCGCATATCATAAAAGTAAATGGTTCGTTTGGGAAGGAAGCGTCGTTCGAGTTTTGCCCGATTCCTGCCGGCACGTTCCTTATGAATTCGAACAAAGTCGAGATTGATCAGGATTTTTATCTGGGAACGTACCCGGTTACCCAGCAGCAATGGGAGGCCATCATGGGATATAATCCAAGTCGTTTCAAGGGAGAACGTTTACCGGTTGAAACCGTTTCCTGGGATGATTGCCAGGTCTTCTTACAAAAGCTCAATACGCTCTCAGGTAAACAGACCTTCCGCTTGCCGACTGAGGAAGAATGGGAATATGCCTGCTTAGCAGGTTCTATTCCATTATACGTGTATAGCCCTAAAGAAAACCAATTGGAAGAATGGGAGTGGTATGATTGTAACTCTGGCCAAACGACCTATCCGGTCGGGAAAAATGGCAATGGTTGGGGGTTGTATGATATGACAGGTAATGTATGGGAATGGACGGATAGTTGGTATAACAGTTCTAACCATGTGATTCGTGGCGGGCGCTGGAGCAACATCACCAAGAACTGTGGTTTGGCTTTTCGTGGCTACAGCGCCCCCGGCAACCAACTCGAAACCATTGGCTTCCGCTTGCTTTTAGTCCGGTAGTCAGATAGCAGATCATGCGGTCTTTGTTTTTAAGCAAGGCGCATACCTCTTCGTTCCGTTTGCCGGGTAACGGCTCATCAAGAGTGTTTACAACAAAAAAATTGTTATATTTTGCTCAAGTAAATTTGCGGTGTTGCCGGGTCAGTGCTGGCACAATATATCCCTCCTGTTTTTGTTGATGATGAACCGGAT
>CAILKW010000268.1 GCA_903834845.1 uncultured Bacteroidia bacterium | reverse complement strand
ATCAATTTGTTTTATTCCAGGATATTAACTCCGCAGTTGAAGGCCGGAATTAACCTGAAACCCATCTTTTCATCTTTCGAAAGTTACAACTCAATGGGACTCGCAGCCGATCTCGGTATTACATATAAAGCGAAAGACAGCCTTTCGGTTATTTCATTTGTAGTTAAAAATATAGGAAGTCAAATAACTTCTTATTACCAATCGGGGGAGCGTGAAAAAATTCTATGCGATGTACAAATTGGGTTTTCAAAAAGGCTTGCTCATGCTCCCATCAGGTTTTACGCAACAGCCAATCGTTTGAATAAATGGAATTTATCACTTACCAATATCCAAAACGAAGGGACTCAGAGCGAAGTGGAATCCGAAAATTTTACATCGTTATTGTTGCGCCACTTTATACTTGGATCAGAAATTCTGCCCGGGAAAAATGTAACATTACGTTTTGGTTATAATTACCAAAGGCAAAAAGAACTTGCAAACGAAAATCATCCCGGTCTTGTTGGATTTTCTGCTGGTGTAGGTCTCAAAGTATCAAAGTTTAGTATTAATTACGGAGTTTCCAGCTTTCATCTGGCTGCCACTGCACATTACTTCTCCCTGACTACCAATCTTTCACAATTTATTCGTTAACCTTTTCCTGTATCCCTCGTTTTTCTCCTTAAACGTTATCTTTGCTCCGATAATTAAAAACGGAAAATGTCGTATAAAACAAATAAAATCATCATTGCCATTGATGGCCATTCCTCGTGTGGAAAAAGTACTGTCGCTAAGGAGATTGCTCAAAAACTGAACTACATCTTTATTGATTCGGGTGCGATGTACAGAGCTGTTACTCTATATTGTCTTCGTAATAATCTTATTGACAATGGTATAGTTGACATTCCCAATTTAATGGATAATCTCGGAAAGATAAAAGTTTACTTTCTGTACAATCCAGAGACCCGGCACAACGATATTTGGCTAAACGGCGATAATGTGGAAAATGAAATCCGCTTACTCGCTGTATCGCAAAATGTTAGTCCTGTAGCAGCAGTTGCCGGTGTTCGCCACCTGCTTGTTGACCTTCAGCAAGAAATGGGAAAATCGAAAGAAATAGTAATGGATGGTAGGGATATCGGCACGGTAGTATTTCCTGATGCCGAACTTAAAATATTTATGACAGCCAAACCCGATGTAAGAGCCAAACGGCGGTATGACGAACTTACAGCCAAAGGTGAAAAGGTGAGTTACGACGAGATTATGGAAAATATTATTGAACGCGATAGGTATGATGAAACCCGTACTGAGAGCCCGTTGCGTAAAGCCGATGATGCTATAATACTCGATAACAGCTATATGACACGCGAAGAACAACTCCAATGGATACTCAGCCGTATTGAAGAAATTTGATTTTTGGAAAAATGATTATAGAAATAGACAAAAATTCGGGATTTTGTTTTGGTGTAGTTGAAGCTATCCGGAAAGCGGAGGAGACACTTCAGCAGCAGAATGTGCTGTATTGCCTTGGCGATATTGTTCACAATGATTCTGAGGTTGAACGTCTTACACTTAAAGGACTAATAACTATTAACCACGCTCAATTTTTCGCAATGAAAGATGAAACAGTCTTACTTCGTGCCCATGGAGAACCACCTTTAACCTACGAATATGCCCGACAAAACAATATCAGACTTATAGATGCCACATGCCCGGTTGTTTTGAAGCTGCAACAACGTATCCGTAAAGGAAAAGAATCTGATAAAAGTGAAAAAACACAGTTTGTTATTTTTGGGAAAAAAGGTCATGCCGAAGTTAACGGACTTGTAGGTCAAACCGATGGAAAGGCTATTGTTATTGAAAATACTCACGAGATTGACAAGGTTGATTTCACACGCCCAATCGAACTATATTCGCAAACAACCAAAGATCTGGATGGGTTTCATTTACTTGCCGATGAATTGAAAAAGAGAGCTATAAATGTCCACGTTAAAATACATGATACCGTTTGCCGACAGGTTGCAAATAGGATTCCCGCAATCAGAAAGTTCTCTGTACGGTTCGGACTAATTATTTTTGTAAGTGGATTAAAAAGTTCTAATGGTAAAATGCTATTCGATATTTGTCACTCGGTAAATTCAAACAGTAAATTCATATCCTCAATCGAAGAGATTGATAAACAGTGGATTAGTGATGTTGATTCAGTTGGTATCTGCGGTGCAACATCCACACCTAAAAATCTCCTTGAAGACGTAGCAGAAGCAGTGCGCCAATTAGCCATCGAAAAATTTAAGAAAATTTAACTACAAATATAGGTTTCGCTATTTATACACACTTAAATTTGCAATTATTAAAAAATAAAATATTATGAGTAAGGAATATAGAATTTCAATGCCGGATGATTACAGCGACTGCCCAATAAAGAAAATAGGAGTTTTGACCTCAGGTGGCGATGCGCCTGGTATGAATGCCGCCGTACGCGCTGTAACTCGGACTTCGATTTTTTATGGTCGCGAGGTTGTTGGTATCCTGCATGGCTACAAAGGATTAATAGATAATATTTTTAAACCGCTCATTTCGGGCGATGTCAGCAATATAATCCAACTTGGCGGAACAATTCTAAAAACAGCACGGAGTAAGGAATTTCATACCAAAGAAGGACGAGAAAAAGCATACAAAAACCTACGTGATGCCGGAATTGATGCTCTTGTAGTAATTGGTGGAGATGGCACTTTTACCGGTGCAAGAATTTTTGCACAAGAGTTTGGCATTCCTATCGTAGGCATTCCCGGAACTATTGACAACGACCTGTTTGGAACAGATTTTACAATTGGATACGATACCGCGCTGAATACCATTATCGAAGCTGTTGACAAAATACGCGATACGGCAACCGCACACGAGCGTCTCTTCTTTATCGAAGTGATGGGACGTGATGCAGGCTTTCTTGCCCTCAACGGTGGGATTGCCTCAGGTGCTGAAGCAGTACTCATTCCGGAAACAGATACTGACCTGATGACACTTGAAAATTTCATCAAATCGGGCTACCGGAAAAGTAAAAACTCTTCGATTGTCCTTGTTGCCGAAGGTGAAAAAGCAGGTGGTGCTTTCAATATTGCCAAGCAGGTCGAGAAAGATTATCCTCAATACGATGTCAGGGTAACAGTACTCGGTCATATACAGCGTGGCGGGTCTCCAACAGCCTCCGATCGTATTCTTGCAAGCCGTTTGGGTGTAGCAGCAGTCGAAACATTACTTGATGATCAGCAAAGCGTAATGGTTGGTATCGAAAACGATGAAATTGAACTTGTTCCATTCAATAAGGCTATAAAATATGATAAAGTGCTGAATCCTAAATTACTCGATTCAATACGAATTTTATCTTCTTAGCTGATTTTATTCAATTTTAGATATATTATCCGTTTTAGATATAATACCATTTTTTTTTATATATTGCAGATATTTTATCTAATTGAATTGGCCATGAAAATCATTATTTACAAAGTTTTGTTGCTTTCACTTTTTATTTCCTGCCAAAGCAAAGAGAGCGTTCAGGATACAAAGATCAATTATCCAAGTCATAACTATACTTATGTGACTTTGGATACAGCAACATTGAAATACAAAGAGATAGTTTATGTACCGGTTTATTCCGATATCTATCACCTTGACGGCACAAAGCGATTTTTATTGACTGCAACCGTGAGTGTCAGGAATATCTCGTTAAAAGATAGTTTATATGTTTTGAATGCTGTTTACAATGACTCTTATGGTAAACTGTTGCGGAGTTTTACTTCCACCCCGATACTGATGAAACCGCTTGAATCGCTTGAGTTTGTTATTGAAGATAAGGAAGACAAAGGAGGTGCCGGTGCCAGCCTCATTCTCGAATGGGGTGGAAGCAGAAACGCAGGTCAGATGCTTATTCAGTCAGTTATGATCGGAACAACAGGACAGCAAGGTATCTCATTTACATCTAAAGGAGAAGTCATCGGACGCACACAGAAATAATAATTATGAATTCTGAGATTTTAAAAGACGTAGTGATCATTTTTGCCCTATCCTCTTTCGTAAACTTCATTTTTACTAAGATAAGGATACCTACTCTGGTGGGTTACCTTCTCACCGGTATTTTAGCAGGACCTTTTCTACTTGGTATTATTCATTCTCCCCAACAAATTGAGCTGATGGCTGAACTTGGAGTAGTGATTCTGATGTTCACTATTGGAATGGAGTTTAGCCTTAAACATCTTTTAAAAATCAGAAAAATTGTTTTTCTGGGAGGATTCATCCAGCTTACACTTACTGCATTAGTCACCATGGCACTTGCCATTACTTACAACATGGATTGGAAAGGAGCTCTTTTTATCGGGTTTCTTACCGCTTTAAGTAGTACAGCGGTAGTTTTAAAAATCTTGCAGGACCGATCGGAAGTGACCTCTAATTATGGACGGACTGTGGTTGGAATTCTCATTTTTCAGGATATTGTTTTAATTCCCCTTCTTCTTTTTACCCCGTTTTTGAAAGGGGAAACATCCAATCTTGATACCGATCTGTACAAATTAATAATAAAGACAGTACTGATTATAGCTTTCGTTTATACCGGCAATAAATGGTTTATACCTAAAATATTACATTGGATTGCCATGACAAAAAACCAGGAACTGTTCCTGATGAGTGTTTTGTTGATATGTCTGTCGGTTTCATTACTTACTTCCGAGCTCGGTATTACCCTGGCCTTTGGTGCTTTTTTGGCCGGATTGATGATTTCAGAATCGGAATACAGTGTAAATGCATTTGGTAACCTGATTCCATTTCGCGACACTTTCACAAGTTTTTTCTTTGTCTCAATCGGCATGTTGCTCGATCTGAATTTTGTATTTCAAAATATCGGACTTGTCATCTTTACTGTTATTATGGTAATTGTAATAAAATTTGTGTTTGGTGGTTTTACCGCTTTCCTTTTGGGACATACCTTCCGAGGAACAATTCTGGTAGGTATTGCCCTAAGTCAGGTGGGTGAATTCTCATTTATTCTTGCAAAATTAGGTGTTAGTTATGAGATAATTAACAATTATTTTTACCAGCTGTTTCTTGCGGTCGCAATTATTACAATGTCTTTTTCTCCATTGCTAATCCAAATTGGAAATCCTCTTGCCGGCTTGCTATTGAAACTACCACTTCCAGACTTTCTAATCAATGGACTTTTCCCTCTCCATCAAATCGAAATCCCAAGACTTAAAAATCACCTCGTGATAATTGGTAAGGATTCACGTTCTATTAACCTTTCGGTAATGGCTAAATTTAATAAGATTCCCTATATTTCCATTGTTTTCGATCCGGCAATTGTCAAAAAGCGACAGGATAAAGGGGAATCCATTATTTACGGAGATGCTGTAAATGCACCAATTCTTAATAAAGCACATGTTGACACGGCTAAAATCGTTCTGATTTCGATAGGTGATTTGATTATTTCAATGGCAATAATTGAAAAGGTTCGGCTTCTGAACAAACATGCCTTTATTCTGGTAAGAACCAAGCATGTCGAAGATATTGAAGAACTATACAAATTGGGAGCGAACCAAGTTATACCTGAAGAGTTTGAAACTTCCATTGATCTTTTCGAACGGGTTTTATCCAATTTTTCACTTCCACGAAATGAAATTGATGATGTCATTGCTCGAATTAGGGATGATCATTATGGAATTTTCTTTGAGAATAAAGCCGATTGAAAGTCAAATATTCTCAAAAAGATCAGAATTAAACTTGAACAAATAGCCATTGTTACCTATCTGTTCAATCCATTTTTGTAAATTTGAAGCCAAAATTTCACCTTATCATTGTACTATGTCTTTAATCAACCTTTATGATGACGAAGCCAACCGCGGCGAAAAAGTGGCTCTGAAATTCAGATGGATTTTGCTTGCCATTGTATTTTTGCTAATCGTTATTGTAATCATAAAAGGAGACTATCAAGAAGCAGCTGTAAGCACTGCAATCGCTTTAATGTATGGTGTTTATAATCTTTTTCTGATTTACCTCTTTCATAAAGGAAAAGTATTTCACTGGGTGAGATACTTGTCTGTGACACTCGATATCGGCCTTCTTTCAATTCACATTTATTCACTGTCTGTATTTATTTCCCCTTTTGCTGTTGCAACCACCGCCACTATTCTCCTTTATCCGGTTTTGATGTTTTTATCTGTTTTGCGTTATGATAGAAAACTGATTATCTATACAATAGCTTACACATTATTCGCTTTTAACCTGATATATTTTTTCCGGTATCCTAACCTTGACAGTGAATTATTAGAAAAAATAATATCCACTAATCCTCTTGGTCAGATTTTTAAATCAGTCTATCTTCTTTTCTTTGGGATTCTGCTTCTACATATTCCAAGCTTAGTCAACCGGATGGTGAAACGTCAAACAGAGATGGCAGATGAAAAAAACCAAAGCGAAATGCAACTTGCACTTGAAATTAAAGAGAATGAATATATTGAAGAGAAACTACAATATGCAAGACTGCTAAACGAGCAATTGAATGAGAAGAATGAACAGATCGCTGAACAGAATGTGAAACTCAAGGAACTTAACACTACAAAGGATAGGCTCTTTTCTATTATTGGTCATGATCTTAAAAATCCGTTTACTGTCCTTATATCACT
>CAILKW010000267.1 GCA_903834845.1 uncultured Bacteroidia bacterium | reverse complement strand
GCCGGAAAATCAATTCCAACTTTGGTATTTACCTTGAAAGTTATTCCCTCTTTGACAAATAGATTAATCCTTCTGTCAATAACCGTTTTATTTAATTTGAAATCGGGGATTCCGTACCTGAGCAGACCACCAACTTTGTCATCCTGTTCGAAAACAGTCACCGAATGTCCGGCCTGATTGAGCAGATCAGCTGTTGATAGTCCGGCTGGACCAGAGCCAATTACGGCAATTTTTTTTCCTGTTCTCTTGGTAGGTACCTGTTCAACAACATGACCCATATCGAAAGCCTTTTCGACGATGGAACATTCGTTTTCTCGAATTGTAACTGCTTCATCGTGAATTGCAAGAACACATGATTTCTCACATGGTGCGGGACAGACTCTTCCTGTAAACTCGGGGAAACTATTGGTTGCAGAAAGTAAATCATAGGCTTCACCCCATTTGCCGCGATAAACAGCATCCTGCCATTCAGGAATAATACTTTCAATAGGACAGGAACTGTGGCAAAACGGTATTCCGCAATCCATACAGCGTGAAGCCTGATCTTTACGATCGTTTTCGTTAAGTGTTTGTTCTACTTCGCTATAGTCGAATATTCGCTCTTTTGTGGGACGATAACCGCCCTCTTTACGTTCTATTTCGATAAAACCTTTTGGATTTCCCATTTTTTATAAAATTTAATCGTTGATTGTGCTATAAACTACTCCCTTCTGTCTGGTGCATCTTCTGCCATTTCAAGCTTCCGTTTCACCTCTTTCAGTTTCATCTCATTCAACACCTTTTTATATTCAAGTGGAATAACTTTAACAAATTTGGGCAGGTACTCATCCCAATTTGTCAGAACTTTCCCTGCAAGCGGACTTTGGGTGTAAAGGAGGTGTCTATCAATCATTTCCTGTAATTCCATAATATCTGCTTTATCTTCAACCGGACTTAATTCAACCAGTCCTTTATTACAATAATACTCGAAATCGCCATTTTCGTCAAGAATATAGGCTATTCCACCACTCATGCCTGCTGCAAAGTTACGACCAGTTGTTCCCAAAACTACAGTTCTGCCGCCTGTCATATATTCGCAGCAATGGTCGCCGGTTCCTTCAACTACAGCTTTAGATCCTGAATTTCTGACACAGAAACGCTCACCTGCGACTCCCTGTATGTAAACCTCTCCTCCTGTAGCACCATAAAGGGTCGTATTTCCAACAATTATATTCTTATCAGGAGCAAAAGTTGAACCGATAGGGGGAACCACAACTATTTTACCACCTGAAAGTCCTTTACCGAGATAATCGTTGGCATCACCTTCAAGCCTGAATGATACCCCTTTAACCAAAAACGCACCGAAACTTTGGCCTGCTGTTCCTCTGAATGTGCAGTTTATAGTATCTTTTGGTAAGCCTGCTTCTCCGTATCGTTTTGATATCTGACCGGAAAGCATTGCACCCACAGTACGCATTACATTATTTATATCATGAGCCAGCCAAACTTTTTCGCCACTTTTAATGGCTTTATTTGCCTCGCGGATTAATGCCTTATCAATCACATCATCCAAATTTTTAGTGTTTGGATGGGTGTTGTGAATTGGATTTAGTTTCGCCTCTTCAGGAAGATTGAGAAATTTTGACAAATCGACATTTTTCATTTTCCAGTTCGTAACATCATGGTTCTGTTCCAATAGGTCAACTCTTCCTACCAACTCTTCAAAAGTACGCACCCCAATTTCGGCCATGTACTCACGAATCTCTTCTGAAATAAATGTAAAATAGTTAATTACAAATTGCGAGCGGCCTAAGAACCGTTTCCTTAGATTCTTATTTTGAGTTGCAATGCCTGCCGGACAAGTATTCAAGTGGCATTTGCGCATCATTATACAGCCCAATGAAATAAGCGCTCCGGTAGCGAATCCAAACTCTTCGGCTCCAAGCATCCCCATTATAACAACATCGCGACCGGTTTTTAACTGACCATCAACCTGAAGTTTAACGCGTCCGCGAAGATTATTCATTACCAGAGTCTGCTGTGCTTCGGCGATTCCGAATTCAGCAGGTAATCCTGCATGTTTGATTGAACTTGCAGGCGACGCTCCGGTACCACCTTCGCAACCGCTTAGGATTATAATGTCTGCAA
This sequence comes from uncultured Bacteroidia bacterium, assembly GCA_903834845.1. GTDB lineage: Bacteria > Bacteroidota > Bacteroidia > Bacteroidales > Prolixibacteraceae > JAAFHB01. The sequence continues at coordinate 21,663 of CAILKW010000267.1, read as the reverse complement.
AACCTTTGGCTACTCCTGCGGCAATTGTTCCGACTCCTGACTCGGCTACCAGTTTAACCGACACTTTTGCAGTGGGATTAACATTCTTTAAATCAAATATTAATTGTGCAAGATCTTCAATCGAGTAAATGTCATGGTGTGGTGGCGGAGAAATGAGTGTAATTCCTGGAGTTGAATGTCGCAGTTTTGCAATAATTTTGTTGATTTTAAATCCAGGTAACTGTCCCCCTTCACCTGGTTTTGCACCCTGCGCAATTTTTATCTGAAGTTCAACAGCATTGATAAGGTAATTGTTGGTAACTCCAAAACGACCCGAAGCAATTTGTTTTATTTTTGAGTTTCTATCAGTTCCAAAACGTCCTGCATCTTCACCTCCCTCGCCTGTATTGCTTCTTCCTCCAATTGTGTTCATAGCAATCGCAAGAGCTTCATGAGCCTCTTTTGAAATTGATCCGTAAGACATTGCACCAGTAACGAAACGTTTAAGAATGTTTTCAGCAGGTTCAACCTCTTCAATCGGGATTGGATTCATTTTCCACTTCAGAGCTCCGCGAATGAATGCCGGTTTTGCATTTTGCTCATCAACAAGTTTACTGAATTTCTTATAAACCAGATAATCATTAGTTTTTGTAGCCCATTGCAAAAGCGCTATACTTTGAGGATTCCAAGCATGGAATTCACCGTTGTTGCGGTAGTGGTATTCTCCAACAGTCGAAAACCGGACTTTCTTTGCCGGATTATTGAAAGCATCATCGTGGAAAACCATTGCTTCTTTGAATATCTCTTCATATCCAACACCGCCTATACGCGAAGGAGTTCCTTTGAAGTAGTTATCAATCAATTCATCGCTGACTCCAATAGCTTCAAAGAGTTGGGAACCGTGGTAGGAACGAAGTGTTGAAATTCCCATTTTTGACATTATTTTGAGCAGACCCTTATCAATTGATTTGATATAATTCTTTCGTGCCTCGCCATAAGGGAGTTTTATTTCACCCTCTTTAACCAAATAATCAATGGCGGCAAAAGCAAGATAAGGGTTAACTACGCTTGCTCCATAGCCAAGCAATAGTGCAAAGTGCATGATCTCGCGAGGTTCGGCACTTTCAACAATAATCCCTATCTGCATTCGCTTTTTGGTTTTAATCAGGTGGTGATGGACTGCAGCCACCGAAAGAAGAGAGGGAATTGGAACTAAATCTTCAGAAACCTTACGATCGGTCAGAATGATAAAGTTCATTTTATCGTCAACGGCTTTTTCGGCAGCTTCGAGCATTGCCTTAAAGGACTGTTTAAAACCTTCAACACCTTCTTTTACGGAGAAAAGCATAGGGATTGTGGCATGTGTAAAAGTTTCGTGTTTAAGATCTTTAATCTTTCCAAGGTCGGTATTGGTGATAATTGGACTGTCGAATTTGATCAGTTTACAATGTTTAGGTGTTTCATCCAGAATATTGCTGCTAAGTGAACCAATATAATTTGTAAGCGACATAACCAGTCCTTCACGGATGGGATCGATGGGTGGATTAGTGACCTGTGCAAATAACTGTCGAAAATAGCTGAAAAAACGTTTTGGTTTTTCGGAGAATACTGCCAACGGTGTGTCATTTCCCATAGAGCTTGTCGGCTCCTGAGCCGTTTCAGCCATCTCTTTGATGATAATCATCATCTCTTCTTTGCTGTAACCAAACACTTTGGAATAGAACCCAAATTGATCACCCATTCCTGAGGAGACACGTTGTTTTACCTTTATTGCCTCTAATTCCAATCTGTTATCCTTTAGCCAATTAACATAAGGATTCTTGCGGCTTAGTTCTGCTTTTACCTCCTTATCGGGGATAATTATACCTAATTGAGTATCAACTAATAATAATTTCCCTGGTCTTAAACGTCCTTTTTCTTTGATTTCGCTTGCCGGGAAAACCTGAACACCAACTTCTGAACCCATTATGATCATATCATTTTTTGTAATGACATATCTCGAAGGCCGCAATCCACTCCTGTCAAGGGTACCGCCGATGTATCGCCCATCTGAAAAGACCATTGAGGCAGGGCCATCCCAGGGTTCCATCAATGTTGAGTGATACTCGTAAAATGCTTTAAGGCTATCGGGAATAGGGTTCTTTTCGTTGAAAGATTCAGGAATCAACATACACAATGAATGTGGCATGCTTCTTCCGGTTAAATGAAGAAACTCCAGAGTATTGTCGAATGAGGATGAGTCGGATTTACCTGGTTCGATTATCGGGAAAAGTTTGTCAAGATCGTCACCGAAAAGGTCAGACTCAAGTAGTGACTCACGGGCATGCATCCATTGCCTATTTCCTTTAATGGTATTAATTTCACCATTATGGGCAATCATCCTGAAAGGTTGTGCCAGATCCCATGTAGGAAATGTATTCGTACTAAAACGGGAGTGGACAAGTGCTATTGCGCTGGTCATCGCCGGATTAGTCAGATCTTTAAAATAGTCGCGTAATTGTCCGGGTGTGAACATCCCTTTATATATAATTACTTTGCTTGAGAAACTCGGCAGGTAAAACGAATCTTTCTCTGCTAATTGCGATCCTCTTACAATTCTTTCTGCTTGTTTGCGGGCAAGGTAAAGTTTGCGCTCAAGAATATCCTGCTCGTAATTGCCTCTTACAAATATCTGACGGATTCGCGGTTCAGATCTTTTTGCTATTTCACCGATTACAGAACTGTCAACCGGCACATCTCGCCAGCATATAAGTCGAAGACCTTCTGCATCGATATAACGATCAAGAACTTCCACACAATATGAAGCTTCTTCCTCATTTACAGGCAAGAATACAAGACCTGTGCCATATTTCCCGATTTCGGGAACTGCGATTTTCTGAGATAAATAGAAATCATGCGGCAATTGCATTAAAATACCTGCACCATCTCCGGTTTTATTGTCTGAGCTTGTGGCACCGCGATGATCCATATTCAACAAAACCGTCAAACCGCGCTGAATTATGTCGTGCGATTTTTGGCCTTTAATATGGGCAACAAAACCAATCCCACATGCATCATGTTCATTATTGGGATCATACAGCCCTCGAGCTTTTGGAAAACGAATCTGTTCCATGTGAATTAAATAAAATAAGAAAAGCTTAATATCTGATGTCAAATAGCAAGCGTTTGGAATAATTTGTTGGTAAATACTCAAAGAAATGCGATAATCTGTAATAAATTGAAAGTAAATTGCAGTTATTGCTTAATAATTAACATCAAAAGTACTGTTTTTGATCCTGATAACCAAAATACTTTGTTGCCGGGAAAGAAAAAAAACATTTTAAATGACTTGGTCTAACAGGATTATACATTACTAACTATTAATAATCAATAACATAGAAATCCATATTAAATAATCATTAAAAGTCAATAAGTCAATAATATCAGATTAATTAGTGCAAATAGATATAAAATAGGTCTTTGTATTGACTTATTCACGTATTTAAAGTGCATAATGAATCATTTTATTAATGCTTATTGTCTTCATTTAAAAGTAACCTGAAGGCTTTTTCAACCTTTCCGAAGTTGAAACTGTTTGTGATCTTTTCCATTTTTTGCCTAATCTGATCAAGGCAAAGGTTTCCGATACTTCCTTCGTGGGTATGGTAAATAGACTTATCGGGATGGAAATCACCTCTTTTGATCGAATCGCCAACAATTCGGTAAGCATCCCGGAAAGGAACACCCTGAAGCACCTTTCTGTTCACTTCTTCAACGCTATAAATATTTTCATAACGATTATCATCCATAATATTTTCGTTTACCTTAATATTGCTGATCGCGAAGGATGCAATCAGAAGACAACTTTTCAATTCGGCAAATGAAGGGATAAAAATTTCTTTAATTAATTGTAAATCACGAAAATATCCACTTGGCAAATTATTAGTCATCAGTAGAATCTGATTTGGTAGCGACTGAATTCGATTGCAATGCGACCTTAGCAGCTCGAAAACATCAGGATTTTTCTTGTGCGGCATTATACTTGATCCGGTTGTTAATTCATCTGGTAACGACACAAAATTGAAATTTTGGCTCATAAAAAGACAAACATCGAAAGCCAGTCGCGACAAGGTACCTGCTACAGAAGCAAGAGCGTAAGCAACGGTTTTTTCTACTTTTCCACGGCCCATCTGCGCATATATAACATTGTAGTTCATTGACTCGAATCCTAAAAGATCGGTTGTCATTTGGCGGTCAAGGGGGAAGGAAGAGCCATAACCTGCTGCAGAACCGAGAGGATTTTGATCGGCAATCCTGTATGCTGCCTGTAATAATAGTAAATCATCGGCAAGACTTTCTGCATAAGCACCGAACCATAAACCAAATGAAGAAGGCATTGCGACTTGTAAATGGGTATATCCCGGCATCAGAATGTGCTGATATTTATCGCTCTTGGCTATCAATAATTCAAAAAGTTCAAAAACTCCTTCAACAACTGATTTTATTTCGCTGCGCGTAAAAAGTTTTATGTCAAGCAGAACCTGATCATTTCTGGATCGTCCGCTGTGGATTTTCTTTCCCACATCACCCAATTTGCGTGTAAGAATTAATTCAACTTGTGAATGTATATCTTCACTACCTGCTTCAATTACAAATTTGCCTGCTTTGATTTCATTATAGATGATTCGCAATTCACCGGAAAGCGAAGACAACTCTTTAGCAGTTAATAACCCAATTGATTCGAGCATTTTTATATGTGCCAGTGAACCAATTACATCGGATTCAGCCAAAAAAAAGTCCATTTCTGTATCGCGGCCAATTGTGAAATTCTCAATCAGTTGATTTATTTCGGTACCCTTGTCCCAAAGCTTCATTACGTATTATAATTATTAATTATCCTGCAAAAATATTATAATCCTTGCAAAAAACGAGTAACGAGCAATCTTTTGATGTTTTATATCGGTTAGATAATATCAGCCTGTAACTGACCGTTTTCAACAAACAACTTTCTTTGATTCTCCTTTTTCCATTTGTTTTCATTTTTTTTTCACTTCATTCATAAATTATACAAATTTATTAGTAAGCCTGTTTTGAGGGTATTTATTGTAATTTTCAGTTCTTGCTTTTTTACTTACCATTTTTACTTTCATAAATTCAAAATGATTAAAATAGGGGTGTGATTATTAAATTAATATTAATATGAGTGTGAATGGCAAAAAAAATAGGGGTGTAAATGAAAAAAGAAGTAATATTGTGCCGTGATTATAAAAATATGGGGGGGTGAGTGTAAAATAATCACTATAGTTTTAAGGTTATAAAATATTTTGAGTTCAGAATACATCAATTATTGTTTTAATTTAAAAAAGATCATTATGAAAAAAGTTTCTTTAATCTTGTTCGCAGCGATCCTTCTGTCAGGATCTTTTGTAAGTTCAGCACAGGAGTCAAAAGCAGCATGGACAGTAGGTGCTGATTTCTTCAACCGATACAACTGGCGTGGAACTGACTTTGGCAATTCTCCTGTTGTACAGCCAACAATTAAATATACATCGGGAGGCTTTTCGCTTGGTGCCTGGGGGAGTTATTCATTATCGGCAAACACAACAGCCACCGAAGCTGACTTGTTTATGGGCTATGCTTTCAAAAATGGATTTAGTTTAACCATGTCCGATTATTACTTCCCCACCGAACCAGGAAGCACAGGTAAGTATTTTGATTACAGCAAGTCACATATTTTTGAGATAACTGCTGCGCAGGCAATCGGAAAATTTAGTTTATCGGGTAACTACTATTTCGCCAATGCTGATGATGATATTTATTTCGAGGTTGCTTACGCTTTTAAAACAGTGAACTTTTTTTTAGGAGCTGGTAACCAAAGCTATACTGATAGTGGCAAATTCGATGTAGTAAATATGGGCATATCATTAACTAAAACTATTGACATTACCGATAAGTTTGCCTTGCCCTTGATTGGTAAAGTGATCCTTAATCCCAATAAGGAACAGATTTTCTTTGTAGTTGGATTTTCATTGTAATTAATTCATATAAAAAATTTTAAGTCATGAAAAAAATTGAAGCAATTGTTCGTAAAACAAAATTCGAGATTGTAAGAAAATCTCTGCATGAAGCTGACATTGATTTCCTTTCCTGGTGGGAAGTAAAGGGACAGGGTACAGCACGACAGGGACTGATATTTCGTGGTGTAGCTTATGATGTCAATACAATTGACAGGGTATTTATCTCATTTGTGGTGAGGGATATAAATGTAGAGAAATCTATTAATGCCATTCTTAAAGCAGCCTATACGGGCGAAAGTGGTGACGGTCGGATTTTTGTCACACAAATTGATCAGTCAATTCGCATAAGAACCGGCGACCATGGTGATGAATCGCTATACGATAAAATATAATCTAATAATTTAAATATCAAAGCAATGATAAAAAAATATTTCAAATATATTGGTTTGCCTATAGGTTTATCAATGGTTTTACCAGTTCTTTCTTTTGCACAAGATGTTGCGGTTTCCGTGTCTGCACCAGTCGTAGCTACACCTGTTCCTTTTATAAGTGCAGGAAATACAGCATGGATGATTGTAGCAACTGCTCTTGTTATGTTGATGACAATTCCCGGTCTGGCACTCTTCTATGGCGGTTTGGTTCGTAGTAAAAACATCCTGAATGTTTTAATGCAATGTTTTATCATCATGGCAGTTATTAGCCTTGAATGGGTTGCATTTGGTTACAGTAACGCATTTGGATCTACAACCGGAGCCTTAGCTCCTTATATTGGTGGATTTGACTGGTCTTTTCTAAAAGGGATTGGAATTAATGATGTTAGCCCTTATTATATTTCGCAAGCCACTGAGCGTATTCCTCATATAGTTTTCATTCTGTTCCAATGTATGTTTGCTGTTATTACGCCTGCTCTTATTATCGGAGCTTTTGCAGAGCGTATTAAATTTCGTGGATTTTTGATTTTTACGATACTATGGGCAATACTTGTTTACAATCCGGTTGCTCATTGGGTATGGTCAGGCGATGGCTGGTTATTTAAACTTGGTGCTCTCGACTTTGCCGGAGGAACAGTAGTTCATATCAATGCTGGTATTGCAGCACTTGTTATGGCAGTGATGCTTGGTAAACGGAAATTACCTGATGGACAGCACATCACCGCTCCACATAATATACCTCTCGTAGTATTGGGTGCTGCTTTGCTATGGTTTGGTTGGTTCGGCTTTAACGCAGGTAGCGGATTGGCGGCTGATGGTCTTGCTGCAAGTGCATTTCTTGTAACTCACATTGCTGCTGCTTCGGCTGCTCTTTCATGGGCTTTACTCGACTGGTTTATTAATAAAAAGCCAACGGTGGTAGGTATTTCTACAGGTGCTGTTGCAGGTCTTGTTGCCATTACACCTGCAGCAGGGTTTGTAGATGTGAGCGGAGCTATCGTAATAGGTTTGCTGGTTTCCGTGTTCTGTTTCTTTATGGTGAGTGTGGTAAAAGGAAAACTTGGATACGATGACTCACTTGATGCTTTCGGAGTACATGGAATTGGAGGAATCTGGGGAGCTTTCGCCACAGGACTTTTTGCAACTCCGGTAATTCAATCAGCATACAGCGGTGCTTTTGCCGGGAATCCAAAACAATTGGGAATTCAGTTGATAGCTATAATTACAACCTTGGTTTACTCGGGTGTTCTGACTGCAATTCTTTTCAAAATTGTTGAAAAAACATTAGGTATCAGAGCTACAGAAAACGAAGAGTTTGCCGGTCTGGATATAACGCAGCATAACGAAATGGCCTACAATGAATCAGATTAATCCTTGTCAATTCTGTTCTTAGTTTTCAAAAGCCGGATTATTTCCGGCTTTTTTTTTGTTTGAATTAATTCGTTTTTTTATTATTGATATTCAAACTTTTGTAAGTTCTTTTATATTAAATAAATATGGCTTCTTTGTTAATGTAATATATCTCCTGAATTCTTAGTCTCCCAAAGCTTTAATCTTGAATATATCCTGTTTGGCTGGGTCGGGGGTGAAAAAAATCAGAGTATTTTCGCGAATTTCCAGATCATTAAGTTGTTTAATCAAAAAAACCATCCATATTTGGATCAGTGTCTTTTTCGAAAAGGGTATTTGGCGTAACAGTGTCATTATCAAGAAAAGCCCAATGATCGTTTCTGTAAAATGGTAATTTCACTTTTGGGGAGAGGATGTTGGTCTTCGAGAGTTGAATCGGCAATCATTGTTTTGTAATCCCAAACTTTGCCTCGTTCAGCTCATTCTTCGATACCCCGGATGTACGAGTGACATTCTGTTATTTTGGTTTCAAATTCCGGTTGTTTCTCCAAAGAAGCAATACAACATTGCTATTATCACGAATGGAGAAACAACCGGGTAAACTGTTCAATAAAATTATTACCAACCTTCGTTGTTTGATCCGAAAAGTTTGTTTGTTAATACCTCGTCAGTAGGTGCTGCATATAGTACTGAGCGTGGTTCGCGAGTTTTGCTTATTACTGCATTGTTCTGTCCTGCGATTGTTCCTGTTGCATTCATTACTTTTAAGTATAAACCCCAACGCAACAAATCGAACTTTCGGTTAAACTCCTGCATTAATTCCCTCGCTCTCTCTTCAAATACAAGACTTCTAATTTCAGTTTTATCTGTTGTTGTACCAGTTTTCAGCGTGGCTTTTGCTCTGCCTCGTATTACGTCAATATCTGCAATGGCACCTGTACTATTACCCATCTCGTTACGAGCTTCGGCTCGTATCAAATAAGCTTCAGCAAAACGCAGCATTATAACATCCTGTGGTACAAATGAATAACCAGGCGCAACAGTATTTACAACTGGATTTGCTATGTCGCCTGTAAACCACTTTGTTGTGAATACCATATAAGTATTTGCACCTCCACGTGAGGCTAATCCGTTTGGTCCTTTCGGATAAAGGGTTGCATTATCGGGAAAACGATAATAACCGTAGGCGGTGATAGACGAATACATGGTTTGAAAGTAGTGGAACACCCCATTAAGACCACGGTCATCAGTTGCCTCATAAAGATTGTAAGCATGTGTTGAAATTCCGGCATATCCACGTCCATTGAATGGTATCGGAGAATAGTAGTGTCCTAAGTGTTCGGTGGTATAATTTGTATTATTGTAGCCCACGACACCCCAAACAAACTCGTTATTTCGAAAATTGGGAGCTCCCCAGATCTTTAAGTAACTGTCTTTAAGATCGAACTCCAGTCCTTTGCGACCTATCACAATTGTAGCAAGACTGTCTGCCCTTTTATAGCATTTTTGTGCGTCAAATTCCTGATAACCAGTTACAACATCAGTTGTAAAAAGAGTCTTTGTACCTTTTATGTTCACCGTTATTTGTGCATTACCCGATAGAGACCCTGAACCCATTGTTGCATAAGCTTTGGCCATAAGCAATATAGCTGCAGTCTTACTTGCATGACCCCAGTCAGCGGAGTTCATTCCCCAATTAGTTATCATTTTACTTGCATTATCCAGATCTGCTACGATTTGATTAAAAACATCCTTAACAGAGCTGCGAACCATATCGGTTGGAGTTGAAAATGTCAAACGCAACGGCACTTTACCATACATCCTTACCAGATGAAAGTAGGCGTAAGCACGCAGAAAGTAAGCTTCACCCATCAACGAATTTCGTTTTTCCTGAGTTTCATTTGTAAATTTATCTATGTTTTCCAATGCAAAGTTTGCGCGGTTTATAATCTTATAGAAAACATTGAACGGATCAGTTGATGAGTTATAACTCCAATGAGTAGTCATATTTCCATTGCCTACACCGGTCAATACCCATGAATGAGCACACGATAGGTCATGATCCATGTCTATACACTCCATATAGGTTTTTTTCATCAGATAGGAGCTCCAAAAAACGTCGTAAATACCTGTAATAAACTGCTCCGGACTCTCAAGATTCTGTTGGCTGACGGTGTATGGCTTTTCAATCAAATCGCATGAAACAAGCAGAAGCAGAGTTGATAATATTGATATTAATTTTTTCATCGTCTTCATATTTTTCAAATGTATTAGAATGTCAAACTTACTCCGAAAGTAGATTCGCGTGACTGAGGATAACCGCCTGCGTCAACACCACGCTGCGATGGGTCAGACCCGAACGCGTTCACTTCAGGGTCATAGCCACTATAGTTGGTAAGGGTAAGCAAATTGTTAGTTGAGAAATATGCTCTCAAAGAGACAATACCCTTTATAGGATTTGGGATTGTGTAACCAATAGAAACGTTGCGTAACTTAAGGTAAGAGCCATCTTCGATAAAACGCCTTGTAAATTGCAGTTTACGTCCTGAATCAGTATATATTTTTGCATTTGTACCTCCATTTTCCGGTGTCCATGCATTGTCATAAACAGACTTCAAAATGTTACGGGTCTGCCCAATATCGTTGAAACGCATACTGCTCATATTGATAATGTCATTGCCTTTAACACTATTAACCATGAATGAAAAGTCGAAGTTTTTTACTGTGAAGTTCATGTTGAATGAGTAGATAAAATCAGGATTCACATCGCCGATAAAGTCACGGTCTGATTCAGAGATATCTCCCGAATTATCAAGATCTTTGAAACGAATTTCACCAACCCATTTTTGTTTTATCAGTGTCTCAGTAGCAGGAGTATTTGATCCAACTGTATAGCCGGGATATACTTTTTGGAATTGGGCACTATTAATTACTTCATCACGACTGCCCCATATTCCATCTTCTATTAACCCATAGAGTTGGCCGATTGGTTTATCATTCGTAATGATGAATGGGCGCATATCATTCCAAAGTTGGTTTGGAAAGATTGTCTCAATCATATCAACAACTCTGTTTTTATTAATTGAGAAGTTAGCTCCTGCACTCCAGACGAAGTTTTTATTGTTGATAATTCGCATACTTACAGCTGCTTCAAAACCACTATTGCGTACAGATCCCATGTTAGTTAATACAGATTCAACCCCTGAACTTGGTGGTTGTTTCCTATTCTGAATCAGGTCTTTAGTTAATTTGTCGTAGTAATCAATTGTAATTTCCACTTTTTTGAACAGCGAAATGTCAACACCAATATCGTGTTGGTATGTAGTCTCCCACTTCAAGCTGTTATTACCAGGCTTGGTTGGGTCAGGTGCATAACCGTTGTTAACATTGTTGCCGAAAGGATAGTTTGCATTCATAAATAAAGATAATGAACCATAAGAATCAATACCTGAATTGCCTGCCATTCCATAGCTATACCTCAGCTTAAGATTTGTAAAGATCTCAGAGTCTTTCATAAACGACTCCTTTGAAACTCTCCATCCTAAACCGACTGACGGGAAGTAAGCAATCTTGTTGTTGATTGCAAACTTACTTGAAGCATCGCGGCGAAAAGTTGTTGTCAGGAAATAACGACCATCATAAGTGTAAGCTGCACGAAAAATGTAAGACCACAATTGAGATTCTCCCTTAGCGGATTTTGGAATGTCTGGTTTTGCACCATCACCTAATATCCATCCGTTATTGCTGTCGGAACCGAATCCTGTAGTGATAATCATCTTGTTATAGTAGTTTGTACCTTGCCACGAAGTACCAAGCGTTGCATTTATATTGTGTTTTCCGAATGTACGGTTATACATCAAGAGATTGTCCCAAAGTGTTGATTGCCACGTGTTATCACCAGCCTGAGACAAGCCGTTAACAGTCTTACCTTCGTATAGGTTACGCGGGAAATAACGATTTGCACTGTTCAGAGAAAAATTGAAACCTGCAACCATTCTATATATCAGTCCTTTAGCCAAAGTAATATTGGCATAATTGGTTGTGTAAACGTTGTAATTTTTATTTTTGTTTAGTGCATCGGCATAGTTTTTAGGATTAGTCACAATGGAATATTCACCAGAGGTAATCTCATCTTCTACCTTATATGTTGAAGGGAAATAAATTGCCGAGCGAATTACACCTTCATCGCCATTGTTCCGGTTTTTTGTTGCTGTTTTTAACATATCGGATTCTGAAGTTGATATGTTTGTGGAAGTACCGATTTTTATCCAATCTTTTACCTGTCGGTTGAGGTTGATTTTAAGTGTAGTACGTTTGTATTTTGAGTTAATAACTGTTCCTTCCTGATCTAAATGTGCCACACCCACAGCGTAATCGAAGCCCTTGTTTGCCACGGAATAGCTAACAGAGTAATTTTTAGTCTTTGCTGTTCTAAAGATCACATCCTGCCAATAATATGGATCGTTATCAAAATCGCTTGGACCTTGCAAATACTCTCCATCGCTGCCATTCACACCGGGGAAAGGTAGATTTACAGGATTTGGTGCTGTTCCACTATTGATTAGCTGTGTGTTATAAAACGACTGATTGCGGTACCCGGCATACTCGCTTGCTCCAAGCATTCTGAGTTTTTTTGCTACTGTACCAATTGTCATGTTGTATTCAAAATGGAGTTTATCTTTTCCCACTTTGCCCGATTTCGTTGTAATCATTACTACTCCGTTTGCACCTTGCGAACCATAAATAGCAACAGAAGAACCATCTTTCAGTACTTCAATGGTCTCAATATCATTTGGGTCTAAAAATGAGAGGGCATTTCGCGATGTGACCTCTGTATCTGAGTTAAAATTTATTGTCTCTTGATTATTTGATGTTGACATTGGTACACCATCAATTACGTAGAGAGGTTGGGTGCCGCCAAGAAATGAATTTGTTCCGCGTATTTGCATACTGATACCGCCACCAGGAGCTCCATCGTTTTTGATTACATTAACACCGGATAGCCGTCCCTGAATGCCCTGCTCAACACTTACAGGTCTGTTTCGCATCATTTCATCGTTTTTAATTGAGGAAACACTTCCTGTCAAGTCACTCTTTTTTACTATTCCATATCCAACAACTACGACCTCATCAACGGAAAACATTTCCTCTTCCATTGAAATATTTATAGTTGTTTTGTTACCCAAAACTATTTCCTGAGCTTTCATTCCTAAAAATGAAAAGACCAAAGCTTTGGCATCCATTGGCACTAAAAGGGTAAATTTTCCATCGTTATCAGTAACAATTCCGGTAGTTGTTCCTTTTACAATTACACTTACCCCCGGTAGCGGAAGCCCTTTGTCGTCTTTTACCATACCGGAAATCTCTTTCTTTTGAGGCTGATCACTTTTAATAATCTCGTTGGCGGATTCCGGTTTTTTTTGTAATTCCTTTTTATAAAGAAAAACCTGCCGGTCATCAATCTTGTATGATATGTCAATGCCTTGAAATAAGAGGGTTAATACCTTTTCAATTGTTTCCTCTTTAACGGAAATACTCCGTTTCAAATCGGAATTGACAATATTTGCATTGTAAACAAAAATAAACTCACTGTTTTTCTCAATAGAACCAAGGATTTCGGTCAGAGAGGAATTCTCGAACTGAAGGTTAATCTTAGTCCTTTGTGAATAAGTACTTGCCGAAACAGCCATTGACCCGGCAAAAATCAAAACAGTAAGTAGCTTCATCGTTAATAAAATAATATTAAACCTCTTCCACAATAGGGAAGAGTGAAAAATTGGATTTTTTTCCATACTTTTGAATTGGATTTTTAGATAAATAATTTTGCCTTACGGCAAGTTAAATTCACTCCGGTTGATGTTACCAGCATTAACCGGTTTTTTCTTATTTAGTCACTCGTTTATTCTCCTGTTTCGTTAGTCCCTTTTTAGTTATTAATAAAAATATATTTATTTCCTTGTTTCTCGTATTTTGTTTTTGAGATAAAAGCGATTCCGTCTAAAACTCTTTTCAGATCATCCTTGAGATCAAGTTTACCATAGATTTTCTCTGCATTTTCGGGCAAATTCGTTTCTATTGTAACATTATAATAACGCGAAACCCGTTTTAATAAACCGGTAACTTCTTCGTTTGTAAAGGTTAAGTAACCTTCAACCCAAGCGGTATAAAACTCTGTATTTTCGACATTGGTGATCTCGAATGAATCTTTATCTTTTGAAATAGTGGCCTTTTGATTTGGTTCAAGGAAAATTTCCTTTTCAGGCAAATTATTCTCCACCTTCAAGCTTACTTTACCTTCAATTAAAACAATACTGTAATCGTTATCTTGTTGATAGACTTGCACATTAAATTTTGTTCCATAAACTTTCATTTTAAAGCGTTCGGTTTTTACATAAAATGGTTTCTCATTATTGGGTGCTACATCAAATAATGCTTCACCTTCCAAGAAAACCTCACGTGTTTTCCCTTTAAAAGAGGGAGGAAAAACCAATTTTGAGCCAGAGTTAAGCCAGACCTTTGTCCCTTCAGAAAGCATAATAAACGAACGTTTGCCATAAGGAATTATCATTTGGTTTAAACCATCGTCAACAACGGATTGAGATAGGGAGGATGAATCGTTTACCACAATTCCGGAACCGTCAGTCGAATAATGAACAGTAGATTGTTTGCTACTTATAGCGACTGCTTTACCATCAGCCAATATTAGAGTGGCATTTTCTGAAGGAAGAGTTTTATTAACAACAACATTATCAACCTGTCTATGAGTTGACACATAGAAAGCAGAACCTCCGATTCCGATCATTAAAACTATTGATGCTGCAACTTTTAAAAAGAGTATTCTAAACTGTCTTTTTTGAGACTTTAGAATAGATTGCCACAGATCTTGCTTTTTGTTGTGTGTTTGTTGAAATTTTTCAACTTGTAATCCGATGATTATCTCAGCTGCCAGATTGATTTCATATTGTTTTTCGGGATGGTTTTCCAATAATTCCTTTAACCTATCTGTGGAACCTGATTCACGTACGATTTCCCTAAAGTCTTCGTCAAGAATAAAATCATCGGTTGTATATGTTATAAATCTTTCCTGATCCATCTTTTTACCGTTTTATATTCTAATGAGAGAAAAAACGATAGATATGGACAGCCAAAATGAATTTATTTTGAATTTTTCTTTGATTGGAAGATATCGCCACCTCTACGCAATACTTTTTCAGCTTCCTTCCTGATTGTTTTTATTGAGCGATAGATTGATTTATAGCATGATTCAACCGTAATATCTAACATCACGGCAATCTCTTCATAAGATATTTCTCTTTCGAACCGTAAATAAATAATCTCCTGTTGCTTTTCTGTGAGAGTGCCGATACATTTTTTAATGGTCAAATAAAGTTGTTCGAGGTTTTCTTTGTCTGAAATATCCTGATTTGGGTTTTTAAAATAGTCAAAATGTTCGTCAGGTAATTGTTTATTCAGAATTGTTTTTTTTTGTTTTTTCAGATCAAGAATAAGCTGATTTCTGAAAACAGTAATCAAATATGCGTTTAAGTTTTTTACAGTACCGAGGCTCTTTCTTACTTTGATAAAATTAACAAACACATCCTGAATCACATCTTCAACTAATTGTATATCTGATGTATGTCTTTGTCCAAAATCATATAAAAAATCATAGTAATGAAAATACACTCTCGACAAAGCCTCATGATTTCCATCAAGAATAAATTTATTCCAGCTTTCAATCAGATCATTGTCTTTTGACACTTTCATATTTAAGTTCACTATATTAAAGATGCAAATATGTGAATTTTTTATTTTAAAAAATAAAGACAAATCATTCCCTAATAGCAAAGAATAATAAAATAATGGGGTGATATACGTCAATTTCATTAAGTTTGCAGTAGATAATCAGGCATCAAAGTAATATATACTGGCGATTTTTAATTACGCGGTACCGAACCAGAGGAATGGAGATACCGAAAAATCTGAGATCAGGATACCGAATGAAATTGGAGTTCGTCTCATTTATGACCGATCAAAATCTCCTGAAGCTCTTCGCCTTATGGAACGCAGCCACGACTGTACCCAAGCTATAATTTGGGATAATATTGATTTCTTTCTTCATAAATATTGCTTCCCATAATTAATAAATGTTATTTGAAAATTTGTTTCTTTTGAATACAAAAGAATCTAAAAAAACAAATATATAAGGTCATGGATTTTAAGGATTTAGCAAAAAAGAATCGTAGTTACAGAAGATTCGATGAGCAGTTTTTTATTGAACGCTATACCCTGACTGAGTTGATCGGGTTAACGAGGTTTGCCGCTTCTGGCAGAAATTCCCAACCGTTGAAGTATTTCTTAAGTAACGCTGAGGATTTGAACGGGAAGATTTTTTCAACGCTGGCATGGGCAGGTTATCTTAAAGAGTGGCCTGGACCCGAAAAAGGAGAGCGTCCTTCTGCATATATTGTTGTCCTGCTCGACCGCAATATTTCGGATAATTATTTTTGTGACGATGGAATAGCAATGCAGAATATACTGCTTGGAGCTGTCGAAAAAGGGTTAGGAGGTTGTATTCTAAGGGCTTTCAACAAACCTCGGCTTAAAGAAATTCTAAAATTATCTGATCGTTTTGATATTATTGATGTAGTTGCAATCGGAAAACCTATCGAAAAGGTGATTATAACCAATGTAGGTGAAGATGGAGATATTAAATACTATCGCGATGAAAACGGAATCCACTACGTTCCAAAAAGGTCTTCAGATGAGCTGATTATTGGTTAGCGGATAGCTGATGGCAACAAGTTTCGGGCATTGCCACCTTGCAAATAGCTAAATACTGCTTACTGCTTACTGCTTTTTGCCTACTTCTTTCTATTTTAGTTTATCGGCAAAAATCTTTTTAAACTTCTCAATTTTTGGTGTAATGACTATGCGACAATATCCCTGATTTGGATTGCTTTGGTAATATTCCTGATGGTAATTCTCTGCCGGATAGAACTTTTCTAATTTTGTTATTTCGGTAACAATTGGATTGTTCCAAATTTTCTCTTTGTCGAGTTTTGATTTATAAGCGATTGCCACCTGCTTTTGATCCTCATCAGTATAAAAAATAGCTGAACGATATTGAGTTCCACTGTCGGCACCCTGCCGGTTTAGCGTTGTTGGGTCGTGAGTCATCCAAAAAACTTCGAGAAGTTCTTTAAAAGTAATTTGCTCAGGATTGAAAGTTATTTGTAAACACTCTGCATGACCTGTGCTTCCTGTACAAACCTCGGCGTAAGTCGGATTGGCTACTTTCCCGCCAGAATAACCGGAAACTACTTTTTGTACGCCTTTTAACTGATTGAAAATTGCTTCGGTACACCAAAAACAACCTCCTGCAAAAACTGCAATCTTTGAACCTGCTTCAATATTCTCCATATTTGTTTTGTATGTAGTTGAACTTCTTATTTCAGAAGGAATTATGGCTATTAATCCAATCAAATAAAATAATATCCGTTTCATTTTGTAGTAATTTTCAGATGCTTTTACGACCTTTTTTGACAAAAGTTACAGTTTTTTTCTTTCAGGATTATTTTTTTTACTAAAGAAAATCTTGGAAACACTTGTTTTTTCAGGATTTTTATCCTATATTAGCTTAATAAACTAATTAAATTATGAAAACGGAAGGACAACAAAACGAGCTTAGGGAGACATGTATTGTTGCAGATCAGATTCTGCAAAAATACAAACACGATCGGTCTTATTTTGAGTCTAACTCCCAGGAATTTGATAAGGAATTCTTAGTCGAATTTGAGAAAAAAGTCAAGACACTGGTTCGGCTCACTCCGTTACAAGCCATTGGTAATGTGTTGATGGAGAAAGACGAAAAAATTCAGATTGTAATCAATTATTTTTATCCGTTAATCTACATTACCGAAGCTTATCTTCGGTGTATTCCAAAGGTTACCGGCGTTCCTGTTACAAATTTTAGTTTAGATGCTTTAAGGGATGCAGTCAACAGAAAATGCGCTTTGGATATTGAAAGAAGCTGCCGGAATATAATCAACGAATTCGAAGAGCACATTGAGGAATTTATCGATCTGGGTTTTCTGTCAATAATTTTAACCGATTTTCATGTTTTGACTGATATATTAGAAAAAAAGGAGTTAGAACTTGTGGATATTGTAATTCAGCGTTGTATGTTTGCAAATGATCTTAAGATACTTAATAATCCATTTGAAAGTTTTGTAAAAGACAATGTAAAAGCTAATCCTGTAGTATTCGTCGAGAGTTATTTAAATAGGGAGGAATACTCATTTGAAGAACTCGTGAACAAAAATTTAATTCAAAATAACCAACAGTCAATGAATCCCTCATGGCAGTTTGGTTAGAAGTTTAAAAAAAGCCCCGAAACAAATTGTTCGTGGCTTTTTTTATTAAATAATCAACTACCTGATTGTTTTGATCTTGCGATGGAATTTATGTCATCGCCTTTCTTTATCATTTTCAAACGGAATGAATAATTATAAACCGGGTCGGTGAGCAAATACTGAGGGTGAGTACGCGCTCCCCAACTATTGTCGCCACCAACTCCCATTTGTTTGTAGTCCAGATTTACAGATACAAGGTTTCGCTCCTTTACGTCATTAATGTGGCGATTAACAACCTCTTTCCCTTCGTAAATACGGCCAATCGTGCGAACAGGTGATTCAAAATCTTCCATAATATTATGATGTGCACTGACACTCAAAAGTGGTAATCCAATGGAGAGTAATCCGTTACCATCATTGTTAGTGAAAGCTACCCATCTGACATCTGTCTTATTCCCGTTTTCCTGAGGACGAATATATGCCCAGTATTGATCTTTTACTTTACCATCATACAGGCCTACAAGCGAACCTGTATTTCTGTCGCAATAGTTTTCCTGAGGACCGCGTCCAAGCCATTGCATGTTTTCATATTCACGTGCAAGTTGCAGATTCATACCCATCCTGGGAATTTCGGGCAGGTTTTTAGCTATAGCTTTGAATTTATTGGAAACTTCAATTTCCCTGTTTCCATAAACTTTATATACCGATTCATATTTAGCAACCGTCTCACCTTCCAAACCTGGAATATCGAATGTTAGTTCAACATTGACCTGATTTTCTGAAATTTGATTTGCTTTTGAAGTAATAAGTTTTCTGTTTTCACCTGCTTTACGCCATACCTTACATCTTTTATCAAGACCATTACCAAAATCATTATCAGTGGGAGACCGCCAGAAATTAGGTTCAGGACCTTTCCCATCGTTGAGCATCTCTTTGCCTTCAAAAACCAGACTACTTAAAGCTCCTTTTATCAAATCGAAGGTCACAGCAAAATCAGTTCCTTTAATGATTGCTTTTTCTGTCCCTTTCTCAAGTGTAAGCTTGCCTTCAACAGATATTGATTTTGCAGGTGCATAAGTATTCAGTTTAAATTGCTCATAAGCCACTTCGTGACCAACAGGTATTAAATCAGTAGCAGTTAATGTTTTAGCACTGATAATTATGAAGTATTCTTTTCCTGGCTCCGGTTTCAGATCAATAGGAATTGAAACTTCAGTTTTACCGTGTGCAGGAACATCCAACGAGGGTAGTTTTCCTTCAGCAGTTTTAATCCCGTCAGCTTCAATTCGCCAATCGAAAGCAAAATTATTAAGGTTAAGAAAATCATATTTGTTGATTAATACAAATCTACCTTTGTTGATATCAATAGCTTTAAAACCAACATATTGATATACTTTTTTTACCTCAAACAGAGAAGGATGAGGGGCTCGGTCAGGATTAACCAGACCATTACAGCAGAAATTTCCATCAGTCCAAACATCTTTCGGACCAAAATCGCCACCGTAAGCCCAATACTTTTCCCCTTTTTCGTTGGTAGTCAGAATTCCCTGGTCAACCCAATCCCAAATACAACCTCCCTGAAGCATGTCATATTTTTCGATAGCATCCCAGTAATCCTGAAGATTTCCGACACTGTTACCCATTGCATGAGCATATTCGCATTGAATCAATGGTTTATCCTTAGCTTTTTCTGCATATTTGATTATATGGTCTATGGTTGCATACATCGGGCAATAAATATCTGTGTGAGCCGCTGTTCCTGCCTGTTCGTACTGAACCAGACGAGACTTATCACGTGATTTTATCCATGCTGAAGTTTTAACAAAATTGACTCCGTCACCGGCTTCATTTCCAAGCGACCAGATAATTACCGAAGGATGGTTTTTGTCGCGCTCCAACATATTACGAGTTCTGAAAAGATGGGATTCATACCACGTGGAGTCTTTTGCGAGTGATTTTTTGCCGTAACCCATTCCATGCGATTCTACATTGGCTTCATCAATAAGGTACAAGCCGTATTTGTCGCACAGTTCGTACCATTTTTCGGGCTGAGGATAATGTGAAGTTCGTACAGTATTGAGATTGAACTTTTTCATCACAGTGATATCCTTTATCATTGTTTCAAGATCCTGTACGTGTCCGTTTACTTCATGGTGTTCATGGATATTCACACCCTTCACAAGAATGCGAACTCCGTTGACGCATAATTGGCCGTTTTTGATTTCAATGTTACGAAAACCAACCTGACATCCTAAAGATTCGATGATTTTTCCTGTTTCATCTTTTATAGTAATTATCAGATGATACAAATTGGGTGTTTCAGCACTCCATTTTTTAACATTCTCAAGAATGCCATCAAAGTTTAAAGACTGAGTGCCGGTTGCAACATTTACCTCTTGCACGTACCCAAGAGCAGTTGCGTCACCATCAATAAGTTTGGCATCAATTATTACTTTTTGTACCTCTTTCCCAAGATTTCGAAGCATCATATCAACGCCAAACTGCCCGTTCTTATAAAGTGAATCAAGAGAAGATTTTACTTGGAAGTCGAAAACATGAGTTGTATTTCTGGCAACAAGATAAACATCTCGAGTGATACCGCTCATACGCCAAAAGTCCTGATCTTCGAGGTAAGAACCATCGCACCAGCGAAATACCTGAACAGCAAGTAAATTCTTGCCTCCCTTCAAATACTTTGTTATGTTGAACTCGGCAGGAGTTTTACTGTCTTCGCTGTAACCAACCTTTTCTCCGTTTACCCATACATACATGGCCGAGCTGACTGCTCCAAAATGGAGGATAATCTCCTTACCTTTCCAACCGGATGGCGTTTCAAATTCCATGCGATAAGAACCAACGGGATTGTAATCTTCCTGGATTGTTGGAGGTGTTGCTTTGTGAGGATAATTGATATTGGTATAGATAGGATAGTCATAACCTTTCATTTCCCAATTCGATGGTACATCAATAAACTTCCACTCGCTGTCGTCATAATTTTTTCTGAAAAACCAATATGGACGATCGGCAGGTTTGGTAACCAAATTGAATTTCCACTGGCCGTTCAGTGATTTGTAATAAGGTGAGGCTGAGAAGTTATTGGCAATAACTTTCTCCGCAGCATCAAAAGGCATCAGCGAGGCATGAGGTGCTTCTCGGTTAATTTCGGAAACTGCCTGGTTCTCCCAATCATGAGGCAATTTGTCAATGTAAGGCTCTTTTTCAAATCTGCTATTGCATGAAAACGCATAGAGGGCGAATAACCCGAACAAAATCAAAGTTTTAGTCATATCAAAATTTTAAATAAATTACTATACCGACAGGTATTGACACGGTGTAAAATTATTAACTTTTTGATAGAAGACAATAGTTTAAAACTCCGAAGTGAAGTGAAATTTGATTTTTGGAAAATCCCGCTGTGCCATATCAAGAATAAACGATGAATCGGCCATAAATACATCCCTGCCATGATTATCAACCGACATTTTATTGTATTTGCGTTTTTTAAAATCCTCAAGCGTTGCCTTGTCTTCGCTTTGAATCCAGCAAGCTTTGTAT
>CAILKW010000266.1 GCA_903834845.1 uncultured Bacteroidia bacterium | reverse complement strand
TTAGTACAAAGTTAGTAATTGTTTCAACATTTGTACCTGTCATTGCGCGGAGTGTCACACAGGAAGAAATTTGAATGAACAACTCCTCAATCCAAAGCAATCCCTAACTCACCAGCACAGTGCCAAAAACATTGTTTTGACTGTGCTTAAAATTATGGGATTGCCTCCCGAATCCCGAATCGTACCTCTCGGGACACGGTCGTACCTCTCGGGACAAGACACCAAACACTTTGAACCTGCTAACGAATTTATTTACAGTCGTTTGGTTCGCAAAGACAATTCCACAAGGAAATTCTGTCAAAAATGTTGGATTGCGCCACAAAATTTCAAAAGTTGCGTGACAATTTCTGTCAAACTTGTTAGCAGCTACTCACTTATGACCTGTCATTGCGCGGAGTGCGACACCGGACGAAATTGGAAAGCTGAGCTTCCTGCAATCCAAAGCAATCTCATTCTAAGAAGCACCGTGCCAAAAACATTGTTTTGGATTGCAGTTCAAACATGGGATGGCCACGTTCGCATTTTATCTTTACAAACTACCTAGCATCTGCACGCTCACTCGCCATGACAGCGACACACTAAGAACCAGTACCCGAAATTCTGGAAGCGGTGTGCGAAACCGGACGAAAATTGAAAGCTGAACTTACTGCAAACCAATGCAATCCCAAACTCATCTGCACAGTGCCAAAAACATTGTTTTGACTGTGCTTAAAATTATGGGATTGCTGCACCAAACACTTTGAACCTTTTAACCAATTAATATTCAGTAGTTTGGCGCGCAATGACAGGTCATGGAGGATGATCGTCCAAAATTGTGGAGTGCGCCTCAATGATTTAAAAGTTGACGCATGAACGCAAACAACATTTAAAGCACATGCCTGAAATTATAGTAAGTTATTCGAGGCTTGATAAAAACTATTTGAAACCTGCAGTCCCTTTCGTTTTAAATGAAACCTTAAATATTCAGTTCCTTAGTTGTTTATTTGATCTTTTAGATTTCTCCTAACAAATACAAAATATCCCCATCCAAATTTTCCCTCTTACTTTTCAATATACAGTTACAAATATCAAGTACATGCGGATAATTTGACATATTTGCATTATTGTTGTCATCGGGATATAAAAATTTGAATACCCGATCGTTTATTTTTGCATTGATAACAAAATCCTGTACATCAGCTATTTTTTTTCTCTGATTGATTTCTTGGATTAAAGCGACCAAATCTTGTTTGATAAAACCATAATTTTCAAGAAGTGAAATCAACCGATCGGTTTCTGTACTTGGGAATTGTTTGTTTTTTAAGGATTTAATAGTGTTATTTACGTCCAATGAATCGTATTTTTGCAATAAAAGCGATTTTGCTATGTGGTATTCTTCCAATTCGAATATTTTCATGTTCAATACCGAATCCTTGTTTGTCGCGGTTCGAAGGAGGTTTTTATCCCTTTGCAACTGTTCCAGTGATGTTTTTTTTATCAAAATATCAAAATTTCCGTCATAGAAAGGCTCGATTTCTTTTGTTATAAAGAGTTTTAAATTATCCGCTTTTACCATGCTATTGCTATCTGGCTTGTTCTGAAAAACAGCGGACTTTGGCGTAATCCCGGCCTTTTTAGGTGTTGTGTTTTGAGCCTTACAACTAGGTATTGAAATCGCAATGCAAACTATGCTTAAAATAACATATATCTTTTTCATATTCAATCTCATTTAGTATAATAAGTATCAAGTTCTTCTTTATGTCTCTCTAATTGTTCCTGCAATGCATAACTATTATGGAAAAGAGCATCCCATTGTTCTACATTACTAATTACCTCTCTATTTTTCCGATTAGCTGTATCTTTATATTCATCCTTGCCAGTATTATCTAAAATATTGAAATCGTTACGGTATTGCTTAATTTTTGAATACAAATAATTGTAAGAACTATTCTTCAAGTTCTCGTAAACTTTATTCAATTCCGACAATATATTGCTGTTTTGCCTGCACTTTTCGCTTGACAAATTGTTTATTCTTAGCGTTATCGCCGAAAGATTATTGCCTCTAAAATAACCCATCCTACGTATTACGTCGTTTATATCGCTTATGCAATTTTGCGTAGCATTGTACCAGTTAATACTATTTTCAAAACCCTGTAAACTGTTCCATATCGGCGTGTTGGATTCCACAAACCCAACTTTTTTGATATCCGTAATACACTGGTTTACAAAAACATTATCATCCCAGATCTGTTGAGCGAAATATCTTGCGGTAAGGGCAATGAACTGTTCTGTATAAGCAGAATTCAACCTTTTCCATAAAGTTTGATATTGTTTCTCGTTTGCTTGCTGATTCTCGCCAAGAAAACCGTTTAGCCGTTCTTCATATATCGAATTCCAAATAGTATAATACAAATTTCTGCATTCAATCAGATTTTCCTTTTTTCTCAAATTAGCAATGTCTATTGAATCTTTTTCAATAAAAAGATTTTTGGCAACCGCATCTTTGGGAGTTGGATCCAGCGTATCATTAGCAACAAAATATGCCATATATCCAATTATGCCGATTAATATTACACAACCGACAATTATTGCTTTTATTAGTTTTTTTGTTTTTAAGTCCATAATGAGTTATTATTGATGTTCGTACTGGTATTTTTTTTCAATGACTTGTAAAGTTTGTGCTTTTATGTTGCGAATAGATTTGGTGCTTTTATCAAAGAACGCATCCTCTTTTAATGACAAATATTTAACAAACTTCACATACTCAAAATCGCTCGCATTTAAATTTAATTGATAATTATTTATGAATGCTGTAATTTCTGATTTTGCAGGAGGATTTTTTCCTATAAGCGTAACAAAATATGCAAACCCATTCAAACTTCTGAAGCTTGTCCAATTTGAATATCCATTTATTTTTTTATTTATCTCATAAAGTGTCATATTCTTGCACTCTAATTGCAGAAAATTTTTCATATCATCTGAAAGCTGTTCGTTGGTATTTGAATTAATATCTGTTTTAACTGCTTTACTACCATCCTCCTCTTTAACGGCCTTTTCACCAACTTTTTGAGGAACAGTGAGTTGTTTGGAATGATTGATTATTGATACTTCAAGACTTTGCACCTTGTTTTGCAGCACCCCAATTTGATTGTTTAATGTGGTAATACTTTGGTTTAATTTAAATATTTGCTTGTTTTCTATGTCAGCACTTTTGGAAGATAAATTTTGATACCCCCACCAGCCACCAATAATAAGTAAAATATTAAGGATAAAAATCACAATTACACTGATTTGCGTAAATTTGTTCCAATAACTTTTCATTTCTTTATTTTGAATCACAGTTTGACTGGTAATGTCGCCTGTGCTTTTTGGTGTATCTGTATGAATATACTCTTTTTTTTGTAATTCATCAAAAGTAGTTTTCCTGTCGTAAGATATAGATTTCAGTGGGTTACTTTCCTTTTTCTTTTCTTTAAAATTTTCTTCAATGAAAAATATTATTTTATATTTTTTGTAACTATTGTCGCACAAAAAGTATTTTTTAAGTTGATCTTTGTTTTCGTAGTATACAAAAACAGATAAACCGTCTTTTTTAAAATTACCTGTTACATTTTCTTTATCATTTTCTTGTTTATAACCTAAATTGTCGTTATTATATTTGTTTTCTAAGAGGTATATTTCTTTAAAGATATCTTTTATTTCCATGCCTGCAATAGAAAACGACAAACATCCGAATCTGTCCGTACCTTTCGGGTCGCGAACAATTTTATTTTTTGAAAACACAAAATATTGATCGACAAAATGAATGGAATAAAAAATTGAACCTCCTGTTATGGCTTTTCCATTTAAAATCACATCGTACATAAAATTCTCAGTGCCTTTGTGGCTGCTCCTAATTTTTGAATTATACCCACCTGTTTTAGGGTCAATACCTGAAACTATCTGTATCATAAGAAAATATATTTATTTAGTATTATTTCTACTCATATATTTCATCGGTAGTATTAACTTTATGTATTAATATCTTTATTATTTCCCTTGCAGAGTCAGGATTAAATTTACAAATTCGTTTAAAATAAACATCACCCATCGAAAAGTCGAGAATATAATTATCTAACTCAACTTGAAGGTTTTTGTCCCCATTGATACATCCATTTTGATGGTCAGTGCAGACCGCTAAAAGATTAAGGTAGAGATTATGGTATTTATCGTTAAAGAGTGTTTTTGCAAAATCACGTCTTTGATTTGTGGGAATAATGTTGCCATTTTTACGAAACATATCCGACTTTGTTATCACGATATAAATAAATTCAGTTTTAACAAAGGATTTTTCTTTATTTAAGATCTTAATCATACGTTCCAAATACGCTATTTGATTAAGGGAATCGTTATCTCTATCATAATCAATAAAAAAGAAATGGATTTTTCTGTTCCTGCCATTATTAAGCAAATTTTTTAATGTTTTGATATCATCAATATGTGTATTTACTTTATTAACATCATTATCAACAATGATACGTATCAATTCACCTGACAAATCAATAAAAGCAATTTTTCTTTTTTGTATTTCTTTTAATGTTATAATTTCATTTGACCAAAACTTTTTGTTCTTTTTTTCTATTTGTTGTATCAATTTAAAACTCATATATTTGATTATTCCAGAGGGTGTGAGATTGGGAAAATACGCAATGCCATTACTTTTTATTATTTCGTCTTTTAAACTCTGAAGATATGCATCATTGTATGAATTGTCTGCCGATTCAAAACCGACACCTGCTATTCCTCCGCTCTGAATAGTGTGTAATATACTTGCCAATGCACAAGTTTTTCCGGAAGATGCCAATCCCCAGAAATAAAATTCTAAAATATCAGATTCTATGATTTTGTCAGGGGTTTTATCCTGTATTGATAACAAATTGGGTTCGGAATAAGAAAAAATATGCGGTATAATATCATCTGGAATACCTGCATTCTCTAAATCGCGGATTGAAATTACACCAGAGTCTAATTTTTGTCTTATGTCAATTGGAATAGCAACATTTTGATCATCTGATATTGCATCTATAATATCTTTTTTTAATTTAAGTTTTATAAAATCTGTTGAATTCATAATTTTGTCTATATTTTAATAATTACATCTATTACTTCTTTTTACTTTGAAATATGGGAATAGCATAACAATCAGTGCAAAAATTCCTAATCCGTATCCTAAAAATCGTTGGGGCATAAAGATATTGTCCTTCCATCCGGTTAAAATATCTTTTACATTACCAAAGGTGCTTTCAAATTGGAAATCTTCAGCTTTTTCTCCTTTCATCGTTTTGTGCGAATATTTTTTTAATCGATTTTCCCAATATTTAGCCATTTCCTCAATTTTTGTAATGTTTTTTGGAGCAGTAATTGGTGAAAATCCATCAACATTACCGACAAATTCTTCAATTTGTGTTGTAATAGTATCTGTGAATTCTTTATATTCATAGTTTCGTAAAGACTGTTTCAGTAATTCGATCTTCCGCACTTTCTGACTTTCCAATGTTTCGGTGGAAGAAGTGTTGAAACCTAAATTTATAAGTTCTTGCGTTCTTGCGTTGCTGTATGAAATTGCCTCAACTAATTGATTTTCGTAATTTGCAATTCGTTGATTGGCATATTTTTCGTATTCTGGCAGCATGTTTTCCAACTGGCGGATATTCAAATTTTCCCGTATTTCTCCAGTGCGTAGCCAAACTGTCATAAAATGGTTAAAAATCAACAGACTTGCCAATCCGCAAAATGTGTAGAAAAAAACACTAAAAAACTCCAATTTTCTGTAAATGTAAAGTTTATACATATTGTTCGTTTTTTTCATATAAAACGCCAATATAACAAGCAACAACAATAAGCTCGTTATACCAAAAGCAATACCGCTGCTGATTAAAAAATCACCAAGCGTGATATTCAACTCGCTAAGGAAAACTCCTACGAAAATAGCCAATGCGCTTACTGCACAAAAGACATTTTGGATTTTGTATTTTTTCATTTTTTTTGAATTTTATTTTTAATATTTAATACCGTGTTTTGTATTGTTTCTTTTATCATGTTTATATAGGACTTTATTTTATCCTTAAATACTTTTGCTTTATTGCAAATTCTTTTTTTGTTATTACTAATAAATAATCTACTTTTTTCCTTTATATTATATCGGACTTTTCTTCTGCCCCCCCCACCTATACCTACTCCCCAATTTAATGGCTCTACCAATAGGATGTTAAATAATCTCAATCCTGACCATAGGTGCGGCATTAATATCCACAAAAATATTACCCATAAACATATTATTTTACCAAATAACATGATGGTAATAATGATTAAAATTGTTTTTGGCAAACAGTAATCATAAGCCGAAAAAACAATATTAAGCAAAAAGTAAAACAAAACTCCTAAAATTATAATAATAAAAACCCAACTCAATAAACTTAACAAGTTATGTTTATAAAAATAATTTATATAATTATAGAAAAGCTGATAAAACAACCATTCGACAGCGATCAAAATTATAATTAATAAAATACAGAATATATTACAAATAACTGTAAGGATTTCCATTTGTTTTTGTTCAATAAAAACCTTTTTGATTTTAATGTCATATTCTTCAAATTTATTTTTACTATCCTTGTTAAAAACATAGCAGAATTTTAAATCGTCAATATTCAAATTATGATCTAAATTTATTGACAAAGAAAGTGAGTCACATTCTTCTTCGTACCATTGATTTAAAATACATTTATTTGTTTTTGATGTATCGCAATCGGGGTTAAATAGAATAAAAGTTTTGTTGTTGCCGAATATGCTTTTTATTTTCCATTGAAAACTCTTTCTTGTATCCATTATAATCTTAACAATAGCCTCATCATATTTCAATGAATTGGATAATTGAGAGAAAAAAGTTATGTTGGGACTATCATTTCGTTTATAATTTTTTGGTGTTTTATATGTGATAATCTCCTCAAATTCTAAGAAATTGCTGTGATTTAAATATAAACTGTCATCGTAATCATTAATAAATAATTTTTCGGTAGCTCCACCAACTCCCTTAAAATATTTATCAAAATTAGCGATAAAACTATTTTGTCTTCGTATCCTTTTTTCTTTGTCTTTACCCGAATATTCGGTATTCCATAATGCGATTAAGTTAATTTTAATGTTTTTGGAAACCTTTTTGAAATTAATAAAATCTGGATCAATTAAATCTTTTTTAGGTTCGTGGTAAAAATCAGATAAAAATGTAATGCAATCTAAATTTTTAAATTCTTGAACTTTAGTGATTTTTTCCTGTACGGTTTTAAATATTTCTCTAAAATCAGTCTCTTGCCCTTCTATTTTCTCCGAATGTTTTAAATATTCCAATATATTTCTTGTGAAAGTATCATTACTGACTTTAATCCATGTATTGCCTGGATCTTTATTACCGTTATAAAAATAGACAAACAATGTGTCCAAATTATAACCTAAATCAAATGTTTGGATCAATTTTTCATATATCAATGATTTTATTGAAGTTGTATCAAGCTCACCTTTTGTAGATTTTTTTAATGCAAGTATTAAATCCTTTTTCAAATTATCCAATCCAATACCTTCAAAAACAGTTGATAGAGTTTGGTCAATTACCAATAAATGGTTTTTATTGATTTTTGCAGGGGCTATGTTTGAGTAAAGAGTAGCAGTATTTTTTGTGATAAAATCCTTATCCTTAGCAATATCACATAATTCATAATAACTCTTCAACTGATCAAAATGAAAATCATTAACCGATAACAAATCAGGATACAGCGAAAAAATAATAACAAATACCGAAATGGGAAGTGCAAGCAAACTCACGCTGCTCGCAATTACCCATTTCAATAATTTATGAAATATTGTATCCTTCACTACGCTTAATGATTAATTCCTGCTTTATCCAAAATACTTTTCACATTGTCAATTTTCAATGCAATATTTTCACCTTGTTTGGCAATTGTGCTACCGCCAACCAAAATGCCGATAACCGTGTTGTCGTTTTTCAAAATGCACGGTCCACCGCTGTTGCCGGGGTTGGATGTAGCATCTAACTTGAACAAGTCGGCATCGTGGTATTTCTGGCTGTTTATATTGCCTTTAGTAATAGAATAGTCACCGTTGGGGTATCCAATCAAAATTACTTCGTCAAGGTTTGCCACCACAGACGATTCGCCCAAAATTAGCGGCGCAATATCGTTTATTTCCGAAACTTCCAACACTGCCATATCGGTCAGGAAATAATCCGTTTCTACCTGTCCATTAACTATTTTTTTGTCGGTTGGCGTAATATATTTGATTTTCGCTTTTACCTGCATTTGGTTTTGCGAGTGTTCAAAAAACAGCTCAACTTCTTCACCTACAGCCATACCTTCTACAACGTGGCGTGCTGTAAGCAACATTTTCGGCGAAATTAAAAATGCCGTTCCAGTGCCGCTTTTTGTAACAACCTTTGCCACCGGTTCTTGAATATCGCTGTCGAACGAAGGATTGTTTGGAATTGCACCAAAGTAAAACAATGCCCAAATCAACAGCGGTAGAAACGCCACCGAAATAGCCGTTGCAAAGGCAATTCTTCTGTGTTTGATTCTTTCCGTCCTTAAAATCTCGTTCTGATTTTCTGAAATTGGTATCATATCTCAAAAGCTTTAAATTTTAATTCATTATTTTTAATCAGTTATGTATGCTTTGCGTTTTTTGTTCCAAGTGGCATCTGTTTCGCTTTCGTCTGCCAAATCTTGCGGGCGTTTCTCATATACTTCTTTCATTTGCCTGATGTAGGTAATATCGGTTATGGGGATGAAATTGCCTTTTTCATCGTAAAACACAATGATATTTTTTAAATCGGGAAGTTCAAGCTTTTCGTCTTTATTATCAGTAAATTTGAAATCGTTGTTTTTGCTGAATTTTTCAATAATTGTCTTTATTTTATTGTTATCGTCACATACAATGAAACGAGGTAGATTTTTATTCGGAGGTAATTGTCGGGAAAGACGGATAAACGGATAGTGAGATTTGTTTGCCGTGTTTATACACTTGTTTCTGTTTTCCTCTTTAGAATTGATAAACGACAGAATATCATAATCTTCGACACAGTTAGTATGATCAATTTTTGTGCGGTAATCTTTCAATAAATCGATGTAAACTTCCTGTTGGAATTTTCCAGCCAATTTTTCCTTGAAATAATTCATTAAATTGAACTCCGGGATATCTTTCAATTTTCTAAGGGAACGCACCTGTCCGTTTTTATTTTCGAAAACTGCAGTTCCTTTTTTACATTCCTGATCAAAGGAATTTGATGGATAAACTTTAAAGATAGTTATTGTTTCGTCTTCAATTTCGGCACGAATATTCTTTTTTCTTCGTGTGAAATTTAAATGGCTTGATTCACTGTCGTCATTATCAACTGAGCCGATAACTTTCAGGAGGTCGGTAATCAAATCATTGAAGAATTTGATTTTTGGCAATTCACTCACATTTCCCTCAATACGAATTTCACCTTTGGTAATGTGATTTTTGATAGTTACCAACAATGAGATAGAAAGGTGCATTTTCATCAGTTCCAAAATATTTTGGAAACGGACGAAAATTACATTATCTTCTTCCAAAATCAATTTATAGGTGTTTTTGAGACATTTTTTCGCTTCCTCACCTAATGTCCCATCCCATCTGTCGGAATATGATGAAAGTCCGAGTTTTTTCCAGTAATTTAGCAGTTTGTCGATATATTCAACAATGTCTTCGAGTACGAATTTTCCATAATACAGATTTTCAGTGTTTTGAAAGGCATCATCTACCATTTTGTATATTCCATCCACAATAATTTTTTGAGCCGTCAGCATATTCCCACTTACTTTTGAATAGAACTTGTCGTTGGAATTACTTGAAAATAAAGAAGTTATATATTGAATCTTATCG
The DNA here is from genome assembly GCA_903834845.1 of uncultured Bacteroidia bacterium. Taxonomy (GTDB): domain Bacteria; phylum Bacteroidota; class Bacteroidia; order Bacteroidales; family Prolixibacteraceae; genus JAAFHB01. Next base: position 10,260 of record CAILKW010000266.1, on the reverse strand, counting down.
CCAGTAATATCGTTTTTACCAATTTTTTCAACTTCTTGCCGCATAGCTTCTTGCAAATCTATGTCGTACCCGCCGTTCAAAGTTTTAAATGCTTCAATCAAAATATCGTCCATTCGTTGTGGAACAATATTTTTAATATTTGCACGGTTTATCGTCGTTTTTTGGTCATTTTTGTAATATTCTTTTGAATCTGTCAATCGTTTTAAAAGATTGATACCCAAATCGCAAGCGATATAATCCTGAATATTGTCCTTTGGAAATTGAATTGCAGACAAACCAAATGTTCCGTAATTACCAATAGCGGAATTGCCTTTTGCATCGATTAATCGTTCCATACGCTTGTCAAAAATACCTGCAATATTAAGGAACAAATACAATCCTGCAATTTTATATAAACCTTCCAAATTACTGATAGCAGGCATTCCATCTTTGTTATCCTGACTGATAAACTGAACAATTTCGTAAGGTGGATTTTCGTCAATCGAGCTTGTTTTAATACCTTCGCTGTCTATAGTGGGAAATATAACTCCATTGGGCCAATGTGTAGCATATAGATTATTTTCCTTGTTAAAGAAATCCAAATCGTAGAGTGAGCCATAAGTATTGCCGTACATTACTTCAAAACCCCTGATCGTATCGGGATACTTTGGCAACAAGAATAATCCGTATAAATGTTTAATACCTTGAATTAAATGACGGATCAAATAACCGAAATCAATAAATGTACCCGAAGCAGTTCCACCGGTTAAGCTACCGGTGACAAAAACTGTTGGTTTCGTATGCTCTCCGTGTGTTGGATTTACTTTGTCATAAGCATTGTTGATTTTTTGAATGACAGTTGTAAAATTATCGTTTCTGTCATTTGTTCCCCAAAGTGCCAATCGCCCACAGGAACGGATACCGCCAGCACCCAAACCGGCGGTAAGTACGGTGCCTGCATCTGGCAGCCATTTCGGGTCTTCGCAATAGCGTTTAATACCCGCAATCATATCTGCCATATTGTCTAAACTAATATACACCCTCTGAATATCGTTACCTGCCGGTGTTCCTGTAGGATAAGTTTTTTCGTTGGTTTCTATATATAGATATTGACAATTGGCAGGTTTATTTACCTTGAAATTTTCGTAATAATACTTCTGTACATTTTCGAGAACATATAAACCACTTGTTCCCAGGCCTATAATAATTGTTGGAGTTGCCATATTTTTTATGATTTTAATGTGATTGTTTCACTTCTTTTGTAAGTTGGTACTGTATAAATAGATACAATACGATTACAGTAATTATGCAGATCAGTTGTGAGGATATTCCCAAATAGAATTTTGGAATTCCCCAATGAAAGGAATCTATGCCGATTCGCTTGAAAAAAAAGAACAGGTAAATGCTAAAAAACAAAAAATAGAAAATTAAACTCCATATCAATACGAGTTTCAGTTTGAATTCTTTTGGCAATTTTTCATTTTTGATGTACATTTTTTTTGAAAGAATTGTCCATAGCAGCCAGATTATTGCGATGCTTAAAACAACAAAAACGGCTATCCTGCTTAACACAAACGGTAAATTTGTGTAATCAGTGTTAAAAAATAAATCATTTAAAAATTCCATACTTATGAGAATTAATTAAGAATTAAGAAATAAAAGTTTGAGTTAAAAAATTCCATCGTCGGCAGTACCGGCACTGTTGTTACTATTGCTATTGCCTTTTGACCGATTATTATTGTTGTTTGAGCTGTTTGGTATTGGCTTTGGACTGTTCATTTTTTTTGTTAAAAAAAAACCGAAAGCACCAATGGCTATCAGTAAAAGAATAAACCAGAAAACGCCAGAGCCACCACCTGAACCCATTTCAATATAAGTGGTATCAGAACTTGCTCCGTTTGTGCCAGAAACAGTAATGCGGTATTTTCCGCTCGACAAATTATTGAAACTGACCGAGAAATTTTTAGTTTTGATGGGTTTTACTTTGTTTTTATTGCCGTCAATTCCTGCAATGGTTACTGTATAGTTAGTGTTTTCATCACAATCGGCGCAACGCCAACTTACATTTGCGTTTTCGCTTTTTATTTCGTTAGGCTTCTTACTTGTGCCGACAGGAGAAGTAATTTTTATTTTGGTGTCTTTGACTATATTCAGTCTAATATAGGCTGTATCTGGAACTAAATTGCAATTTTTTGCCTGTACTATAATTTGGTACATACCGTTTTGAGGAAGTTTCAGAGGTGCAGAATCTTTTCTAATGGCATCAATTTGTTCCGTATAAGTATTTCCATCATAACCTTGTATCGTAACAGAGTATTCCATATTCGGGTTGCATTTTATACATGCCCAAGTCAATGTAAATAAGGCATCGTTAATTTCATACTCTGCACCCATTTTAGTTTGTGACGGATAAGTAATGGTTATTCCGCTATTTGTTGCCTGGAATGTTGGTGGCTTGTAGTTTGATATATTTACGCCAGAAGTTAAAGACAACAGAAATTTCCGATCACTTCCAAAGGCGACTTTTGTCCAACCATTGTCGGTTACTTTATTGGTTGTAGTATTGTACTGGGTAATTAAATCTTCCAAATATGTTTTTCCTTGATAATCGGCAATGCCATTGGGTCCGTAATCGTCGTTCACATTATCGGTGATTTCAATTAGCATATAATCGTTGATATGGTGATTTTTTGCAAATTCAGCAATTTTTGCCCTTGCCAAAGTCAGATAAGTCAAATTATCACGTGGTGACCATACGATTGAATTAAGAACGTTTTCAATTTCGTTAGCAGGGTTATTCAGTGTTTTGACAATGGGAATAATATTGGCAGAAGTTTGTAATTTGCCAAAGGCATTAACTGCAACCCTGTCGTTTGCCTGCAACTTGTAAAATTGCAAGTCGGACGAATTGCCACCAACAACTGTTCCATTAGTAGTGTTCCCAGTGTTAAAAATTTCCCGTAATGCATTTTTGGCATTATCCAACTGAAACGATTTTACCGATTGGGAAACATCAACCAATACAAAAATATTTTTCTGTGCATTTACACAAAACACACTGACTATCAGTATAAAAATGAGAAAAAACTTTTTCATATTGTTATTTTTTTAGGCGTGATAACTAAACCTATTATTGTACCCAATATACAGATGACTATTGTCCAAACAATCAAGTATATATTTTTTTTAAACGAAATCAGGGCATTGTCGAGGGCTGAAAGAAAATCATCAACGCTTGTTACGGCAGGATAAATGGTTGCTCCGTAGTTGCGGAATTTTTCGATAACTACGCCGTTGCCATCAGCGGAATAATCAACAATATAGGTATTATCAGGCGTGTAGTATTCCGCAAATTCGGTATCGTCAAATAGAAATTTTTTATTGCGTTGTAAGTCTTCTTTCACAAGAAGGTCATCACCATCCGTAATTATAATCAATAATTTGCTTTTATACTCATTGTTTTCTTTGTTGTTTTCTTTTGTAAAAAGCCACATTTTCCAGGTTACTTCACAAATAGGACTTCCTCCTGCCTCAGAAATAGTTGATTGGAAATTTTGTCTCGCTTCATACGGAGTGTTATAAGGAATACAAGAACCTACTTTTATTTTATTCGATTGTTTAATTGCCATAATGTTGCCGATATTCGTTTTACAAGTAGCAAGTTCGAAGTTCCTATTATTAAGGGTTGTAAAGATAATTTCATTGTTATTGTCTAATGTACCGAAAGTTTGGGTCAATGCACCAATCGCATTATTCCCATTCATACTTGTTGAATTGTCATACACAATTGAAATAAGGTTTTTACCGCTATTAAAGGCAAACATCAAAAACAGGAAACCAATGAACGGGACAAAATACCAAATTTTGGTTTTGGCGAACGCTTTATTGATAAAAGGTATATTGTTTTGTGCCTGAACTGCCGAAACAGGTTGTTGTGTTATTTCATTCACTTTTGTCTTTTCCCAATAGCCACGCAAGAGGATGAGCGAAACAATCGGCACAATAAACGCCAAAATCAAGGAAATGATAAAGGCAAATTCCAATTGCGTACCTGCAAATATGTTTTTCGACCAGCAATAACAAACCATTGCCACTAAAACCATTGCCACTAACAAAGAGCTGATTATCAAAGCTCTGTGTATCATAAAAACCGTCCTTAACCGTTCTGTTTTTACAATTAGTTTTAAGATGATAAAAGTGAGCAACCATATCGCAACAAGTGATATGATTGGTATAAGTATTGACCAAAGTATGTCAGCCTCCTTTGCAAATTGCCAAAAATTCAGGAAAAAATGTTTTATCGCATCCATTTTCTATATTGGGTTATTTGATAAATACTTTAGTTTTTGTGAGTTCTTCAAATTCAGTTTTCATTCCAAATTCTACTATTTCAATTATGATGTCTTTATTCAGATTTGTTACCGATGAATATGGTAATGAAATTTTCCCCTCAATCGCTGTATTGTTACCTAAAGGCGTAAATAATTTCACTTCGGTAATTCCGGTAATTCCAATACTCTTTGCTTTACTTTTTATTTCGGTAATTTTATTTCTAAACTCGTTTTCAATACTTGAAACATCCGTATTTTCAACAAATTTCGCCAAATTACTGTTTGCCTCACAAAGAATTAAAACAGCATTGGTAAAGGGTTTCATTTTACTAATACACAAAGTTTTGAAAGCATTTAAACGTTCTGTGTCATTGTCGGATTGAAAACAGTTTTTTAAATCTTTGTTTTGAATGGCAATGCCTTTTTCTTTAATATCGCTGCATATCTGTTTCCATTTTGCCATTTCGGTTGTTTTCTGGAATGCTTGTTGCAACAAAACGGCCATTATTTTTGCTGTTTCAACATCGGTTTTGCTTATATTTTCGTTGGCGATTTTTAGAATATTTTCGCAAAAATCAAGATAATCAGACACATTACCTGCGAAATCTTTTAAAATATCTGCTTTTTTTACTTTTTCCAAAAGTTCTTTATTGGACTTATTGTGGTCTTCAATTTCTTTCAGTTTGTCGGAGACTTCTTTGTCTTTTGCAAGTAAATTTTGCTGATAATCTATTTTTCCCTTTTCCAATTTTTCTTTTTGTTCTGAAAGTGCTTGTTTTTCGATTCTTACTTTTTCAAGATTCTTTTCCAATTTTTCATAATCGTCTGCTTTTGACTTGTAAATTTGCAGTTGTCCCAATTCTTTTGGCAAATTTGGAAGAATTTTAAGAAACTTTTCTATTGCACTTTTTGCTTCAACCCCTGTGGAGTTATTATGGTGTTTCTTTTTTTCTGCCGATATTTTATTCAGATGGAGTATTTCGCCAACAACAAAATAGCAGACAGTAATTATCATTAAAACGAGAATTGCAATCAATAAAATCAAATGGATGTTTGTCGCATTTTCCATCGTATCCATACGATTTGAAATCATATTTACTGCGTTTTGCAAAGTATCTGTTTTGACCATATCTTTGTTATAATTGTTAAATTCTAATTGCTTAATATCCAAGTATAATGTTCTTCGTTGGCTTCGGTAATTTCCTGATCGGCGATAACGACTTTTCTTTCTTCCAGGTATCCATTAACCAAGCATACAGAACAATTTACATCGTCATTTTCACTTACTCGAATGACTATTTTTTCACTCTCCTGATTAAGCTTAATTGTTTCAATTTTACTGTATTTATGTTTCTGTTTTTCAGCAATAATGGTTTCACAATCGCTACCCATTACCTGATAAAAGTTCACTTTTTTACCATCAAAATTGAAAAGGTCGCGGAAAATTTCGGTATTTTGGGCAAATTTTATTCCGACATTTTCTGTTTCTCCATATTTCTGTCCGGCACCAACCAAATTTATAAACTGAATATTCTGTTTATCAGGTGATTTGGTTTTTACAAAACCGAAATTTGCCGAAGTTTTCAGGTTGTTGAGCTTTATGCAATTATTATTCGCTCCATACCAGCACGCCCCTTCTGCAACGGCTGTTTTGGCAACCCCTGTTTTATTCAAATTCAATATGTCAGGCGAATACGAAAATTCACCGCTTATATTTGACTCAATATTCGGAAATGAAGTGCTCCTGCCTGACAAAATTATTTTGTTGATTTTCGGACTTCCTGCAATTTTCAATGTCTCATTTACAGCATCGCTCACATTTTTGTATATCAAATCCATAAAACACTTGTTTTTCAAAATGCTGAATTTTGAAGATTTCTTGAAAATTCGGTAAAAATTACTGTCCGAGTCAAAATAAATGTTCTTACCAGCCGCCTTGGTCAGATATATTTGCAAATCATTTGCTGGTATAAATTCTGATTTGCTTTGATTTTTAGTGATTTGTAGTTTTATTTTCAACGACAACTTTATTAAATCTTCTTTAATCTTTATGTAATTTTCTGGTGTTAAAGCTGCCCTGATTTTTTTATCAAATATGTTTAAATGTTGTAAATCAAGATCTTTTTCATACTCAAAAATGCTTTTCAAAATGCAGTAATCAATCGTATCACCGCCAATTCCGTAACCGATTTTCGACAAAATATTTACTTCGTAAGTATCATTGTTCTGTTTTGAAATTTGAGCCACAGTTGCATTTATTGTTGCTCCACCCATATCAAAAACCAAAACTATTTCGTTTGCATTGGAGTTATTACAGCTATATTGCCGTTCCAATAAAGATTTGTTCGACAAATAGTAAAATATAATTGCCTCTACTTCGTAAATTGTTCGGATTTCCTTAAACTGTCCCAAATTTTCAATGCACGACAACATATCTTTTATTTTGGCAGCCGTGTAATTGTTCGGTATTGCTACAATTGCACGTTTTGAATTCTCAATTCCTAAGTTATTCTTTTTTATATCATTATAAATATCGCCAACCAATTTTTCAGCTAGCTCTTTTCCGTTTTTGCCTGTTTCCTTATTCGTATCTTTAAAACCCAACAACTTCTTTATGGAGCGAAAACCGAGATATTGCGCCGTACTTCTAATCCTGTTTTCCGCATCATCTCCGTAAAAAGAAGATTTTATTGCGTTCCGGTCAAAAACCAAAACCGAAGGAGTTAATGTTTCGCCATCTTTGTTTTTGGCAATCGTTATTTCTGTGCTATTTTTTTCAAAAGCAATTGTTGTTGCAGTAGTTCCAGGATCAAATGCCACCCAACTTTCACCTAAATCCTCACCTATTAAAAATTTGTAACTGATTGTTTTTCTGATATTGAAATTTACACCAATAATATTAATGTCATATTTTACCAGTTGGGGTTGTGATAAGTCAATGTTATTATCTGTTTGTTTGATCTTTACTAAAAACTCACTACTGTTAGTCAATAACATCTCATAATCGCTAGGACACTCATTAAAATCATCACTTTTTTTTATTAGTGTAACTTCAAATCCACCAGGCAATTTGATGTTGTCAAGCTTCACGCTTACCTTGTTTTTCCGGTTGAATGGATTATTCTTCCATTTATAGAAAATCCAATACTCTATTTTGACTGTATATTCCGAGATATTCCAAACCAAATAATCGGTTTTTACTCTGCCGTTTTTGTTGTAATCGGTTTTTTCAAACGAATCCAAAAACTTATCGACCCTGTAATTCATATCCATAGGTTTCCCGATTGCAATAAGACCAATGCTTCCAAGGAGCATGAAAACAATCAGTATATCGAATAATAATATGGATAGATCAGAAATCATCTTAATAATTTAAACTGTAAAAGTGAACAAAAAAATATATTTTTAATCATACTGGATATTAAATTGTTAATTGATCCTTTATTTAGTTAATGGCTTAAAATCAGTTTACTATATTCCCAAGTAAATTGAGCACAAAGCCAAATCCCAAAGATGTCATTATTTTGCAGACTTTTTTCATGGTTGGGTCTTCCATCATATCAGACAGAAGCTTTGCATTTGCCTGCATTTTTTGATCAAAATCGTGAATATTTTCTACCTCCTTCATCCTGCCAATCCAATAGTCTTTATCGTTTTTTAGTCGCCTAACATCGTTGCGGGTGAGGCCGGTGTCGAAGTCAAGGAAGTTTATGGCAATATTTGCAAAGCTGTTGTCGGTATGCCCAACTACTTCAGAAAGCTGAAGTGTCTGCACACAATAGTACTGGTAGCCAAAGTAAGCGGATAGAGTAGCAATGGAGGCCAGCAAAATGATAAGGAATTTTTTCATGGTCAGTATAACTTTAGATTTTAGGAAGTATTGGTTTTAAGTTGTTCTGTTTCGTAAAACCATTGTAGTAAATGTAAAACACCACCACTCCGAGGGTTTCAGGCCGATACAGGCTGTTATACAAGGCTTAACCATTGTCAATGAATGAATTGACAAGGTTCTTTCCTTAGGTAGAGGACAGTAAAAATATTTTACAAGTGAACACATTGGTTGCAAATTTTAAAATAATTAATACTTCATGCAATATTGGTAATTAATTTTTGAATATACAATCTTTTTGTTAAAAATTATTCAAAAATATTAATTATTTCTTCAAAACAATAGTTAAGTAGGTTAATCGCTTCTTTAGTAAGTTATTACAAAATTTCAAAAGGTAAAAAAAGAAAATTACCAAGTGAAAGTCAGAGGCAAGCATGAGAGAGAAATGTTATTGATTATGATTTTTGTCTGCCAATAGTTTACGCAAGCTTTCCAGTTCGGATTTTAGGGCATCTTTCTCTTGTTCAACAGCATCCAATTTTTGCTTTACCTGATCTTTTTCTTGTTCCAAATCTTCCATTGACCTTTTTACTTAATATGGCTGTCTTATGCCACAAACCACTTGTCTGTTGTTCAAACCAAGGGTGGCTGCAACATAGAGTTAATGGTTCTCCCTGTCAGGTCATTATTTTTGTTACTAACCTATTAGTTGTCTGGTAATTCATTATCGTCTATACAAAAATCAATATTTTGCTTAACAAATTCCCTAAATTCCCCGGCAATTTTAATAACGCTTTCCAATTCCTCTAAAGTCAGATGAATTTTATGATTTGGATATCGAATGTCAACCCCAAAACCTTCCATTGTCAATGCTTTGGAATATAGGTCTTCAGAGATTGCGGTTTTATCAGCCAATAATTCTAAAAGAAAAATTAAATCGTGGGTCTTTTTTAATTGTGAATCGTAAAACACCAATAAGCCTTTGATATATTTTTCAACTGCTTGTTGGCAGTGAAACGCTACCGTCTCAAAATATCTTGGAATATGTTGAAAAATAATAATTGCAGAACCAAGGTCGCGGTCAGCTTGATAAATCCAATCTCTTATTACCTCAATTTTATCGTTCATATAAAGTTTTGGAAGTTTCAATAACCTGGTTTAAAAAGGAGTATTTTCGGGTCTTCTCGCTTTCAAATTCAATATTTGTAAAAACTAATAAATCAATAGGCACTTTAGTTCCAATTAATGCCTTTCGAATTTCAATATTACGCTTGTGTCTAGGCAAATCAGTATCTTTAACTACCAATATATCCAAATCGCTATCTTCATTAGCTTGTCCGGTTGCATACGAACCAAACAAGATAATTTTATCCGGACTGAAGCTGCCAGCAATGATCTTTACAATTTCATGTATTTTTGACTCCTCAATCATAATTCCTTTTTTTTGCAATATACAAACTTTTGATTAAAAATACTTAATCGCATTGATAAAGTTTCATATATCTGTTATTTCTTGTCTTCCAATAGTTTACGCAAGGTTTCGAGTTCGGATTTTAGGGATTCTTTCTCCTGCTCGACAGTATCCAATTTTTGCTTTACTTGATCTTTCTCTTGTTCGACAGCATCCAATTTATGTGTTATCTGCTCTTTCTCTTGTTCGACAGCATCCAATTTCTGTTTTACCTGCTCATTTTCCTGTTCCAAATCTTCAATTTCACGTTCTAAATCTTCCAATTCGTCTATGATGCCGTCTTCCTGCTCCATTTTCCGCTTCATTTCGTTATCTTGTATTGCTTCTTGTAATTTTCGTATGATGGCTCTATACTTTTCAGGGAAATCTTCTTCCTTTATATTTAAAATATGGTGATCATTATCAGCTGGATTTCTTTGGTCGAAAACACTTAAAAGTATTTCTAAATCATTCCGGCGTTTGTCGGTAAGATACGGAATTTGAATGACATAACTGTCAATTGTAAGGCTTTCAATAAACGACTCTTTGGTCTCAATAATTTCGTCTGTAATTAAGTCTTTAGGTATAGGCGTTTAGACATCCCATGTTAATTAACAGATTGTAAACGAATAGGCTTAGAAAAAATCATCTTTCTTATGAGTACATCGAAG
>CAILKW010000265.1 GCA_903834845.1 uncultured Bacteroidia bacterium | reverse complement strand
ATTACTCATACCGAACAGATATCCTTTAACTACAGAAATAATGCGTTCACATTAGGTTTTACAGCTATGCATTTTTCGAAGCCCGAAAAGAACCAATATATGTACAAATTGGATGGATTCGATGAAAAATGGATCATCGCCGACACAAAAAACAGGTCAGCAACCTATACTAATCTGAACTCAGGAGATTATGTTTTTCGCGTAAAAGCAGCCAACAATTCTGGGGTTTGGAATAATGATGATGCAAAGATTAAAATAACAGTTTTACCTCCCCCGTGGAAAACTTGGTATGCCATATTGGGATACCTCGTTCTGTTTAATATGATTTTATTTGTTTTTATCAGGTATGCTTTGATTCAGAGCAGACAGCGGCATCAAATCAAATTCGATCAGCTTGAAAAGGAAAGATTGAATAGTCTTTACCAGATGAAAATGCGGTTTTTTACCGATGTTTCACACGAGTTCAGGACACCTCTCTCACTCATTATTGGTCCTGTAGATGATATACTGCACGAGCGAACAATTTCTGACAACGTGAAAGCAAAAGTTATTATGATTCAGCGAAACTGTAAACGTTTGCTTAATCTGGTTGATGAATTAATGACATTCAGAAAAATTGATCTGGGGATCAGCGATCTAAAGGTTTCAAATGGCGACCTTGTCAGTTTTATCCGCGATATTATAAAGACTTTCGAGCCACTCGCTGATAGAAAAACTATCAGTCTTGGATTTATTGCACCAGCCAAAATTGAAAATGTTTGGTTTGATGCCTGGAAAATGGAGAAGATTATGAATAATTTGTTATCCAATGCTTTAAAAAATACTCCTGAAAATGGGAAAATTGTAATCACTGTAGAACCTGCTTTTCAATCTGACGGGAAAGGAATTTCTTCACAACCAAGAAAGTTTGTAAGCATTAAGGTTGAGGATAATGGCATTGGAATTGATAAAAAAGACATCCCTTTGATTTTTGATCGCTTTTTTCAGACCAGAAATGCCAAAAGTGGAACAGGAGTTGGATTATCACTAACTAAAAGTCTTGTTGAGTTACATAAAGGCACTATTTCAGTTCAGAGCACATTAGGTGAAGGAACATGTTTCAAGGTTATGATTCCTTTTGGGAAAGATCATTTCAATATCAGTCAGATTATTCCTGAATCAGGATCAACTGAAATATTCGTTCTCGAATCAGATCGGTCAATTTATGATGATGAACCAATCACAAAATCAATAACAACAGGCACGACCCAATATGGAGAAAATCAGCTTTTACTTCTTGTTGAAGATAATCTGGAAGTTAGAGAGTATATCAGAATGATTTTTTCTGAACAATTTAAGATCATGGAGGCTAACAATGGAGCTGAGGCTTTAGTTTTAATTGCACATGAAAACCCTGATTTAGTAATTAGTGACGTAATGATGCCGGAAATGGATGGAATCGAATTGTGTCATAAATTAAAAACAGATATTGCCACTTGTCATATTCCGGTAATTTTGCTGACTGCAAAAACGGCCTTGGAGAATGTTAAAGGAGGCTTTGAAGTTGGAGCAGACTTATATATTCCCAAACCATTTCAGCCCGGGTTACTGAAACTTCAGGTTGAAAATCTGATTTCGTCCGGAAAAAGAATTATTCAAAAATTTCAATCAGGTGAAATTTCCATTCCTACCGACATAACCAAAAATCCCCTCGATGCGGTTTTTATGGAAAAAGTTATGAGTTTTGTAATGAAAAATCTTGATAATGATGATTTTAGCGTTGAAGATCTTGGTGAGTTGATTGGAATGAGCCGAAGTAACCTTTTCAGAAAACTAAAGGCAATTACAGGACAAACTCCAATCGAATATATTTACTTTATCAGAATAAAACGTTCCCGAGAATTACTTCTCGAACGGAGATTAAATGTTTCTGAAATCGCTTACGAAGTTGGATTTAAAAATCCATCATCTTTCAGTAAATCCTTCAAAAAGCAATTTGGGAAATCTCCTTCGCAATTATTAAATGATCTGATTGATAAACAATCCGGTAATCAATAAATACTGTTTTATCATACATGGAAAATTACGATAACTTAAAATACTTTTTACCAAATCGTTTAAATAATTTGACATTATGTGCAAGTCAATATGAAATTTTCAGACTATTTTTGGATTGTTTTGCGAATTAGGACTAAAGAAACAAGGTGTTAAATATATATATCACAACTTTGCATTTTTCGCATTTTTACCGGATTCAAAGCTTGATCGCCTCTCGTACCTTTGAGGATAAGAATTTATGTTCATAATTTTATTAATAAACAAATATTAAAAAACATACACTATGCGATGTATCATTCTGATTTTCTTAATGCTGACCCTTAATTGTGTAGGTCAGAATCAAGTATTTCTTTTCTCCTATTTCACCGATAACGGTCAGGATGGGTTGCATTTTGCTTACAGTAAAGACGGTCTAAAATGGGAAGCCTTAAAAGGTGGTAAATCATTTGTTGCACCCACTGTAGGAAACGATAAACTAATGCGCGATCCATTT
>CAILKW010000264.1 GCA_903834845.1 uncultured Bacteroidia bacterium | reverse complement strand
TCAAAAAGATGATACTCGACACCAAAGTCGTTTTCCTTATTACAGGTGACTGCGGAAGACGCTGCAAGAGCATAATTGTCAATCCGATAAAGCCAAGTCCAAAAAACAGATATATTCCTCTGTGAACTAAAATATCACTCAGAAATCCAAAACCGACAAAATCGGAAAAAGTCATAGGCAAATGAAATGCCATGTAGTCGAACAGATAATGATATATGTTCTGAAGATAAAACAATGTTGCAGCGATATAACCTAATAAAATAACGAAGGTTACTGCCTGATTTTTAATTACCGACATCAGGAAAAAGGAGAATCCGAGAATAAAAATCAGGGTAGGAAAACTGATAAGAAAGAAGTAATAAAAATATGGAGCTAAAGTAAACTGAGTGTAGGGAGAAGCCAGATTAAAAATAGCAACCATACCCAAAGCCACAAAATTTAAAACAAAAAATACCCATACATTACCGATTGTTTTTCCGATTACATAGTCGGCATTGGTCATCGAACGCATGTAAATAACTTCCGTTGTATCGAGTTTTTTATCTCGTTTAAGGAAATCCGATGCGAGGAATACAGCGATAATTGCCTGCGCTATATTGATAATGTAAAGGTTAGTAAACGGAATCATCGAAGGTAGGGAAACCATATCGCCGTTTGGAAAGCCGATGCTGGTTTGAGTTCCCAAGTTGAACAGGAAAACAAAGACAAGTGCCAATATTGAGAAAATCCTGAAAAACCAGCTCCTGAAAAGTGTTTTTGACTCGTATTTTGATACGGTCATAATATTGTGAATTGCTTTCATATAAATAATTTGGAATTTGAAATTAACGAATTACGCGCAAAATGGAGTTGCGAAAACTGTCAGCATCAGATCTCATGCCAGTGTTGACTAAGTTCGTTCTCCATAAAATTCACATAAGCATGTTCCAGATTTGGTTCAATCTGTTCACCTGCGTAGCCATTTATATTCTTTGAAACAACCTGAACTTCCCAGCCATCTTCAGACGGTATAGAAGAGATAATTGGGTATTTATCCTGAATTTCGTGGTATTCTGTTTCGGTTGCATTGATGCGCCACACATTATTGCGGGCTTGTGTAATCAACTTTTCAGGAGATCCTTTAAAAGCAAGTAATCCCTTATTCATCAATGCCATATCGGTGCAGGTACTCGATATATCACCAACAATATGAGTTGACAGAATGATTACTACATCGCGTTCGCTGATTCGGGTAAGGAGGTTTCGAAACCTGATCCGTTCTTCAGGATCAAGTCCTGTTGTCGGCTCATCAACAATTATAATCTGCGGGTCGCCAATCAATGCCTGAGCAATCCCAAGCCTTCGTTTCATACCTCCCGACAGGTTATTTGCAAAACGGTTACGAGCCTCATACAGCCCAACTTCTTCGAGCATTTTCTCAACTGCCTCGTTTCTTTTCGATGTTTGGTTCATCCCTGCCAAACGGGCAATGTAATCGAGGAACTCATAAGTTCGTAATTTGGCAAAAAACCTGAAATCCTGAGGAAGATAGCCAAGCATAGTCCTAATCTCCTTGCGATGCTTCTGGAGGTCGAGTCCATTTACCAATATCTGACCCGAAGACGGTTTTGCCAGTGTAACAAGTATGCGCATCAAACTTGACTTTCCCGCTCCGTTAGGTCCCAAAAGACCAAACATCCCGTTCTCAATGGTCATGCTGACATCCTTTAATGCGTGATTTCCGTTAGGATAGACTTTATTCAGTCCGTTAATCTCAATTTTCACTATTCTTTGTGTTACTGGTTTACAATGACTTTTTATTTCTAAACACCGGTTTTGACACAGATAGTGTTAAAAGGTTTAAATAAGACAAGCTATTTATGAAAGAATTCATAAATAGCTTGTCAGGAAATCGTTTACCCGAAATTAAATTAACCAATAAATTATAGGTGGTATTCCTCCAAAACAGAATCGAATGTCATGCAATAGGAGAACTTCTATCACTATTCAATTAATGCGTGGCTGGCGTGGTACCAGTTACATGTTACGAGACCTTCAAGGTTTTTAAAACCTTGAAGGTCTAACAACTAAAATTATCCATTACCATAAAAATGTAAAATATCTTCAAGTAATTTAGAATATACTTCATCCTTTTCCGGTTCGGTGAGGGTATTGAGGGGCTTTTCCGGTGGATTGGCTGCCTGATATTTCCCTAAAACCGGGTGAAGCTGAAAAGGAGTTTTACGCAAAATAACCGACATGATTTTACCACCCTCGTTTTTTACGGCATCCAGTAATGCAGGTATTTCCTTAGTGGTAATAAAATCTGATGCCAGGAAGTTTTGCGAAACCAGCAACACTCCAACTCGTGTAGCCTGAAGTGCTTTAGTTATTTCGGACAACCAATCATCACCGATGCGTATTTGGGTATCGTCCCAAACTATTACATCTAATCCATAAGCTTTCAATGATTTAAGCTGTCGTTTTATTTCATCAAAATAGGGCTGGTCTTCCGGATGGTGAGAATAAGAGATAAATATATCCTTCCTTTTCGGCACATCTTGCACCGGTATTGTGTTATTTCCTACGCTATTAACATGCATATCCGCCAACGGCAAATACTCTCCCAAATAGGATTGCACGGCATAGTTTATCCTTGCCTTTTCGCGTTTGTAGTCATCGGAACTTAAAATTCCCCTTCCGCTATCTGCTTCGTTACTATTGTTCCGCGCCGATTGGAGAATCAAATCGTTGTGCAAACGGATTTGCCCATTGGCTTTGGTGCCCCTCAACAACTCTTCGATGGCCTTTGTCAGATCGCCTTTTATAAGCAATTGCTCTATTTCTTCTTTGTGTGTCATGATTATGATGTGGTTTTTTTATTAAATGATCTGAGACCTTCAAGGTTTTCGAAAACCTTGAAGGTCTGTTTAAATAGCAGCACCTAAAATTTAAAGTATTTCTTCCAAAACGATGGTTTTGTAATTTCGTGATTATCTGAATTGTGGCTTACATGTTCTGCATTAGTGCTTATATTTTCTTCCTGATAATCAGTCAATAAGGTAATCATTTTGGCTACTTCGCTATTATAGGCTTCACCTGAAATTATATTTTTATTCCGACAATCTTCATTTCGATTCCACCTTGCTGAAAGTTCAGATACCTTTTTATACAAATGTGGTTTTCCTTTCGTTTCATGTAAAAGCCGCTCAATCGCTTCACCTATTTTCCCTTTTATGATCAAAGCACTTGTTTCGGTTTCTTTTCCCTGAGCAGAATTCATTTCAAACCCCTCAAGCAATGAATCCACTTCAACCAAATCCCCACTAATTTCACACTGTGCTTTTGCTTGTGACTTAATTTTTGATTTGAGATTTATGAGAGTCGAAAGCTTAAAGAAGTGCTTTTCTTTTTTGTTTTTACATTCATCACAGATACAAGGAACCAGTTCCTCATATTTCAGTTTCTTAAATGGGTTCAGAATTTCTTTAAATTTCAGACGGATAATTGCAAGCAACTCTTTCTTCCTTTCGCCTGCGATTATAATCTGAAAAATATTTTCCCCACAAAGAGGATCCAATATTTCGGCAAAGGTATTTTCATAAACAATGTTTACTCCTAGTCCCCATACAAAATCCTGGTTTTCAATATAGGGATGCAATGACACAATAAAATGGGACATTAATCCTTCCGGCATATAATTGTCGAACTTGTATTTGAATTTAAGCAAGGCAGTATCATCAACATGTTGCCAGACACTGTATGGCTTATTGGTGGGAAGATGGGCCGGGACAACAAATTTATTGGTACCTATAACCTGATACATCAATCCAAATTTGTCCATGATCAGGGTAAGGTGCTTAATTTCGGAATGGAGGTTTTCATTTTTCCAGATATGGCTGAAATCATCCAGACAAATTCTCCCTTTTTTCTTCTTTATCGTTTGATCGTCGAGAACCTTGTAAATCGTTTTGACGAGCCAGTCGGAATTTAAAAAAACTCGTTCGCGTAGAAAATCATCGTCAAAAAAATGAGTAATCGCCCCAATATCATTGAAATACCTGCTCATCGTCCGTATAGTGTCCCATTCTGTAACATCATGATCTTCACAAATTTTACGATATACTGAGAAATCGATATAGTTTTCGGTCCTTTTGAACAAATCCTCGCGTACCGCAATATAAGTCGCAGATAATGGTTTTCCTATGACCGGCATTTCCTGGATGCGAGTTTTTACCCTTGTTTGTAAACCTATAATATTTTGAAGGTTTACAAGGTTCTTCTTCTTGTTTTCACTCCCTTTAGTTTTATCCTGTCCATCATATCCGGTGTTCAGGTCAATCGGGATATCCCTGTCAACAAAGGGGAAACGGGTTTTATAACCATCCCTGTCGAATTGAAAAACATGGCCAAACTTTTGATTGATAATTACTAAGAGTTGGGCATTGTCTCCGGCAAGCTGTTCAATTGTATTGAACCAATATTTAAAATCGGTAAGCCCTTCTCGTGTATCTGCTACCAATATATAAAATGAGTTCTCGCCAAAAAATATCTGGTGTGTTCCATGGTAAATTTTTTGGCCACCAAAATCCCAGCAGTTTACAAGTATCTCTTTTTGTGTTCGACCCTTTAAAGATGTAAAAAGTTGCGGGTAAATATCAAAAATCCATTTATCAATAGCTATGCCGAAGGTAGTGTCCTTTTCTAATGGCATGGCAGCATTCTCGTTTTGCAATTTACGCAACAAGGTTGTTTTACCTGTTCCACCCTCACCAATGATCAACAGTTTAGCTTCAAAATTAAATTTTGGGGCCAATTTTTGTTTTTGCTCTTTGAGCAACAGCTTCATATAGTCAATTACCGCCGCTTTCCCCTGTTTTACAATCTCTACCGGAGGCGATTGCAACCCTTCGTTTCCATCAATGCTGAAATCGAACTTCGGGTTGGTAAAGCGGTTTGTAAAATCACTTAAATCTTTCAGGTTGCATTTGAAAAGATATAAGCAGGTTAGCTTAGGTAATTCGCCGGTT